>NZ_JBYOJV010000004.1:0-398888 GCF_057798835.1 Cupriavidus sp. 291-E7
GGTTCTTCGGAGAATTCCGGGGACTGAATTGCCACATTCCGTATCCTAATGGCCGTTAAGACGGCTGTTGAGGAACGGGATGCTGGATCGGAAGACGCTGCAGGCCTTGGGCTGCTGGGATGGCTACAGGCTGGATCGGGTGGTATGGCCTGAAGGGGAGAGCCGTACGCTGGCGCTGTACTTGAAGCCAGTCAGCAAGGTCATGTACTGCGAGGAATGCGGATCGAAGTGCCGGCAGGTCCATGAAACGGTGGTGCGGCGCGTGCGCGATCTTCCGCTGTTCGAGTACCGGGTGGTGCTGCATGTCCCCCGCAGGCGCGTCTGGTGCGATCAATGCGGGGGGCCGCGACTCGAGCGGCTCGAATGGCTTGGGCGCTACCAGCGTGTCACAGCCAGGCTGGCGCAGGCCTGCGGGCAGTTGCTGCGTCACTGCACGGTGCAGGCCGTGGCGGCTTTCTATGACCTGGGCTGGCATACCGTCAAGACGATCGACAAGGCGCGCCTGCGCGAGGCAGTCGTCGAGCCGGACTGGTCCAGCATCCGCTACCTGGCCATGGACGAATTCGCGCTGCACAAGGGCCATCGCTATGCGACGGTGGTGGTCGATCCGATTGGGCGGCAAGTGCTCTGGATCGGTCAGGGCCGCTCGCGCGAGACGGCGCGCGCCTTCTTTGCGCAACTCCCGGCAGGCGCGGCAGAGCGCATCGAGGCCGTTGCCATCGACATGACGACCGCCTATGAACTGGAGATCCGCGAGCATTGCCCGCAGGCTGAGGTGGTCTTCGACCTCTTCCACGTCGTGGCCAAGTACGGGCGCGAGGTGATCGACCGGGTCCGTGTAGATCAGGCCAACCGCCTGCGGCACGACCGTCCGGCCAGACGGGTACTCAAGTCCACGCGCTGGCTACTGCTGCGCAACAAGGAGAACCTGAGCGACCCTCAAGCCGTGCATCTGAACGAGGTGCTGCAGGCCAATCAGCCGTTGCTGACGGTCTACATCCTGAGAGACGAGCTCAAGCGGCTGTGGTTCTACCGCCGCCCGGGATGGGCGCAAAAGGCGTGGGAGCATTGGTGTGAACAGGCAAGCCAGAGCCGGATTCCGGCTCTCGAACTGTTCGCCCAGCGCCTGAAAGCCTATTGGCACGGCATCATCGCCCGATGCCGGCACCCGCTGAACACGAGCGTCGTAGAGGGCATCAACAACACCATCAAGGTCATCAAGCGTAGGGCCTACGGCTACCGCGACGAGGAATACTTCTTCCTGAAGATCAAGGCTGCCTTCCCCGGAATTCCTCGTTGAACCAAAAAAAAGCCGGCCCGAAGGCCGGCTTTTTTTCTCAAACCCGGTTTTTGCTCAGACTGCTGCTTCGTCCTGCTCGCCGGTGCGGATACGGATCACGCGCTCGATCTCGGTCACGAAGATCTTGCCGTCGCCGATCTTGCCCGTGTGGGCGGCCTTGACGATGGCGTCGAGCACGGTGTCGAGCTGGTTCTCGGCAACCACCACCTCGATCTTGATTTTCGGCAGGAAGTCGACCACATATTCGGCGCCGCGGTATAGCTCGGTATGACCCTTCTGGCGGCCAAATCCCTTTACCTCGGTCACCGTCAGACCGGTCACGCCCACGTCGGCCAGTGCTTCACGCACTTCGTCGAGCTTGAACGGTTTGATGATGGCGGTAATCTGCTTCATGGCTGGCCTCTGTCTCTAAAGGTGTCGGAAGATGACAGATTCTAGCCCGAAACACCACATCCCAGTCAGTTCGCCTGGTCTGGAATGCGGTCCAGGTCGCGCATCCAGACCGCCGATTCGCCGTCGCTAGGGGCGCGCCAATCGCCACGCGGCGACAACGAACCGCCCGAACCCACCTTCGGCGCATTCGGAATGCACGAGCGCTTGAACTGGCTGGTACGGAAGAACCGGTCGACAAAAATCCCGAGGATCCGCTTGATTTCCGGCAGTTGGTAGCTGTTGCGGGTCACATGGGGGCCGTTCGGCCAGACGCCGCGCTCCACGTCGCCCCAGGCGTGCAGCGCCAGGAACGCCACCTTGGACGGCGCGTAGCCGTAGCGCAGCGTGTAGTAGAGATTGAAGTCCTGCAGCTCGTACGGTCCGATGATCTGCTCGGTCTTCTGGCCGGGCGCCTCGTCCTGCCCGTCGCCCGATGCCCCGCTGGGCACCAGTTCCGGGCTGATATCGGTATCCAGCACGGCCAGCAGCACGTCCTTGCCGGTGTCCAGCACCTGGCCCGTATCGGCCACCCAGCGCACCAGGTGGCTGATCAGTGTCTTGGGAACGCTGGCGTTGACGTTGTAGTGGGACATATGGTCCCCCACGCCGTACGTGCACCAGCCCAGCGCCAGTTCGCTCAGATCACCGGTGCCGATCACGATCGCGCCATTGTGATTGGCCAGCCGGAACAGGTGGTTGGTTCGCTCACCGGCCTGCACGTTCTCGAATGTCACGTCATAGACGTGCTCGCCGCGTGCATAGGGATGGTCCAGGTCCTTGAGCATGGCCATGCAGCTCGGCCGGATATCGATCTCGCGCGCCGTGCATCCCACCACTTCCATCAGTTCGCGCGCCTGCTTCAGCGTGCGGTCGCTCGTGGCAAAGCCAGGCATCGTATAGGCCAGGATATTGGCGCGCGGCAGGCCCAGTCGGTCAATCGCCTTGGCGCAAACCAGCAGCGCGTGGGTGGAATCCAGCCCGCCCGATACGCCAATGACCACCTTCTTGATCCGGCTTGACGACAACCGCTGCACCAGCGCCTGCACCTGGATGTTGTAGACCTCCATGCAGCGCTCGTCGCGGCGCCGCGCGTCGGCCGGCACGTACGGAAAGCGCTCCACCTTGCGCTCCAGCGGCAGCTCCTGCGCGGTAGGCAATTCCATATGGAACGCCACTACGTCGAATTTCTCGACTTCGTCCTTGTGACGGCGCACCGACTGCCCGAACGACGTCTGGTGCATGCGTTCGCGCGACAGCCGCTCCAGGTCGACATCGGCAAAGAGCAGGTGCGATGCATCGGCAAACCGCTCCGATTCGCCCAGCAGCTCGCCGTTTTCATAGATCAGCGCCTGACCGTCCCAGGCCAGGTCGGTGGTGGATTCCCCCTTGCCGGCGGACGTGTACAGGTACGCGGCCAGGCAACGGGCCGACTGCTGGGACACGAGCTGATGCCGGTAGCCAGACTTGCCGATCACGATGTTCGACGCCGACAGGTTCACCAGCACCGTCGCACCGGCCAGCGCCGCAAACGACGACGGCGGAATCGGCACCCAGACGTCTTCGCAGATTTCCGCGTGGAACCGGAAGAACGGAATGTTCTCGATATCGAACAGCAGGTTCGCGCCAAAAGGCACTTCGGCACCCAGCAACGAAACCGTATCGACGGCCGCGCAATCGGCGCTGCTGAACTGGCGAGCCTCGTAGAACTCCCAGTAGTTCGGCAGATAGGTCTTCGGCACCACGCCCTGCACGGTGCCATTGGCCACCACCACCGCGCAATTGAACAACTGGTGTTCCACCAGCACCGGCATGCCGACGATCATCGCGGCACGGATGCCCGCCGATGCCTCGACGATCCGCTGCAGCGCCAACTCGCATTCGCGCAGTAGCGCGCGCTGATGGAACAGATCGTCGCAGGTGTAGGCCGGCAGGCCAAGTTCTGGAAAAGCCACCAGCACCGCGCCGCCGTCGGCGGCCTGGCGTGCCAGCGCAATGGTCTGTTCGGCGTTGAAGGCGGGATCGGCCACGCGGCACTCGGGCACGCCAACGGCCACGCGCGCAAAGCCGTGGGAATAGAGATTGTGGAAGGGGTGCGTCATGTCTGGGCCCGTACCGGGAAGGAACGTCGGGGGAGTGGACATCGAAAAACGGATATGCGCATTCTACGACGCCCTGCCGCACGCCGTCGCCCGTCGTCGCGCTGACAACGCCTGCAGCACAAATTCAATTCCGGTAGACTCGGCCGGCACCTACGCCAACCCGTTTATGAGTGACCCGCGTCCCCAATACCGCACGGACATCGTGCTGGACCTTGCCGAGATCGATGCCGCCGACTGGGACGCGCTACTCGCCGCCCAGCCCGAACCCACGCCGTTCCTGCGCCACGCGTTCCTGCATGCCATGCACGCCAGCGGCAGCGCCACCGACGAATCCGGCTGGTCGCCGCGCTTCCTGACGCTCTGGGTGCCCGACGGCAATGGCCCGGGGCGCGACCGTCTGGCGGCCGCCATGCCGCTCTATGCCAAGTCGCACTCCTATGGCGAGTACGTGTTCGACTGGGCCTGGGCGGACGCCTATCGCCAGCACGGGCTTGATTACTATCCCAAGTGGCTCGCGGCGGTGCCATTCACCCCGGTGCGTGGCGCACGGCTGCTCGCGGAAGATGACCTGGCCCGCCATGTCTTGCTCCGTTTCGCGCTGGCAATGGCCGAGGAAAGCCAGCTGTCGTCGCTGCACATCCTGTTTCCGTCTGACCACGAGGCCGACCTGATGGAAGAGGCCGGCATGATGATGCGCCACGGCGTGCAGTTCCACTGGACCAACCCTGGCTACGAGCATTTCGAAGCGTTCCTGGCCACGCTGTCGCAGAAGAAGCGCAAGAATATCCGCGCCGAACGCCGGCGCGTTGCCGAAGCAGGCATCACGTTCCGCCAGTTGAAGGGCGCGGACATCGACGACGATGCATGGAAGTTCTTCAACCGCTGCTATCGGCAGACGTACCGCGAGCATCATTCCTCGCCCTACCTGAACCTCGACTTCTTCCGCCGCATCGGCGAGGCGATGCCCGAAAACCTGCTGCTCGTGATCGCCACGCGCGAAGGCCGCGACATCGCCAGCTCACTGCTGGTCTACGATGCCGATCCCGCCGTCAGCACGCTTTATGGCCGCTATTGGGGCGCCCTGGAGCATCACCCCTGCCTGCATTTCGAAACCGCCTACTACCAGCCGCTGGAATTCTGCATCGCCGAGGGCATCGGCACCTTCGAAGGCGGCGCGCAGGGCGAGCACAAGATGGCGCGCGGCTTCCTGCCAGTTGCCACGCGCTCGGCGCATTGGCTCGCGCACCCGGCGTTTGCCGATGCCGTGGAGCGATTCCTGGAACGGGAGCGCCAGGGCATGGACGCCTATCTGGACGAACTGAACGATCGCAATCCGTTTGCCAGACAGGCGGATTGAAGTGGTCGCGGCTCGGTGACGGCTAGCGGCGCCACCGCATGCGCCGCATCGTGTTATCGCCCAGCATGTAGTGGTGAAACAGCGCGGCCATCGCATGGAGACCGATCACGAGGTAGAACGCCTTGCCAAGGACTTCGTGGATTTCCTTCGCAACGTCCTTCAGCTCAGGATTCGGCGCGACGATCGGTGGCAGGTCGATGCCCAGCAAGGGCACCGTCAGAAATCGTCCGGCCGCGTTGGTCATGACCAGGCCGAGGATAGGCTGGGCGAACAGGAAGAGATAAAGCAGCCCATGCCCGGCCGCGCTGGCCAGATGCGCCACGCGCGGACCCGGCTCGGGTGCGGGTGCACCGCGCATCAGGCGCCAGAGCAGGCGCGGCACGGCCAGTGCCAGCACCAGCGCGCCGGTCCACTTGTGAAGTTCCATGACGACCATGCGCGCCGCTGTGCCCTTGTCCGTAAAGCCGCGCAACTCGATCGCCGCGTAGGCCACGGCAATCAGGATGAACATCAGCCAGTGAAACGCGATCGCCATCGCGTCATAACGCGCGAATACGGCCGCGCCCTGCACGGGCACGCTGGTCTGCGGGACAGACATCGGTAACTCCAGATTTATGGGGAACGAGCCAAGCTTACCGCCGGCATCCGAGGACCGACCTTGCCAAGGATCAGCGCGGCCAACAAAAAACCCCGCCGGGCGGCGGGGTTTCCTGGCCAACGGCAGCGGTGCGATTACTTCTTGAAGTTCGCCACGCCGTCGGTGATTTCCTTGTGGGCTTCCTCGATACCGGCCCAGCCTTCGACCTTGACCCACTTGCCCGCTTCGAGTGCCTTGTAGTTCTCAAAGAAGTGCTTGATCTGGTCGAGCGTGTTTTGCTGCACGTCGGACAGGCCCTTGATATTGGCGGTAGCCGGGCTGAGCTTGTCGACCGGAACGGCCACCAGCTTGGCGTCCACGCCCGACTCGTCGGTCATCTTCAGCATGCCCAGTGCACGGCAGCGCACGACAGCGCCGGCCAGGATCGGGAACGGGGTGATGACCAGCACATCGACCGGATCGCCGTCACCGGACAGCGTTTGCGGAATGAAACCGTAGTTGGCCGGGTAGCGCATGCCCGTGCCGATGAAACGGTCCACGAACAGCAGGCCGGTTTCCTTGTCGGCTTCATACTTCACCGGATCGCTCTGGGCCGAAATCTCGATGATGACGTTGAAATCGTTGGGAAGGTCCTTGCCCGGGGAGACGAGGTTGAAGCTCATGCGAGTTCTCCGAATACCTGTGGAATGGGATGGGCGGCATTATAGCGGGTCGGCCCTGACCGCAGCCTGACAACCGTTGCGCGCCGGGTGACGCGTGATGCCTTGCGCGTCCGGCGCGGTGCGCGATAATGCGGCATTCCCGATTTCAGCATTTGCTCCATAACCGGAGCCGTGGAGACCTGCATGCATGCCCAGCATTTCGTCGCCAACCGCCTGATCGCGCCCGATTCCGGCCTGCGCATCAAGGTGTTCGACCCCTCCAGCGGCGAGCCGTTCGCCGAGATCGCCCGCGGCAATGCCACCGATATCAGCGTGGCCGTGCGCGCCGCCCGCCAGGCATTCGAGGGCGAATGGGGCGCGATGAACCCGGCCGACCGCGTGCGCCTGCTGAACCGCCTGGCGCTCAAGCTGATCGATCACGAGGACGAACTGGCCGCGCTGGAAGCACGCGACACCGGCAAGCCGCTGCGCCAGGCCCGCGCCGACGCGCGCGCCGTGGCCCGCTATTTCGAGTTCTACGCGGGCGCCGCCGACAAACTGCACGGCGAAACCATCCCCTACAACGCCGGCTACACGGTCCTCACCGTGCGTGAACCGCATGGCGTGACCGGCCACATCATCCCGTGGAACTACCCGCTGCAGATCTTTGGCCGCAGCGTCGGCGCGGCGCTGGCCACCGGCAATGCCTGCGTGGTCAAGCCAGCCGAGGACGCCTGCCTGTCGATCCTGCGCGTGGCCGAGCTGGCCGCCGAGGCGGGGCTGCCCGAAGGCGCGCTGAACATCGTCACCGGCTACGGCCACGAGGCCGGTGCCGCACTGGCCCGTCATCCGGGCATCAACCATATTTCCTTCACCGGCTCACCCCAGACCGGCAAGCTCGTGTCGCAGCTGGCCTCCGAAAACCACGTGCCCGTGACGCTGGAACTGGGCGGCAAGTCGCCCCAGGTGGTGTTTGCCGATGCCGACCTCGACGCGCTGCTGCCCGTCGTCGTCAACGGCATCGTGCAGAATGCTGGCCAGACATGCTCGGCCGGCAGCCGTCTGCTGGTGGAGCGGCCTGTCTATGAGGCGCTGCTGGACCGCCTGTCAGGCGTGTTCGAGGCACTGCGCGTGGGGCCTTCGGAACTCGACCTGGAATGCGGCCCGCTGATCAGCCGCAAGCAGCAGCAGCGCGTCTGGGATTTCGTGTCCGATGCCCAGCACGCCGGTATCGCCGTGATGGCGCAGGGCCAGATCGTGGGCGACGCGCCGGAGTCCGGCTACTACCAGGTGCCGATGCTGTTCCGCGACGTGCCGCACAATCATCGTCTTGCGCAGGAAGAAGTCTTCGGCCCGCTGCTGGCAGCCATGCCGTTCGATGACGAGGACGAAGCCGTGCGCCTGGCCAACGGCACGCCGTACGGCCTGGTGGCCGGCGTCTGGACACGCGACGGCGGCCGGCAGATGCGGCTGGCGCGCAAGCTGCGCGCGGGGCAGGTATTCATCAACAACTATGGCGCCGGCGGCGGCGTCGAGCTGCCGTTTGGCGGCACCGGCCATTCGGGCTATGGCCGCGAGAAGGGCTTCGAAGCCCTGTACGGATTTACCACTCTGAAAACCATCGCCATTCAACATGGGTAGCATCAACTTTCTTTCCGTCGCCTTCGCGATCTTCTTTTTCTGGATGGCGTGGCATGTCAGGAACAAGCGCGCCACGAATCCGTCGGGCATGCCTCGTCTGCAGGTGTTCAAGCGCAAATGGGGCGACACCGTGGGAGACCGCATCCACTGGTGCATGTACGTCGCCCTGCCCTTCCTTCTGGGGATCATGATGGTGGCCAATGCACTGCGCGGCAGGGGTCCCTTCCACTGATTCCGATTTCGATTCCGATTCCGCAGTAACGAAGTCCCGCCCGTAGCGCGGCACAGAACCGCGCCGGGCCTCATTCGACAGCAAGGAGACAGGTAATGACCAGACTGGCTGGCAAGGTAGCGGTAGTCACGGGCGGAGGCTCGGGCTTTGGCGAAGGCATCGCCCATACGTTTGCGCGCGAGGGGGCCGCCGTGATGGTGGCCGACCTGAACCTCGACGCAGCGGAGCGCGTGGCCGCCGCCATCCGCGACGCCGGCGGCAAGGCGGGCGCGGTGCGCGCCGATGTGTCGCAGGGCGATGACGTGGCCGCCATGCGCGACGCCACACTGGCCGCGTTCGGTGACGTGCACTGCGTGGTCAACAACGCCGGCACCACCCACCGCAACAAGCCGATCCTCGAAGTCAGCGAGCAAGAGTTCGACCGCGTCTACGCAGTCAACGTCAAAAGCATCTACTGGTCGGCCCACCACTTCATCCCGCACTTCCGGCGCCGTGGCGGCGGCAACTTTGTCAACATCGCGTCGACGGCCGGCATCCGTCCGCGTCCCGGCCTGGTCTGGTACAACGGCAGCAAGGGCGCGGTCATCGTGGCCAGCAAGGCGATGGCAGCCGAGCTGGGCCCCGACAATATCCGCGTGAACTGCGTGAATCCGGTGATCGGTGCCACGGGCCTGCTGGAGCAATTCATGGGCCTGCCGGACACGCCCGAGAACCGCGCGAAATTCCTGGCCACGATTCCGATGGGTCGCATGTCCACGCCGCAGGATGTGGCCAATGCCTGCCTGTACCTGGCATCGGACGAAGCCAGTTTCATCACGGGCACCTGCATCGAGGTAGACGGCGGGCGCTGCGTCTGACCTCCGATCATCCGCATCAGAAAAAAAACCATCCCAATGAGGAGACATCGATGACTACCACCGCAGTCAATGCCGGCGCGCGCGACGCCGGCTTCGAGGACGCCGTCTACCGCAAGGTCAGCTGGCGTCTGGTGCCGTTCCTGCTGCTCTGCTACGTCGTGGCCTATCTTGACCGCGTCAACGTGGGTTTCGCCAAACTGCAGATGCTCAATGACCTGCAGTTCAGCGAAACCATTTACGGGCTGGGCGCCGGCATCTTCTTCATCGGCTACTTCATGTTCGAGGTGCCGAGCAACGTGATCCTGCACAAGGTGGGCGCGCGCATCTGGATCGCGCGGATCATGATCACGTGGGGCCTGATATCGGCGGCGATGATGTTCGTGACCACGCCGACGATGTTCTACGTGCTGCGCTTCCTGCTAGGTATCGCGGAGGCCGGTTTCTTTCCGGGCATCATCCTGTACCTGACCTACTGGTATCCGGCCAGCCGGCGCGGGCGCACCACCACGTTCTTCATGACGGCGATTGCGCTGTCGGGCGTAATCGGCGGGCCGCTGTCGGGCTGGATCATGCAATCGTTCGACGGCCACAACGGCTGGGCCGGCTGGCAATGGATGTTCCTGGTCGAAGGCATTCCGTCGATCCTGGTGGGCATCTGGGTGCTGCTGTACCTGGACGACCGCATCTCGCACGCCAAGTGGCTGACCGCCGACGAGCGCGCGCTGCTGGAACGCAATATCGCGGCCGAAGACCAGCACAAGGAAGACCCGCCCGTCCGCGAGGTGCTGTTCAGCCCGCGCGTCTGGCTGATGAGCGCGATCTACTTCAGTTTCGTGATGGGCCTGTATGGCGTGAGCTTCTGGCTGCCCACGATCATCAAGCAGACCGGCGTCAAGGGCGCGTTCGATGTGGGCCTGCTGACCGCCATTCCGTATGGCTGCGCAGTGATCGGCATGATCCTGTTCGCCCATAGCGCGGACCGCCGCGGCGAGCGCCGCTGGCATATCGCGGTGCCCGCGCTGCTGGGCGCCGTGGGCCTGGTGCTGTCGGTACAGTGGCATGGCGACACCACGATGGCGATGGTCGCACTGACGCTGGCCACGATCGGCATCCTGACCACGCTGCCGTTGTTCTGGAGCCTGCCGACGGCCTTCCTGGCCGGCACGGGCGCGGCAGCCGGAATCGCTTTGATCAACTCGCTAGGGAACCTGGCAGGCTTTATCAGCCCCTACGCCGTGGGCTGGCTCAAGGACCTGACGCAGAGCACGGACTCGGGCATGTACCTGCTGGCCGCATGCATGGTCGTGGGCGCGGCACTGACGCTGTCGGTGCCGGCGAAAATGGTGGGGCGGAAGACTGAGTGATTGGTCAGACGTAGGCACTCCCCTCTCCCTGCGTCCCTGGGAAGATTTTGCTCCCCTCTCCCGCAAGGCGGGAGAGGGGTTGGGGGAGAGGGCAACGAGGTGCTGCTTGCCGACCGTGGCAGTTGTCACCACTGAACCCTCTCCCCCGGCCCCTCTCCCGTTTCACGGGAGAGGGGAGCAAACCAGGCGCAGCTTGCTTACGCTTCGCCCAGCATCTGTGCCACCGACGACGCCGTCGCGGCGGCCTTCTCGCCGATCAGTTGCTGCAGCGTGCGCAGCAGTTCGTCCTCGTTGAACGGCTTGCCCAGATAGACGTTCACGCCGATTTCCGCGGCATAGCGGCGATGTTTTTCCGCCGTCCGCGACGTGATCATGACCAGCGGCATGTGGCTGGTACGTGAGTCGGCGCGGACGTTGCGCGTCAGGTCGAAGCCATCCATGTTCGGCATCTCGATGTCGACGAGCATCGCGTCGGGCATCACTTCCTGCAACTGCCGCAGCGCATCCACACCGTCGCGCGCCAGCACCACCTGATAGCCGGCACGCGTCAGCAGGCGCTGGCTGGCCTTGCGCACCGTCAGCGAATCGTCCACCACCATCACGGTCGGCTGCGTCATCAGCCCCGCCACCGGCACCGGCGTACCGGCGTCGACAAACTCGGCCACGGCGCCCACCTGCTCCGCCAACAGCGGCGCCGGCAAGGCCGGTGCCGCAGCACCGCGCTCGCGCACCCAGCGCTGCGCCAGCACCACCGGGTTGTAGATCAGCACGATCTCGCCGTCACCAAGCGTCGTCGCCCCGGCAATACCCTCCAGGCGAGCCAGATGCGGGCCGATGTGCTTCACCACCACTTCTCGGTTGCCCAGCACGTCGTCGACATGCACGGCCACCCGCTCGGCACCGGAACGCACCACCACCACCGGCGAATACTTGCGTCCCGACGCCATTGCCGAGGTTTCCTCAAGCAGCGCGCCGAAGTAGTAGAACGGCACCTCGATACCGGCGGCCGCAAAGCGGCCCGCGTTGTAGGCTTCCAGCAGCGGCTTCTCGCGCAACTGGTGAACCTGGTCGATCATGCCGCTTGGCATGGCGAACATGCGCCCGCCCAGCGACACCAGCAGCACCTGCGTAATGGCCGTGGTCAGCGGCAGGTGCACCGTAAAGCTGGTGCCCCGGCCCATTTCAGTGGACAGCGTGATACGGCCACCCAGCGCCACGGTCTCGGCGCGCACCACATCCATGCCCACGCCACGCCCTGCCAGTTCCGAAACGGCGTCAGCCGTGCTGAATCCCGGCGCGAAGATCATCTCCGTCAGGCGCGCGTCGTTGGCATCTTCATCTGGCGCCATCAGCTGACGTGCCACGGCACGTTCGCGGATACGCTGCAGGTTCAGGCCGCCGCCGTCGTCAAAGAACGTCAGCACCACCTCGTTGCCTTCCTGCTGCACCTCAAGGGTCAGTGCACCGGTGACCGCCTTGCCCGCTGCGCGGCGCACCTCGGCCGCCTCGATGCCATGCACCACGGCATTGCGGATCAAATGCTCGATCGGGCCGGCCATGCGGTCCAGCACCGAGCGGTCGATTTCCACGGTACCGCCCTTGATCAGCAACCGCACTTCCTTGCCGGTCTCGTTGGCCGACTGGCGCGCCACGCGATACAGCCGCTCGGCCAGCGCATCGAACTGCACCATGCGCGCCTGCATCAGGCCGCGCTGCAGCCCCCGCGTCAGCCGCGCCTGAGCCGCCAGGTCACCCGACGCGCGGTCAAAGCCGCGCTGCAGGTTCTGCTCGACGGTAGCCACGTCGTTGACCGACTCGGCCATCATCCGCGTCAGTTCCTGGAATCGCGTGAAGCGGTCGAATTCCAGCGGATCGAATTCCTGGTTGTGCTGCTGGTCGGCGATACGCGATGCCATCTGCGTTTCGGCCTGCATTTCGATTTCGCGCAGCTGCATGCGCAGACGTGCCACGTTATCGTTCAGTTCGCCCAGATAGCTACGCAGTGCGTCGAGTTCGCTGTCCAGGCGTGCGCGCGTGGCGCTCACCTCGCCTGCGTCGTTGATCAGCGTGTCCAGCGTGCGGGCCTGCACGCGCACCAGCGCGCGCTGGCGCTCGGTATCGGTGGGCAGCGTCACGGGCGCCGCCGGCATCAGCGCGGTTGTCGCCGGCACGAGCGCGTTGCCAGGCACGGCGGGCGCCGACGCTTCCTGCGTCTCAGACACCGGTGCCGTCGGAGCGGCGACCAGGCCGTTGACCACATCGGCATCGTCCACCGGCAGCAGGCGGCCATTCTGCAGCGCGTCCACGTGCGCCAGAATACGGTCGTACCAGGCGTACAGCTTGCCGAACAGGTCCGGCGTCACGCGCTGGCCGCGCACACTGGTCTCCAGCAGCGTTTCCATTTCATGCGCGGCCTGGCCCAGTGCCATCGCACCGGCCATGCGCGCGCTGCCCTTGAGCGTGTGCAGGCCGCGCAGGATCAGGCCGCCATGCTGCGCGTCGTCGGGCGTGGATTCCCATGTGCGCACCATCTTGCCCAGGTCGGGCAGCGTGCCGTGCGCTTCTTCCAGGAAGATTTCGACCAGTGCCGGATCAAGCAACGACGCATCGGTCGACGTGTCTTCCAGCGGCAGCGTGTCGGGCGAGTCGGGCGTGACGTGCGCCACGGCGATCGAGTCGTGGCGCGACGGCGTCGGCAGCGAGATCACCACGGCGTCGTGGAGCGGCGTGACTGGCGTCAGTGCGGAAGTGGCCGGCGCCGATACGGGCGGCAGCGACGTGATCGGCGTCAGCTTCACCGGCGGCAGCTCGGCCGGCGGCGCCTGCACGGCTTCGTCGATTTCGGGCAACGGCTGTTGCGCCTGGGTCCCGAACAACTGCGACACCGAACCTTCCTGGCCCGCCGACTGATCGGCCGGCACGACGGCACGCGGACGTACCAGCGCGCGTTCGCCAAAGTCGTTCAGGTCCCGGCACAACGACGCATCGCTGTCCGGCCAGATACCGGCGGCAAACTGGTGCAGCATCGCGCGCAACCGATCGACGGCCAGATCCAGCAGCCTGAAGTCGGCCGGATGCATGACCACCGGATGACGGCCCAGCAGCAGCAACAGATGTTCCAGCGCTTCGGCGATCTCGCGGACGGGCTCCAGCGCCACCGTCGACGCACTGCCCTGCAGCGTGTGCGCCACGCGCAGTGCCAGCTCGCTCGGGCACGGATGATTCTCGTGCTTCCACTCGGACAGGTCGGTGGCGAACTGCCGCAGCAGATCGTCGGCTTCCTGCAAGTAGACGTTGTAGAGCGCCAGACCGATACGAACCGGGCCGATGACCTTGTAGCCCTCGTCGTCATCGGCAAGGCCACCGGACAGCCGGAACGGCAGCACGTTGCTGTCTTCCGCCGTTGCCGCATCCATCTCGGCGGCGGCTTCCACGGCCACCGGCGCTTCCGGCAGGGCCGCTTGCGCCAGCAGCGCATCGAGCGAGTCGATCCCGCCGGTCGCCGGCACCGCACCACCGGGTTCGCGCAGCGCTTGCGCGGCATCGATCAGCGGGCCGATCTCGCGCAGCGTCGACGGGTCGTCGCGCAGCGCCAGCGCCCAGTCGCGCAGCAGATCGTAGGCCTGCATCAGCAGCGCCGGCAGTTCGGGCGCCGGCTCGCGTGCCTCTGCAATCCACAGGTTCATTACCTGTTCCACAGCCCAGGCGGCCTCGCCATAGCGATTCAGGCCGACCATCCGGCTCGATCCCTTCAGCGTGTGGAAACCACGGCGCATGCGGCTCAGCACGTCGGCGTCGCGCAATGCATCCAGGCCGCCAGACAGATCGGCGGTGATGTTGCCGAGCACCTCTTCGGCCTCGGACAGGAAGATGTCCAGCAGTTCGGCGTCGATGGCGGCAGTATCGGCCGGCATCGGCGCGGCGGACGGTGTGCCCGCAACAGGCGACGTGGCCACCGGCATCGGATCGGCCAGTGCCACCACCATGCGCTCGGCGGCCGATTCGCTTCCCGCCAGCCATGCGTGGAGCTGGGTAGTAGCTTCGCTGGCCTGACGGCGCAGCGCGGCATCGTCGTCGATGGCGGCCTGATCGGACACAGCCTGCAGCGCTGCGCGCAGGCGCTGGATCTCGGGCGAGTCGGCGGTGGCGGCAACGCGGATGGCGTCCATCGCGGCGCTGCGCGCCGTGCCCAGCGCACCCTGCGGCGCCGATTCCTGACGCCGTGCGCCGGGCGCGAGCGGGTCGTCGCCGAAGGTATCGCGCTGTTTGCGGCCGAATTCGAGCAGATCGGCAAACGCGTGCACCGCGCCGAGGTCCGCCGCGATATCGGATAGCTGGGCGATACGCGCGTCGTGATCGGTCGTCTCGCGCAGCACGCCCAGGCGCTGCAGCACGGTGCGCACCGCTGCCATCGCGGCATCGGTCTCGTCGTCGATGCCCTCGGGCAACGCGGCACTGCCGTGAATGCGTTCGATCGTGGCCAGCAGCGCACCGAATGCCTGCGCGGCATCGTCCAGCGCATTGCCTGCGTCGGCACGTGCCGCGTTGCGGTCATACGTGTCGAGCCACGATTCGCCGCTATCGAGCTGGGCGCGAGCCTGGGCCACCGCCTCGGCGCGCTGTGCCTGGCCACTGGCGGACTGCACCATGTCGGCCAGCCATGCCGGCGCTGCCGCCTGCGGGTCGGCCAGGCAGGCTGCCAGCGTCTCGCATCGGGCAGCGAATTCCTTGGCCGATGCATGGCCCGACTTACCGTGCACGCGCCACGGCATGGCCAGCGCACGCGCCAGAAACAGCGCCACGCCGCCACGGCCCAGCGCTTCGCCGGCCGGCCGCTGGCCCGCATAGGCTGCGGCGGCGGTCAGGCACTGCTGCAGCGCGGGCTGCGCCAGCGGCATCGCGGCCTCGGCCAGCGATGCCAGCGCGAGTTCCCAGCCGGACTGATCGTCGGCCGCGGCACGCTCGATGGCCGTGGCTGCATGCTGCAGATTGCGGGTATCGATGGGGTCGAGCCAACCGTAGTAGCGCTGCCGGTAGTCGGCCCGTGCCACGATGTGCGCGGGGTCCACACGGTATGCCTGCAGACTGCGCGCGACGTCCATGCGCAGCACCTGCACGGCGGCCTGCACCACGGGCGGCGTCATGTCGTCGTGGCCATCCGGTGTCAGGCCGGTGCTGACCAGCAGGAAGATGGCATCGTTGAGCAGCGCCTGCGGCACGCGCACCTGTCCCTGCAGGTACTGGCGCACCAGCAGATGGGTACGCGCGGCAAAGCGCTTGGCCAGCAGGTCGGACGGCAGCAAGCCGTGGGCCAACCCGCGAAACACCATCGCCAGCGTGTGCCAGATGCCGCGGTCCGGTGTATCGGTGGTGCGGCGGGCGTCCTGCTCGCTGTTGCGCACTTCGTCGAGCGCCACTTGCAGCGGCAGCCAGGCCTCACGCAGCAGCGACGTTTCCGTGCACGGCGTGGGCAGGCGCAGCGCCTTCAGCAGCGCGGCCTCGAAACGCTGGCGCGCGCGCGTGACGGCCGATGCCGAGCGCGTGGGCAGCACAATTCCGGGCAGCATCTGCAGTTCTTCGAGCCACAGGTCGGCCGGATGCACACGCTCTTCCTTCATCAGCGTGAGCGCGGCGGCATAGGGCTGGAACAGTCGCAACGGATCTTCGGCGTCGCCGGCCATCAAGTCGTCGACGTACTCGGCCAGTGCCTGGACACCGGTGCGGAACACCGCCAGCGCGGTGTTATCGGCCGCCACGGTGCCAGCGTCGATGGCCTCCAGCAGCCGGCGCTGTGCCTGGCAATAGGCATCCACGCCGCGCAGGCCCACGATATGCACGGCGCCTGCCGCCTGGTGAAGATGCTGGCCCGCCAGCCGCAGCGACGTGGTATCGCGCGCACCGAGCGCTTCCGGCGTTTGCCGGATTTCGTCGACGTAGTGACCGAGTTCGGCCGCGGCATCGTCGAGCGCGGTGCGCAGGCTCGGCGCCAGCCAGGCCAGCACGGAGAGGTCGCGCTGCGGGGCAGCCGGTGCCCCGGCTGCGGCCGCTTCCGGCGTGGCATGCGTTTGCGGCGCGGCCGGATCGGCCTCGTCGCTGGTGAGGATGGAATTCAGGGACATGACCAGTTCCGGTGCAGCCGTCAACGTACGGGCTGGCGTCAGGCGATCTTGAATCGGGACACCGAGTTACGCAGTTCTTCGGTCAGTGCGGTCAGCTGGCGCACCGAAGTGGCGGTGTGGCGCGTACCGGCCGTAGTCTGCGCGGTAACCTGCAGAATGCCGTCGATGTGGTGCGCCACGTTGGTAGCCAGGCCCGCCTCGTGCGACGTGGTTTGCGCGATCTGTTCGATCAGCTCGGCCAGTTGCCGCGACACGCGGCCGATCTCGACCAGTGCGGCACCGGCGTTATCCGACAGCCGCGCCCCTTCCACCACGTCAGCCGTGCTCTGCTCCATAGCGTGCACCGCGTCCTGGGTATCGGTCTGAATCGTGCGGATCAGCGCGCCGATCTGCTTGGTTGCCTCGCCCGAGCGTTCCGCCAGGCGCTGCACTTCTTCCGCCACCACCGAGAAGCCACGGCCCGCTTCACCTGCCGACGCCGCCTGGATGGCAGCGTTCAGTGCCAGCACGTTGGTCTGTTCGGTAATGTCCGAGATCAGCTCGACGATTTCACCAATCTCTTGCGACGACTCGCCCAGGCGCTTGATCCGCTTCGACGTTTCCTGAATCTGGTCGCGGATGTCGTTCATGCCCGCAATCGCGTTCTGCACCGCCTGCTGGCCCTGCTCGGCCGCCGCCAGCGAGGCGCGCGCCACGTTGGCCGATTCGGCCGCGCCGCGCGATACCTGCGTGATGCGGTCCGCCATCTCCACCACCGACTCGCCGGTCTGACGGATCTGGCGCGACTGCTCTTCGGTCGTGGCGGCCAGCTGCACCGAGGTGTCCTGCACCTGCGACGAAGCGTGCTGCACCTGTCCGGCGGTCTGCTGCACGCGGCCCACCAGTTCCTTCAGTTCTTCCACCGTGTAGTTCACCGAGTCGGCAATGGCGCCGGTGATGTCCTCGGTCACGGTAGCCTGACGCGTCAGGTCACCGTCAGCGATGTCCTGCAGCTCGTTCATCAGCTGCAGAATGGCCTTCTGGGTCGCGTCGTTGTTGCGCTTTTCATCGAGACGGCGCGCTTCGGCTTCACGCTCGCGCGCTTCCGCTTCCAGTGCACGCACGCGCGAGTCGCGCAGGTACAGCGCCGCCAGGCCGGCCAGGCACAGCAGCGTGGCGATCGCCGACACCACCATTGCGCCGAACGTCCACGGCCGGTAACGCGCGCCTTCCGCGTAGGTGACCTGCAGCTGCTCCAGCTCGCCGCGCAGCGCTTCGTTGTCGTTGAAGATCTGCTGCTGTGCGCGCTTGGCCGCGATCAGGCCGGGCAGGTTCTGCAGAATCGTCTGCGTGGTCTTCTGCACCGCCTCGAAGCGCTGCGACAGCTGCTGCAGGTAGTTGCGCGTTTCCGGATCGGTGGCGGGCGACAGGCGCAGCGCTTCCGAGCCATTGGTCAGGCCGTCCAGCGTTTCGCGGAAGGTGTTCGTGTCCTTGCCCAGCAGGAACGCGGTTTCCGGGTTCACGCCTTCACCCGAAAGAAACTCGTTCAGGTTCTTGCCCAGGCGCTGCGTCAGCATCACCAGCTGGGCCGAGGCCGCAACCTCGCGGGTGTTCGAACCGGCCTGCAGCTTGATGGCGGCCACCTGTTCGGCCGCTTCGAGCAGTTCGGGGTTCGATGCGTTGAAGATCTGCAGCGTCTGGCCGATCGTGGTCAGAATGGGCTGCTGGGCCAGCACGTCGGCCGCGCTCTTTTCCGAGCGCTTCCAGGAACCGAAGGCTTTCTCGAGCAGCGGCTCGGCGGGCCCCGTGGTCGCGCGCACGTGCAATTCGTCGCTGCCGTTCTGCAGCGCCAGCAGGTCGGCGGTCAGCTTCTCCTTGGACTGCTTGAGCTGCGTGAACGCCTGCGCGTTACCCAGCAGCGCCACCGGCACCGCTTTACCCAGACGTTGCGAGTGCATCAGCATGCTACCGGCGATCTCGATCTGCGCCGCGCCGTTGGTTGCCTGGCGGTTATCGAGATAAACCGAAGCCAGCAGCGCCAGCAGCGACACCACCACGCCGCCGGTCAGCGCCCGTTGCTGGGTCGAGAACGGCATGCGCGACAGCCAGCCCGTCATGAGTTCCACCGGCGTTTGGCCAGGGCCGCTCTTGCCCGCGCCGCCCTTGGCGAATACCGACGCGCGAGGCGCGGCTGCTTCCGCGGCAGCACCTGCAGCGGCGGTGCGACGGCCCAGGCCGATCTTCTTGATACCCATAGCAACCCTCTGTTCGTTCGTTTTCTGTATGGTTCTTGTGCTCAGGCCGCGATGCGGCCGGCCTGCAGGAATGCCGGCGCCTCCAGCAACTGGCGGATATCGAGTACCTGCCAGTCGCGCCCCTCCCGGTCCGCAAAGCCCGCGCCGCGCCAGCCCTCGGGCTCGGCACCTCCCGCCGGCGTCAGGTCCACCGCATGGCGCAGCCCCACCACGCGCGTGGCGATGATGCCGCAGGCGCGTTCCACATGGCGCGACAGCACGACGATCTTGCTGCCGGGCTGCACTGGCGTCTGGCCCTCGCCGCAGAACATGCCGAAGTCGATCACCCCAAGCAGGTTGCCGCGCGCGTTGACCAGGCCGCGATACCACGGCTGCGTCAGCGGCACCGCGGCGGGCGGGCGCATTTCCAGCACCTCGCCCGTTTCCATCAGCGGCAGCAGCCAGTTGCGCTGGCCCACCAGCACGCCCAGGTAACTATCCACGGCGGGCAGGTTGCGCGCCTCGCGCAGGCGTCGTGCCAGCATGGCCTGGTAGTCATGCAGGCGGGTCTGGCGGGTTCGGATATCTTGGCGCGGCGCGGTCATGATCGGATACCAGTGAAACGTGAAACCAGTGATGTAACCAGTGACGGGGCCGTGCGCGGACGCCGCTGGCGTCCCCGGTCGGGACACCCGCGCCCACTTCGGCCCCAGGGCTGCCGCGTTGCGCTCAGTGCGCCAGCGCGGCGATCTTCGACAGCAGTTCCTCGCCGTCCACCGGCTTGACGATGTAGTCCGAAGCGCCCTGGCGAATGCCCCAGATGCGGTCCGTTTCCAGGCCCTTGCTGGTGCACATGATCACGGGGATGTCCTTGAAGCGGTCATCGCGCTTGATTGCACGGGTGGCCTGGTAGCCGTTCTGGCCCGGCATCACCACGTCCATCAGGATCAGGTCGAATGCTTCCGCCTCAAGGCGCGACATCGCCTGTTCGCTGTTGCCGGCCACCGAAACCTTGAAGCCCTTCTTGCCGAGCAGGTCGGACATGAACAGGGCTTCGGTGGGCGAATCGTCGACGATAAGGATTTTGCTGATGGTCATTGTGTTGTTCCTGGATACTTCAGGCGGCATCGATCATGCCGCCACGGCCGGGCGCGGCTCCTGCGCGCAGCCCGCCAGACAGGTCTGAATGGCCTGCAGCAGGGCTTCGCGGGAAAACGGCTTGGCCAGATGGTTATGGGCGCCCACGAGCTTGCCGCGCGAGCGGTCGAACACACCGTCGCGGGACGACAGCATGATCACGGGGATGGCGTGGAAGCGCGGGCTTTTCTTGATCAGGGAGCAGGTCTGGTAGCCATCGAGCCGCGGCATGAGGATGTCGCAGAAGATGACGTCCGGATGGAGGTCGCCCACCTTGGCGAGCGCCTCGAAGCCGTCCTCGGCCAGCATGACCTGGAATCCGGCCTGCGTCAGGAAGATTTCCGCCGTACGGCGGATGGTGCTGGAGTCGTCGATCACGAGCACCTTCACAGCGGTCTTGCCCACTGTGGATGCCTCGCTGGCACCGGCGGTGCCGCCGGCGTTGACCCCATCGACAGACGTGTCGTGTTCTGTTTGAGTGACCCGCATCTTGTTCCCGCGACCCGCGTCCTGCGTGACACAACAGGCGTAGGCATTCACTTGAGAACTTCCGCACGGCGCCACGCATGGCGGGCCGGCGGCCCCCGATTTTCCAATTCCCAGTCAAAAAACCCGGCTACCCGAGCCGGTGGCGGCGCTCTTCTGATCTGCGCCTGCCCGGTTACTGCATGTTTTTGTGCCGCGGCACCCCGTCTTCAGCCTGCCTTGCCATTGGCGGCGCGGCCGGACGGATGTTCAGTTTTGCCGCAGAGTGTGACAACTCGTGGGGGGGCCGTCAATCCGGACACCCCGGCGCCACGGGCCGTTCTGTCGCTTTGACGCGACGCGCGGCCATTTTCCGAGGATGGCCTCAGATGGCCACCATCTCGAAATCTTCCTTGCGTGCCCCGCATTCCGGGCAGGTCCAGTTGATGGGTACATCCTCCCATCGGGTACCCGGGGCGATGCCGTCTTCCGGCGCACCGGTGGCCTCGTCATAGATCCAGCCACAAATCAGGCACATCCAAGTCTTGTATTCCATATGCAGGCTTTTGCCAGTCTCAATTAAAATCCAGCGCATGATGGTACCCAATCGGCGCCGATGACGCCACCCGTGGGCCGGCATATTCGGCCCAATATCGCCGCGTTCGTGCAATTTGGCGTGCAGATGCCGTCTGAACGGCACGCTTTGACCCGCGATTGCCAGCTTTTCCGGCAACCGGCGGCAAAGCCCGCCTGGCCGCCCCCGGCCGGACGCCTGTCTATCCTCCAGTCTTCTCTTTTGGCCAGATTTCCATGTCCCGTAACCAGCAGCTCTTCGACCGCGCCCAGCAGACCATTCCTGGCGGCGTCAACTCGCCCGTGCGCGCCTTCCGTTCCGTCGGCGGCACGCCGCGCTTCATCACCCGGGCCGAAGGCGCATACATGTGGGATGCCGATGGCCAGCAGTACATCGACTACATCGGCTCCTGGGGTCCGATGATCGTCGGCCACGCGCACCCCGACGTGGTGCGCGCCGTGCAGGAAACCGCCGCGCACAGTTTCTCGTTCGGCGCCCCGACCGAGGCCGAGATCGTGATGGCCGAGGAAATCTGCAAGCTCGTGCCGTCGATCGAGCAGGTGCGGCTGGTGTCGTCCGGCACCGAAGCCACCATGAGCGCGCTGCGGCTGGCGCGCGGCTTCACGGGCCGCGATCTGATCATCAAGTTCGAGGGCTGCTATCACGGCCACGCGGACAGCCTGCTGGTCAAGGCCGGATCGGGGCTGCTGACTTTTGCCGACACCACGCAGAATGCGCCGTCGTCGGCCGGCGTGCCCGCCGACGTGACGCGCCACACGATGGTGCTCGAGTACAACAACGTGACCCAGCTCGAAGAAGCGTTCGCGCGTCACAAGGGCGAGATCGCGGCGGTCATCGTCGAGGTCGTGGCCGGCAACATGAACCTGGTTCGCGCCAGCGAAGCCTTCCTGAAGACGATGCGCAACCTGTGCAGCGAGCATGGCAGCGTGCTGATCTTCGACGAAGTGATGACGGGCTTCCGCGTGGCGCTGGGCGGCGCGCAGTCGCACTACGGCATCAGCCCGGACATGACCTGCCTGGGCAAGGTGATTGGCGGCGGCATGCCCGCGGCGGCGTTCGGCGGACGGCGCGACATCATGGCCAAACTGGCGCCGCTGGGCGGGGTCTACCAGGCCGGCACGCTGTCGGGCAATCCGCTTGCCGTGGCCGCCGGCCTGAGCACGCTGAAGCTGATCCAGGCGCCGGGCTTCTATGAGAATCTGACCGCGCAGACACGCAAGCTGGCCGATGGCCTGACCGCCGCGGCACGGGCCGCCGGCGTGCCGTTCTCGGCCGACGCCATCGGCGGCATGTTCGGTATCTACTTCACCAACGACGTGCCGGCGAGCTTTGCCGAAGTGACGAAGGCAGACGTGGGCCGCTTCAACCGATTCTTCCACGCGATGCTGGCCGAAGGCGTCTACCTGGCGCCGTCGGCTTTCGAAGCCGGCTTTGTCTCGGCCAAGCACGACGACGCAATCATCGCGCGGACGATCCAGGCCGCGGAAAAAGCGTTCAAGGCAAGCTGACGCCGTCCAGCGCATCGTGCAGCGCCGCGAGCTGGTCCGCCAGCGCCGGCGATGCCGGTGTCATGGGTGGCCGAAGCGTATCGGCCAGCCAGCCCAGCCGCGCCAGCAATGCCTTGGCCGGGCCCGGATTGGGCTCGGCAAACAGTGCCTGGATCAGCGGCATCAGTGCGTGGAACAGGTGACGAGCCTGCTCGATGCGCCCTTCCACCACCGCGCGCCAGATGGCCACGAACATCTCCGGCCGGAAGTGCGCCGAGGCGATGATCGCCCCTTGCCCACCCAGCGCCAGCGTACCCAGCAACTGATGATCCTCCCCTGCAAGCACTGACAGCCGGCCGTCGGCAATCAGCGCCTGGGTGGTCTGCGCATTGCCGCCGCAATCCTTGATGGCGACGATATTGTCGTGCGGGGCCAGTGCCAGCAGCGTTTGCTGCGTCAGCGTGGCGCCGGTGCGGTATGGGATGTCATAGAGCACAACCGGCGCGCGCGACGCATCGGCCAGCCGCTCGAACCAGTCGCGCAAACCCGCCTGCGATGGGCGGATGTAGTACGGCGCCGGCGCCAGCACGCCGGCCAGCGGACGATTGTTGAGCCATTCCAGGCGTGACAGGACGTGGCCGAGATGGTTGCCGGCCAGTCCCATGATTACCGGCAGCCCGGCTGCGGCATCGAGCACGGTGTCCAGTACCGCGAGTTGCTCGGTCTCCTCCAGTGCCGCCGCTTCGCCGGTGCTGCCGCAAACAACGAGACCGGCAAGGCCGGTGGCACGATAGCGTGCGACCATGCGCCGCAGCGCGGCATGGTCGACAGCACCGTTAGCGAGAAATGGGGTCACCAGCGGCAACCAGATACCGTGGATCGAATGTCGTGTGGCTTGCATCAATACATCTCCGGATCGACCGGTTCGGAAAACCGCCGATGCGCGACGATGCAGGACCCACTGGGAGGATTGGAAAGAGGCAGGACCGCCCTTCCAGCCGAGGTGCTGTTCCGTCGCCCATCTGACGGAACAGCGCGCTCCGGTCAGACGAGCGACTGTTTTTTGGCTTTGGCGCGCGCGGCCAGGTCTGCCGCGCCCAGGACGGGAGCGGACACGACGGAGAAGAATCGGGCTTGGCGCGGCATGGCCATGAATCTACCGGCCCACCGCGACGATAGTCAAGCGGAACGCACTTAGGCCGGCAGCATTACAACGCTGCGCTACACTCCAGAATTGCCCATTCCGGAGATCGAGGAGTTCCTTGATGCGCACCGATACTACCCCCGCCCTGTTTCGCTGGTTGATGCTCGCCATGCTGGCCAGCCTGCTTTCCGCCTGCGGCTATAACGATTTCCAGAAGAAGGACGAGGCCGTCAAGGCCGCCTGGGGCGAGGTGGTCAACCAGTACCAGCGCCGCGCCGACCTGATTCCCAATCTGGTAGCCACCGTGAAGGGCTACGCCAGCCACGAACGCGAAACGCTGGAAGCCGTCACCAAGGCGCGCGCCCAGGCCACCAGCATCCAGGTCACTCCGGAAACGCTGAACGACCCCGAGGCGTTTGCGCGCTTCCAGCAGGCGCAGGGCCAGCTGACCAACGCGCTGTCGCGTCTGCTGGCGGTGTCCGAGAACTACCCGAACCTCAAGGCCGATGCGTCGTTCCGTGACCTGCAGTCGCAGCTCGAAGGCACCGAGAATCGCATTACCGTAGCCCGCCAGCGCTACATTGCCGCGGTACAGGACTACAACGTACTGGCGCGCAGCTTCCCGACCAACCTGACGGCAATGGTCTTCAAATATCCGGTCAAGCCATCGTTCACCGTGGAAAACGAAAAAGCCATTTCCACGCCGCCGGCCGTGAAGTTCTGACCGGCCCACACCAAGACGCCATCATGCGCAGGCTCGTCACGCTCTGGTTCCTGGCAATCGTGCTGGCCATGCCCGCATGGGCGGCCGACGGCTTCGTCGCCGTGCCGCCGCTCAACGCGCGCGTCACGGACCTGACCGGCACCCTGAGCACGGACCAGCGCAATGCACTGGAGAACGTGCTGGCCGAATACGAACAGCAGCGCGGCAGCCAGATCTTCGTGCTGATGGTGCCTACCACCGACCCGGAGACCATCGACGCCTACAGCATCCGGGTGGCCGACGCCTGGCGCGCCGGCCGCAAGGGTATCGACGATGGCGTGATCGTGCTGATCGCTAAGGACAACCCGCCCGGACTGCGCAAGATGCGCCTTGAAGTCGGGCGCGGCGTGCAGGGTTCGCTGACCGATGCCATGTCGAGCCGCATCCTGCGCGACGTCATGGCGCCGCACTTTCGGCAGAACGACTTCTACGGCGGCCTGGCCGCTGGCATTTCGGCCATCCAGGCTTCCATCGACAAGGAAGGACTGGCCGCGCCGGACCGCCGCAAACAGGGCAATGTCGAGATTGGCGACTGGCTGCCAGTGCTGTTTCCGCTGGCCATCATCGTGTTCTTCTTCCTGTCGGCCATGCTGCGGCGCGGTGGACAGCCGCACGTCGTGACCAGCCGCCGGGGCTGGCCCACCGGCACGGCCGGCGGGCTGGGCGGCATGACCGGCTATGAGATCGGGCGCCACTGGGGTGGCGGTGGCGGCGGAGGTTTTGGTGGCGGCGGTGGTGGTGGCGGCGGCGGCGGTTTCAGCGGCGGTGGCGGGGGCGGCTTCGACGGTGGCGGCGCGTCCGGGAACTGGTGAAGGAGACATCGATGCCCAAATCGAAGGCCTCGATCGCACGCGCGCTGCGCCATCTGGGCACTGGCCCCGGTGCGGCGCGCAAGGCATTTCCCGAGGAAGCGCGACGGCAGATCCAGGTAGCCGTGCACAAGGGCGAGCAGCATCACCGCGGCGAAGTGCGCGTGGTCATCGAGGCGAGTCTTCCGCTATCGCTGGCGTGGCGCGGCACATCGGCACGCGAGCGCGCCCGTGCGCTGTTTGGCGCGCTGGAGGTCTGGAACACCGAGGACCATTCGGGCGTGCTGCTCTACATCAACCTGGCCGACCATGCCGTGGAATTGCTTGCCGATCGCGGCATCGACGCCTGCGTTGATCCAAAGGCCTGGCAAGGTATCTGCGCGCAGTTGACGCAAGGCCTGGCGCGAGATCTGTCGGTCAAGCCGGTGCTCGATGCCATCGTCCAGATCCACGCACTCCTGACCGACCATTTCCCGGCCAGCGTCGGGCGCAATCCCAACGAACTCGACGATCGGCCCATCATCCTCTGACCGTCCGCGTCCGCGTCGGCGGCGCTGGCGGTTGGATATGGGCAGCAGTGTTACGGCTGCTTCTCCATCAGATACCAGATCGCTGCCAGGATCTGAACCAGCACCAGCCCGGCCCAGACCCACAGGTGCGCGGACACCGGGTAGTGGCCATTCGCCACCGGAAAGAAGTCGAGCACGAAACCGATGCCGACCTGGAACACGAACGTCGCCAGGAATACCGTCAGCGTCATGGCAGTGGTGGCGCGGCCGATCAGCGCATCGGGAAAGCGCCGCGCCAGCAGGGCGTAGGTCAGGATGCCGCTGGAGCCGAACACGCCGTAGGCGCCCCATAGCAGGCCAAGCGGCAGAAATGGCAGCCGCGCCATCAGCAGAATCTGAATGACGATGAACGCCATCATGCCGAAGCCGGCAAACGCATAGAGGCTGATGCCACGACGCTCCAGGTGGCGTGCGGCCCAGCCTGCGCCGACGCAGCCCGCCATCATCGCCAAGCCGATCACCGACACCAGCCGCGCCCCTTCGTGGGCAGACAGGCCCTGCACATCGCGCATGAAGGCGCTGACCCACAGCGTCTGCACGGCCAGAAAAATTCCCTGGTTCAGCAACGTCAGCGGCACCACGCGCCAGAAACGCTCGCTACTCAAGATCAGCCGTGTACCGCGCAGTTGCTCGGCAAAGCTCTCCTTGCCGACCCGTTTCACATCGGGCACACCAAACCACAGCAGCACGGCCATGCCAAAGGAGATGGCCGCCAGGCCCGCGCTGAGCGTGCGCCAATCCGTCCATGACAGCAGCCACGATAGCGGCGCGCCCACCACCACGGCGCCCAGTCCGCCGATGGCCATGACCAGGCCGTTCAGCAAGGGCATGCGCGACAACGGAAACCACATCGACAGTGCCTGGATCGCCGCACCGAGGCAAACCGAAACACCCACGCCGATCATCGCGCGCCCGACAGCCAGGCCGGCCATGCCCGGCGCCCAGGCGAACACGGGGGAGCCGGCCACGGCCAGCATCAGCAGCGCAGCTTCCGTGCGGCGGGGCCCGAAACGGTCCAGCAGGATGCCCGCCGGCAATTGCGCGCAGGCAAAGCCGAGAAAGTAGAAGCTGGTAAGCAGGCCCAGGTCGCCGGCGGTCAGGCCCAGTTCGCGCGTCAGGTAAGGCGCGAAGCCAAGGTTCACGCCTCGGAAGATGTATGACACCAGAAAGCCGAGCGAGAAGAACGCCAGCACACGCCAACGGGCCGGCGACGCATGGTTCGGCTGCGGCAAGGCGGCGGACGGATGCGTGGGATGAGCGGTGGAAGTGTTCATGCCCTGCATTGTGATCACCAGTGTGGTGCAAGACCAGCGAAAGATACCTGCGACAATTGTGAGTAGAATTTGACGACACTCAAATCCGACATGGTCACCAAGCGCCCCCCTCACCTGCCCCCGCTCCAGGCACTGCGCGCCCTCGAAGCCGCCGCGCGGCACCGCAGTTTCTCGCGTGCAGCCGAAGAGCTGGCACTCACCCACAGTGCCATCAGCCATCACATCCGCGCGCTCGAAGACAACCTTGGCACCAAGCTCTTCCAGCGTACCGGGCTGACCATGACCCCGACCAGCGCCGGTGCCCGGCTGGCCGAGCAGGTGCGCGGCGCCCTGGACCAGCTCGAAGTAGCCTTGCGGGAGGCAAGCGACGTGGCCGCCCCACCGGTGGTGCGGCTGCAGGTCAGCGTGATGGCGGATCTGGCCAATGCCTGGCTGATCCGTCGGCTGCCCAGTCTGCATGCGCAGGCACCGGAGCTGGATCTGCACCTGCGCCTGCACGCCGAGATTTCGCCCCCGGACCCCTACTCGGTCGATGTCGGTATCTGGCACCAGCGTGTGGACCTGCCCGGCTTCGAGTGCCACAACCTCATCGAGGACTATGTGATCGCGGTAGCCAGTCCCACGCTGCTGGCGCAATACCCCGGTTTCACCGTTGCCGACCTGCCCAGGCTGCCGATGCTGAGATTCGCATTGCGTCCCTGGCGCGACTGGCTATTGATGGCGGGCCTGCCGCCCGTCGAGCCCGAGCGCGGGCCGATCTTCCAGGACGCCGGACTGATGCTGCAGTCGGCCGTGGCCGGGCTTGGCGTGGCCACGGCGCGCTCCCAGCTGGCGCATGACTACCTGGCCAGCGGCCAGCTCGTCCAGATCGGCACCACCCGTATCGCGTCGAGCCTGCACTACTGGGTTACCTGGCGCGAAGGCAACCCGCGCGAAAAGGCCATTCAGCGCTTTCACGCCTGGCTGCGTGACCAGGTGGAAGAATCGGCATTCCCGCTTCCCACCTGAATCACTTCGTGTTGGCAGCGGTGCTTGTGCGGGTCAATGACTTCATTGCATGGATTTCATGTGCCGTGTCACCT
This sequence comes from Cupriavidus sp. 291-E7, assembly GCF_057798835.1. NCBI lineage: Bacteria > Pseudomonadati > Pseudomonadota > Betaproteobacteria > Burkholderiales > Burkholderiaceae > Cupriavidus > Cupriavidus sp. 291-E7. The sequence goes on from NZ_JBYOJV010000004.1 coordinate 28,179, forward strand.
GACATGGCCGCCTAGTACCGATCCTGGCCGGCCCTGAGCAGCTTGAGCCGCGTCTTTCCGTCCGGGGTGAAGTGAGTGCCGAATCGCACGAGCCCAGCCTGATGCAGGTGACAGCTCATGGTGAAACTGAGCAGCATCCCAGGCTCGGTCTCCTCGATCGCAATGTCGATGGACTTCAGGCGCGGCTCATAACGCAGCAGGGTGGTTTCGATTTCTCGCTTGAGCGTGTGGGCGGACGCCGGCAGATGGCGGTAGATGCGGGACAGATCGCCCAGCCCGTAGTCCGGCAGATGCGCGAGGCCACCGCGGCGGCTATTGAGAATGCGCTGGATGTTGTCCTGCACGGACAGGAAAGTCTGCGTGGCCGGGTCGAACTCGTCGACCGCCACGCCGTTCGCAAAGTATCCTGTCACGGCTTCAAACAGCCCCGGTCCGCCGCGCATCAACCTTGCTCCACGGCATCGGGCCTTTCGTCGAACTCCACGCCGATGCCATCCTCGTCGGAGAACGACAGCCGGATCGAAGCCGGGATCTGTCCGCCACCAACGCGCACAAGCAGTTCACGCGAGAGCACCGGCAGGATCTGCTGATCGAGCAGGCTGTCGATGTTGCGGGCACCAGAATCCGGCAACAGGCAGGCCCGGACCAGCTCGGCCACGAGCGCGTCGTCACACTGCAGCGGCACATCGAACCGGCGCTCGATACGGGCGGCAACGTTCGCCAGCTTCATGCGCACAATCGTGGCCATCGCGTTCGCGGCAAGCGGCCGGTACACGACGGTCTGAAAGCGCGCGAGCAACGCAGGCTGGAAGTGGTCCACCAGCTTCGGCCGGATGGTTTCCATCAGCATGCCGGGCGTCACGTCGCCACCTGCCTCTACGGTAGCCTGGCTTGCTGCCAGGATTTCATCGCCACCGAGATTCGACGTCATGAGAATAACGGTGTTGCGGAAATCGATCACCCGGCCTTCGCCGTCTCGCATAACGCCACGGTCGAACACCTGGTAGAACAGACTCAGCACGTCGCGGTGGGCCTTCTCGACCTCATCGAGCAGCACCACGCTGTAGGGCCGCTGGCGCACCGCCTCGGTGAGGATGCCGCCTTCCCCATAGCCAACGTAACCCGGTGGCGAACCCTTCAGTTGGGAGACGGTATGGGCTTCCTGGTACTCGGACAGGTTGATGGTGATGAGGGATCGCTCGCCGCCGAACATCAGATCCGCGAGCGCGCGCGCTGTTTCGGTCTTGCCAACCCCGGACGGCCCGACCAGCAGGAAGACGCCCAGTGGCGCATCCTCGGATTTCAGTCCAGCCTTGGCCGCACGCAGGCTCTTGCCCACTGCCGCCAGCGCATCTTCCTGGCCCACAACGACGGTGCCGAGGCGCGACTCCAGTTCGAGCAGCGTCGTGAGCTCGTTGGACAGCAGGCTGTCGACCGGCACTCCGGTCCAATCGGCAATGACCTGTGCGATGGCACTCTCATCGACTTCCACATGGATCAGCGCGGTCCGGCCTGGCTGCACCAGCGCTTCATGCGTGGCCGCGATCGCCGGCTCCAGGTCCCGCCGCGCTGTGTCATCCGGAGCCGATTGCCAGTGTTCGCGCAGGGACATCAGCACTTCGGCCGCATCTTTCTGCTCGGCAAGCGCATGGTCGAGTCGTGTGCGTTCGGCAGCCAGCGCGGTGAGCCGCATCTCAATGGCTGCCAGGCGCTCCTGATCCCCGGTGCCCATAGCGCCCTGGTCCTGCTGTAGCGCCGTGCGCTCGACTTCAAGGGCCGCCTGTTCCGCTTGGCAAATCGAAATGGCGACGGGTGTGGCCTCCTGGCTCATGCGCACGCGGGCCGCCGCCGTATCTAGCAGGTCAACGGCCTTGTCCGGCAACTGGCGCCCGGTCAGATAGCGGCGCGATAGACGCACGGCGGCCGCCACGGCCGCGTCGGTGATGTGAACGCTGTGGTGCAGTGCGTAGCGCTCCTTCAGCCCCCGCAGCATCAGACAGGCGCTTTCATCGTCCGGCTCATCGACCTTCACCATCTGGAAGCGCCGCTCCAGCGCCGCGTCTCGTTCGAAATACTGTTTGTACTCGGACCATGTAGTGGCGGCGATCGTGCGCAATGCTGCCGCGCAAAGGACTGCGTGAGGCAGGCATTACGCGCATGCGCGGCGGGTTCGCAGCCTTCCTGGACCTGTTTCACCACCGGATCGTCACGCAGTTCTACCGCGTGGCGCGCAAGTACCGCTATCCGGTGGGCTTTCGCAAGAGCGGCGAGGATGAGGTATCGCGCTGTCTGCTAAGCCTGTTGGGGCTGGGCTTCGGGCAACCGTCAGCGGACCAGGCCGTGCCCACGCGCAAGCTTCTGTCGATGCTCGGGCTGGCCAGCCAGCGCACGCGCACAGCCGAAGGTCTGGCAGGCGTGCTCCAGCATGCTGTGCCCGATGCGACGATCACGGTCGCGGAATTTCATGCGATCTGGGTGCCGATCGAATCCCCCGAACGGACACCGCTTGGGGAGAACTGCGTGCTGGGGCGCGGCTTCTACGACCGCTCCAACACGGTGCGAGTCGTGATTACCCCATCCTTGCGCGAGTCAGTGCTCGGGCTGATGCCGGGGCGTCAAACACACCGCGAGGTCATGGAGCTACTGCGCTTCTACCTCGGCTATGAAGTGAATGCGCATCTGGAGATGCACGTGCGGCGCTCCCTGATGCCGCCGCCGGCGCTGAATTCGCGGGAAGTCAGCCTCGGGTACACGACACAGCTTTGCTCAAGCCCGACGCAAGCGGCTGCGGAAACCGATGAAGAATTCACCCGCGTTCAACTGGGAACCTGGCGCGGCTACGCGCCTCAGTGCCGGAAACCACATTGAGGCGCCAACGCCAACGCAGGACAGCAACACGAATGACCGAAAGGACCAACAACATGAGGCGGCAGTTTCAGAACTTCCTCGCAGTGCTTTGCGCCACCGTTATCGCCGCCGGCTGCGGCATGGGCCAGGCTGTGACGGACAACACGGTGGCGGCAGCAAAGTGGGCGTTCACGACGCAGGTGAAGACCATGAATATCGACCTCACCAGCCGGGCGTCGTTGAATAAAAACGGCGGCGGACAATCGTTGTCGACCGTGGTGAGAATCTACCAGTTGAAAACACCGCAGGCGTTTGAGCAATTGAGCTACGCGCAATTCCAGGCCGACGATCTGGATGGATTGAAGGCCGACCTGCTGGCCACGAAGGATGTCGTGCTCAGGCCCGACGCCGCGGCGAGCATCAGCGAACCCATGAAAGAGGACGCGCAGTACGTGGGCGTCGTTGCGCTGTTCCGGGACAGTGGCAAGAGCGCCGTGTGGAAGCTGATCATCCCGAAGAAGCAGTGGAAGGCGACGGACCCCGTGAAGATCGTTGCGAACGACAACGTGCTGGAGCTGGCCGGTGTAAAGCCGGAGCCCGCCAAGCCGCAGGCGCCACAGCAAAGTGTTCCAGCGGCGCCGACACCGACCGCAAGCGAACCCGAAGGAGCCGCTCGCCGTGGCTAGGCCGGGCTTTTCTGCGTTGTGCGGCGGCAATGCGTGAGTGACCTGCCCTGGCAGGCGGCTTGACCCGCGCGCCAGTCTTCTGAAAAATGCTGGACAAACCCATCCCCATTTCTCAGCCCGTCCGCACGGTCATCCGGGAGCCCTCAGCATGAAGATCCGCATCCTGAGCGATCTGCACATCGAACACAACATGCCCGAGGCCGTCCCCGCCTGCGGCGCGGACCTCACGATCCTGGCCGGAGACATCGCCAACGGCCGCGACGGCATCGACTGGGCGGCACGCGTATTCGGCGGGCCCGTGCTCTACGTGCCTGGCAATCACGAATACTACGAAAGCACGTTCGATACGGTAGACCACCTGATGGACGAAGGCGCAGCCGAATCGGGCAACGTAACCCTGCTCAACGGCTCGATTGCCGAGTTCGCGGGCGCCGATGGCGGGCCCGTGCGCGTGATCGGCACCACATGGTGGACGGACTACGCGCTGTACGGCGAAAACCGCATCGACGAAGCCATGACGGCCTGCAGCAAGGTCATGTTTGACCATCGGCTGATCAACACCGCTGGCGATGACGGCCAACCCCGCATGTTCACGCCGGCCGATGCGCTTGCGCGCCATCGCGCCGCCACCGCATGGCTGGCCGACGCACTGGCCCGGCCGTTCGACGGCAAGACCGTGGTAGTCACCCATCACGGCCCCGACCTCGGCAGTCTCGATGCGCGCTATGCGCATGACATCGTGTCCGCCGGCTTCATTTCACGGCGGCCCGACCTGGTGGCCCAGGCCGATCTGTGGATTCACGGCCATACCCACACGAGCTTCGACTATTGGATCGACGATACGCGTGTGGTCTGCAACCCGCGCGGATATATCTCGCGGCGCACCGGCGCGCCGGAGAATCCGGTGTTCGACTGGGGGAAGGTCGTCGAGGTATAACGCGTAGCCCGGCGCCCTGCGCGAGGTACCTCGCGCTACGCCACATCGCGCCGCACCTAGCCACACCGCACCTCACCGCACCTCACCGCGCCACAAAACAAAAACCCCCGAGGGTTCGCACCCTCGGGGGTTTTTTCAGACAGGCTGATTGGCTCAGCAGTCCGGCGTGATTTACATCATGCCGTCCATGCCGCCCATGCCGCCCATGCCGCCCGGCATTGCCGGAGCCGACTCTTCCTTCGGCGTTTCGGCCACGGCGCAGTCGGTCGTCAGCATCAGCGAAGCCACCGAAGCGGCGTTCTGCAGCGCGGTGCGGGTCACCTTCGTCGGATCCAGCACGCCCATTTCGACCAGGTCGCCGTACTCGCCCGAAGCAGCGTTGTAACCGTAGTTACCCTTGCCTTCGATGACCTTGGCAACCACGACCGAGGCTTCTTCACCAGCGTTCAGCACGATCTGGCGCAGCGGCTCTTCCATCGCGCGCAGCACGATCTTGATACCGGCGTTCTGGTCGGCGTTGTCGCCTTGCAGAGCAGCGATCGCAGCGCGGGCACGCAGCAGGGCCACACCACCGCCGGGGACGATACCTTCTTCCACAGCAGCGCGGGTGGCGTGCAGGGCGTCTTCCACGCGGGCCTTCTTTTCCTTCATTTCGACTTCGGTGGCGGCGCCAACCTTGATCACGGCAACACCGCCGGCCAGCTTGGCCACGCGCTCTTGCAGCTTCTCACGGTCGTAGTCCGAGGTCGCTTCTTCGATCTGGGCGCGGATTTGCTTCACGCGGCCTTCGATCGCCGATGCGTCGCCGGCGCCGTCGATGATGATGGTGTTTTCCTTGCCGATCTCGATGCGCTTGGCTTGGCCCAGGTCCTGCAGCGTAGCCTTTTCCAGCGTCAGGCCGATTTCTTCGGCGATCACGGTACCGCCGGTCAGGATGGCGATGTCTTCCAGCATGGCCTTGCGGCGGTCGCCAAAGCCCGGAGCCTTCACGGCGGCGGTCTTCAGGATGCCACGGATGTTGTTCACCACCAGCGTGGCCAGGGCTTCGCCTTCCACGTCTTCAGCGATGATCAGCAGCGGGCGGCCAGCCTTGGCCACTTGCTCCAGCACCGGCAGCAGGTCACGGATGTTCGAAACCTTCTTGTCGAACAGCAGGACGAACGGGCTGTCCAGTTGAACAACCTGCTTTTCCGGGTTGTTGATGAAGTACGGCGACAGGTAGCCGCGGTCGAACTGCATGCCTTCCACGACTTCCAGCTCGTCGGCCAGCGACTTGCCGTCTTCCACGGTGATCACGCCTTCCTTGCCGACCTTGTCCATCGCTTCGGCGATGCGCTCACCAATCGAGGCGTCGCTGTTGGCCGAGATGGCGCCAACCTGGGCGATTTCCTTGCTGGTCGTGGTCGGCTTGCTCAGCTTCTTCAGCTCTTCCACGGCCGAGGCAACAGCCTTGTCGATGCCGCGCTTCAGATCCATCGGGTTCATGCCGGCGGCCACGAACTTCATGCCTTCGCGGACGATCGACTGGGCCAGCACGGTAGCGGTGGTGGTACCGTCACCGGCGTTGTCGCTGGTCTTGGAAGCCACTTCCTTGACCATCTGGGCGCCCATGTTCTGCAGCTTGTCCTTCAGTTCGATTTCCTTGGCCACGGACACGCCGTCCTTGGTCACGGTCGGGCCGCCGAAGCTGCGCTCCAGCACCACGTTGCGACCCTTCGGGCCCAGGGTCACCTTCACTGCGTTGGCGAGAATGTTCACGCCTTCAACCATCTTGGCACGTGCGGCGTCGCCGAACACTACGTCTTTTGCTGCCATGTCTTGAATCTCCGAATCTGGATCGAACGCCCCGCGCACATGGCGGGACGTTCTGGAATCTGGGGTTTTGTCTGGTGAGACAGGCGTCGATTACTTGTTGACGACGGCCATGATGTCTTCTTCGCGCATGACCAGCAGTTCCTGGCCATCCACCTTCACGCCCTGGCCGGCATACTTGCCGAACAGCACGCGGTCACCCACCTTCACGTCGAGGGCGATGTTGTTGCCCTTGTCATCCTTCTTACCCGGGCCAATGGCGAGCACTTCGCCTTGATCCGGCTTCTCGGCTGCATTGTCGGGAATCACGATGCCGGACGCGGTCTTGGTTTCATTGTCCAGACGCTTCACGATCACACGGTCGTGCAGAGGACGCAGGTTCATACGGACTCCTAAATACAAAAAGTGAGTTTCAATTCACAAATGGCCGTTGTCTGCAACGGCCATCAGGGTTGGGTACCGCGGGGAAGGACTGTTAGCACTCTCCCCCAGCGAGTGCTAATTATAGGGACGGGGTATTTCGATTTCAAGACGAGACCTGAATGGGGGTTTTCCCGTAGAGCGATGAAATACCGGTTTCTGGCCTGCCGATTCGCCACTTTTGGGCACTTCCCGCCGAAAATGTCCACGAAAACTCCCGTTGCGGCGTTCGCAGATGGGTCCGTCCACAACGCTGCAAGCCCCCTCTTCCGAAGTCACGCCATGTTTCGCCAAGCCAATGCGCCGCACCGCGCCCCATCGGGGTGGACTGTCCTGTTCGGTCTGTTTCTGCTCGGGCTGCTGCCCTGGCAGCACGCCCACGCGGCGTGTGACGGCGGCCACGCAAACGGCGCAACCGCACGGCCACGCATCGGCCTGGTGCTGTCGGGCGGCGGCGCGCGCGGATATGCCCATATCGGCGTGCTGAAGGCGCTGGAGCGGATGCATGTGCCCGTGGACTGCATCGCCGCCACGAGCATGGGCGCCGTGGTCGGCGGGCTGTATGCGGGCGGCATCGGCGCGGACGAGCTGGACAAGCGGCTGTCCGGCGTGACCCTCAGCGACATCGTGTTCGACCGCAACGAGCGCGCGCAACTGCCGCAGACGCTGCGCGAGGACAGCTTCCAGTATCCGATCGGCATCTCCGCGGGTCTGGGCAAGGAAGGCGTCAAGCTGCCGGTGGGGCTGGTCCAGGGCAACAAACTGCTGACCCTGCTGCAGGACTGGACGGCGGCATGGCCCGGTGACGTCGACTTCAACAGCCTGCCCGTCCCGTTTCGAACGATCGCCACCGACCTGGCCACCGGCGCACCGGTGGTGCTGGACCACGGCTCGTTGCCGCACGCGATACGCGCGAGTGCCGCCGTGCCCGGCCTGTACGCGCCATTCAAGGTGAATGGGCGCACGCTGGTGGATGGCGGCCTGGTCAGCAACCTGCCCGTGCAGATGGCGCGCGACATGGGCGCCGACATCGTCATCGCCGTCAACGTGGCCACGCCGCTGGACGACCCCGCGAATCTCGATTCGCCGGCGGCCGTCACGCAGCAGATGGTGACGATCCTGACCAATCAGAACGTGGCGACGCAAAAGGCCCTGCTCGGACCGCGCGACGTACTGCTGGAGCCGGATCTCGGCACGCTGTCATTTACCGATTTCTCGCACGCCCACGACGGCGTGCAGAAGGGTTATGCCGCGGCCGAAGCCATCGCGCCCCGGCTGGCCGCGCTGGCCCTGCCGCGCGAGGCGTGGGACCAGTATGTGGCTTCGCGTGCCACGCGCATGGCCACGCTGGAGCCACGCCGCGTCGATGCGATCGAGATTCACACGTCGGGCCGCATCCCGGCTTCATACGTGCAGCAATACCTGCGCGTGCGCGAAGGCGACCGCTACGACACCGCGGCCATCAACCATGACCTGGACCAGCTATCGACCAGCGGGGATTTCGAAAGCGTGACACAGGAGCTGATCACCAGGGACGGACGCTCCGTGCTCAAGGTCGACGCGCAGGAAAAATCGTGGGGGCCGCAGTTCCTGCTGTTCGGCTTTGGCCTGTCGACGACGTTCGACGGCAAGGGGGCGTTCAACCTGCAACTCGGCCATCGCTATCCGTGGCTGACGCAGGGCGGGCTGGAATGGCGCAATGACATCGTGCTGGGCAGCAACCAGGCCAAGTGGCACACCGAATTGCGCCAGCCCATCTTCGACCGGCTGGGCTTCTACATTGCCCCGTATCTGGAATATGGCCGCAAGCACGTCGATATCTATCCGGATAACGGAGACAAGCGCAACGCCACGCCACTGACGGCCGTGCGTGTCGACACCGCGCTGGCGGGTGTCGATCTCGGCCTGCCGATCGGCCGCCTGGGCGAGTTCCGCGTCGGCGCGAACTACCAGCAGGTGCGCTACGACTCCGACTATCTGCTGGCCGGCATGCCCAACGGCCGCTTCAGCGCCAGCGTGCGCCAGCCGGTCGTTCGGGCGCAGTTGACCATCGACCAGCTCGACGACCCGCTCTATCCGCGCAAGGGTTACTACCTCTTTGCGGTGAACCAGCTCTCGTTCGGCGGCACCGACAACAGCTTCGACGACGTCCACGCCAAGGCGCTCTGGGCCGGCAGCTATGGCCGCCACACGCTGAACCTGGCCGCCGAGGGAGCGATGACCTACAACGACCATCGCTCGAACAACAGCGTCAGCGGCGGGCTGGGCTTCACGCTGGGCGGATTCCAGCGTCTGTCGGCCTATGCGCCGGACCAGTTCTCGGGCAACTACCTGTTGTATGGCCGGTTGACCTATCTGAACGAACTGCGCGAGTTCACGTTGCCGGGCCTGCGCACCACGGTCTTTGGTTCCAGCCTCGAAATGGGCGATGTCTGGCTCAGACGGCGCAATTTCGGCAGCGGCCCGTACAAGTCCAGCGCCAGTGTGTTCATTGGCGGCAACAGCGTGATCGGGCCGCTCTATTTCGGATTCGCGGCGGCGCCGGCGGGCGTGTGGAACATCTACCTCCAGCTCGGCCGCGTGTTCTGATCGCTAGCCGGCCAGCGCGGCCGGGTTGTCCACTGACATCGCCGAACGGTACTCCACGGCGGCAATGCGGCCATTGCGCAGTTGCAGGGTCTGGACGCCGTGTCCGTGCATTGGCATGCCATCGAGCAGGTAGGACACGGCGATATCGACCTCCACGGTCAGGCCGTCGATGCGCGGCGCCCCGACTGCTTCGATACGGATCGACTCGCCTGCCAGTTGCGACAGCCGCTCGAACAGGCCGATCACGGCGTCACGATCGCCGTACTCGCCGGCCAGTGGGTGGTCGCCCACATGGCGCCAGACGATGGCGGGGTCCAGCTGCGGATAGATTGCCTCGAAATGACGGGTGGTCAGCGCGGCCAGATAGTCGCGGACCAGCGCCTGCACCGCTTCGGCCGACATCGGCGCTTCCACCGCGCGCCGCGCGCGGATGGGGCGGGCCGAGGCATCGAGCCCGAGAAATTCGACCACGCTGGCCATGACCTGCTCACGATCGTTGTCGACGCAGATCATGTGATAGCTGTTCTCGACGACGACGCCGCGCACCTGCGGCACATTGGCCATCAGAAAATCGGCGGAGCGCACCGACGTCAGCTCGTCCTCGCGCGCATGAACCACCAGCGTCGGGCATGGCACGCGGTGCGCGCCGTCGATGACCCAGCGCCGCAGCCGATCCACCTGCCGGATGCAAGTCAGCGGCACCCAGCGATAGTGGAAATTGTCGCCCCGTTCGAACTTGGCCTTGACGATGGCACGCACGAGGTCGTTCTTGATGCCGAACGGTTCGTTCTCTTCCACCTTGATGCGGGTGGGCAGCACAGGCAGGTGGTACACCACGTGCCGCAGCCAGCGGTAAGGCGGTGTCGACCAGCCGTCGATATAGACCGGCGCGGACAGCGCCACGAGCAGGCCCTTGCGATGCTGCCGCCGGTCGCACAAAGCAACGGCCAACAGCGCGCCCATGCACATGCCGATCACGTGGAACGTGTCGTACTGATCCACCAGCGCGTCGTACGCCTCGGTGACCGTATCGATCCACTGCTCGGCCCGCACGGCCAGCAGGTCTTCCGGCGTGCCGCCGTGGCCCGGCAGTGTGACGGCGTGCGTTTCCACGCCGCCGCGGCGCAGCACCTTGTGCATCGGCCCCAGATCGTACTGGGTACCGCCAAGGCCGTGGATCAGCAAGGCCCCGACGCGCGGGGCCCGATCGGTCGTCATGCCGCGCGCCGTCCTTCAGTATCGTGGCTTGCCACGATGCGCCAGGCACCGGCAATCAGCGCCACGGTATCGTCCCCGTCAAGCAGCGGACCGCTCATGTCGACGACGGTCGTGGTGGCGCCCGCCGGCAGCAGCAGGCGGAACGTCAGATCGCCGCGCACTTCGCCGTCGCTTTCGCGCAGCCAGCGGCGGCGCACCTCGGCGCGATCGTCGGGATGCACGCTGGCCAGCACATCGTCGAGCGTGGCAAAGGCGGACTCAGGCAAGCCAAACGCCTGTTCGACGCTGCCGCTCCAGCGCAACCGGCCACTGTGCGGATCGAGGTTGTAGACGAGCTGGCCGCTGGCCGCCAGTGCCAGCTCCACGTCGTTCTGCCGGCTGGCGGCCGCCTCGTGCAGTTGCTCACGCGCGGTGCGCAGCGTGCTGATCAGCAGCGTCAGCAGCGCCGCCACCGCCAGATAGAGCTGCGCCACCAGCAGCGAATAGCCGTGATAGACGGCCGTGTCTGCAAACGGGCCATCGCCCTGCGCGGTATTGAGCAACACCAGTGCCGACAGCAACGCCACCGCCACCGATCCACCGCGCCCACCCAGCAGCAGCGCCACGATTGCCACAAAAAACAGCGGAATATAGGTCAGTGCGTAGGCCACACCGAGCGAGAGCTGCACGAGCCGCGTGCCGTCGAACACGGCGGCCACGGCAACCAGTACGGCCAGCAGCGCGGCAATGCCGGCCAGGAATTCACCGCGGCGCCGGCCGCCGGAGCGGGCAGCGCTGAAGCGGCCCCATCCCGCGAACACCGGCGTCACGATCAGCACGCCCACAAAGTCCGCGGCCGCCCACACCTTGGCCGTGGCCCAGAACGGCACATCCATGAACAGCCAGAACCAGCCCGCGCCGAAAACCGCGCCGCCGACGCTACTGACCACGGCGGCCACAAGCAGGCCACGCAGAAACGCCAGCCCCTCCAGCGAAAACCGCATCATGTGCACCAGCGCCACGGCCACCGCCGCAAAGCCGATCTCGTCCAGCGAGAACAGCAGCATGCGGAACGGATCGCGTCCTTCGACCACGCCAAGCAGCATCTGCGCGACCAGGAACGCCAGGGACAACCCAATCCAGCGGCGCGCCGGCGCCAGCATGAACGCGGCCACGGTCACCCCGGCGGGCAGCCAGATATAGCCGGTCGCGGCAAACGGCCCATTGATCTTGTGGGATGCGTAGCCGAATACGAAGTACAGGATCGCCCACAGCGGCAGCGTGACGATCCGGTTTGCGAGTTTCACGGTTGGGATTCCTGATGCGAGGCGCGACGCGCAAGGGACGCGGGCCACGCTGGATGAACGGAGAACCCCGCCGGCCAGTTGACCGGCGCAGTCAAAAAAGCGCCCGGAAAGGCACTGCTAGTTGAGGCCGCTGCGATCGACGTATTCGAGCGCCTCGCGCACGGCGCGACGGGCCTTGAGGATATAGCAGACCTGGTGATCCCGGATGGCGAGCGCCAGCACCTCGGCCTGGACCATCTCCTGGAAGTGGTGGGCCGCGCGGCGCAGCGTCACGCCCGACGCCTCGGCCAGCACGATGGCCGGCAGGCCATCCTCGCCCGCCGCCAGCAGCGCGCGGCAGATGGCCGCGCGGGCCGGCACCGTCAGCAATGCAAGGGTCAAGGTGCTTTCCTGGGTTTCCATGGTGTCCGCCTGAAAGGTATTGGCCGCAAGCCCGATGATGCCTCAATGCACCGCCATCGTACGCTCAAATAAGACGGTCATACGCCCGTCGAATCGGGGGATCGGGAGAGTGTGGCGCGGCTGCACACCCGGCGTCAGGCGCGCCGGGCGCGGCGGCCGCCCCGGCTAGGCCACCTCGATCGTGCCGCCCATGCTCTCGTGGCCCGAGCCGCAGAAGATGTCGCACAGGAAGGCATAGCTGCCCCGCCGCTTCGGCGCGGTCAGCCGCACCTCCACGGCCTTGCCCGGCGGCACGTCAGCCCGCACGGCAAAGTCGGGCGCCGAAAACCCCATGATCACGTCCTCCGCCGTGATCGCCAGCACCACCGTCTCGCCAGGCTTGAGCGAAATCCGGTCGGGGATAAAGACAAAGCGCCGCGCGCGCATCGGAATCACGCGCGGCGCGGCGGCGCCCAGCATGGGCGTCATAGCGGCGATCAGTATCAGGCCCAGCAACTTGCGCCGGTTCACGGTTGGCATGGCGTCATCCCCTCCCGGTCACCGGCTGCTCGGCCAGCCGGAACGCGTCCTTGCCCGGCGTTGCCGTCGCGTTCACCTCCCTCCAGCCCAGTCCCTGATACGGATGCGCGGCGTCCCACGGCACGGGGAGCCGGCGCGGCTGCGACCCGGCCGGAGGCAGTGGAAACATCAGCGAGCGTGCCGCGTGGTGCGCGATATGGCCGGTCATGCGGTGGTGTTCCTGGTGGATATGCCCGTAGAACACGGTGACGTTGCGGTACGGCATCAACTGATCGATCACCTTGGCACCGTCGCGCGTGGCCCAGTCCCATTGTGGATAGAGATCGAACAGCGGCCGGTGCGTGAATACGACGATGCGTGCATCGCGCGGCTGCTTTGCAAGATCGGCGGCCAGCCATGCGAGCTGCGCGTCGCCCACCTGTCCGCCGGGGTCGGACACGTTGTCGAGCACGATCGCATGCAGGCCCTTGTGGTCGAACGTGTAGTGCGTGGGGCCGAACAACTCCTGATAAGCGGCGCCGTTGTCCAGGCTCGCATCGTGTTCGCCGGGCATCAGGTGGACGGCGCCGGCCCGCAGCGGCGCGATGATGTCGCGGAACTCGCGCATGCGGCGGCGGCGCTCCGCCGGGTCGTCGGTGGTATGCGTCAGGTCGCCCGTGAACATCACGAAATCCGGCGGCTGTGGCAATGCGTTGACCGCCGCCACTGCCTTGGGCAAGGTACCGCGCGCATCGGGATTGGGTGGCCCTTCAAAGCCCCAATGCGCATCGGACAGTTGGACGAAGACGAAATCCTCGTCGCGGGTGGCCGCCCAGCCGGGCAATGCCGAAGCGCATACGGCGCCGCCGGCCGCGCCCGCTAGGCGCAGGATGTCGCGCCGGCTCCAGTTTCCATTCATGACCGTCTCCATTGGTTGGATGGTGTCTGTCATACCGGCGCCGCACCGGATTTATTCCCGATGGACGGCGCCCCACCTTCCGCGTGTGGGGGAGGGAGAACACCATTGGCGGATTGAATCCTGCGGGAATAGAATCGGCGCAGCGCCGGTAATACAAGGGAGACGCCCCATGATGCAGTGCCCTGCCGATCCGCCCCTCGAGGACTGACTTGGACGCCGCCAATATGCGCCGCCGATTCGACGCCCTGGTGCTGCCGCACCTGGACGCCGCGTACAACCTTGCCCGCTGGCTTTGCGGCAATACGGGCGATGCCGACGACGTGGTGCAGGAGGCCTTTCTGCGCGCGTTCCGGCTGTTCGCCAGTTTCCGCGGAGACCAGCCACGGCCCTGGCTGCTGGCCATCGTGCGCAACACGTGGTTCACCACGTGGCAGAAGCGCAAGGCCGCCGCGGAAACCGGCTATGACGAGTCGCAGGCCGATATCGACCTGCCCGATTGGCACGGCGCGCCGGGCGACCCGGAGCAGTGGCTGCTGCGCGAGGAAGACGTGCGCCTGGTACACGCCGCGCTGGAGCAGTTGCCGGTGGTATTTCGGGAGGTACTGGTGTTGCGTGAGCTTGAGGAACTGCACTATCGCGATATTGCGCGGATCGTCGACATCCCGGTCGGCACCGTGATGTCACGCCTGGCGCGTGGCCGGCGCATGCTGGCCGCGGCCGTGGTGGCACTGCGCGATGGCCCGCCGCGCAACACCGCGCAAGATCAGCCGGCATCCGCCGACCCCATTCCACCCGCAGGAGGCCCGCGTCATGGATTGCAATGAGGCCCGCAACCTGCTGCAGGCCACCGCCGACGGCGAGGTAGGCGCGGCTGACAGCGTGCGGCTCGAACGGCATCTCGAAGATTGCGACGGCTGCGTGCAGGCGCTGGGCAACCTGCAGGCGCTGCGCCGCGCCACGCGCCGTGGCGCCTCGTACCATCGCGCACCTGCCGAACTGCGTGCACGGATCATCGATGCACTGCCCGCCCCGCCGAAAGATGACCTTTTCGATGCCGTGCCGGAAACGCAGGCGGGCTGGCGCCGCTGGTTCACGTGGTCGCCGGGGGCCAACGCCGCGCTCGCGGCCATCACCGCGGCTGCCGTGGGACTGGGCGTGTTCCAGTATCAGGCGCGGCCATCGCCCGACGACCTGCTGGCCAACGCCATTGTCGCCAGCCATGTGCGTGGCCTGATTTCGAACCGCGCCAGCGACGTGATCTCCACCGACAGCCACACGGTCAAACCCTGGTTCAACGGCCGCATCGACTACGCGCCCGATGTGCGCGACCTGGCCTCGGCGGGCTTTCCGCTCGTCGGCGGCCGCGTGGACTTCATCGACGGCCGGCGCGTGGCCGTGCTGGTCTATCGCCGCAACCAGCATCCGGTCGACGTGTTCGTGATTCCAGGTGCAGGCTCAGGGGTGGGGGAACGGGTACGGCAGGGATATCAGCTCGAAAGCTGGACGGCGAATGACATGCGCTTTGTGGCCATCACCGATGCATCGGCGGGCGATCTGCGCAAGTTCGTGCAGGCGTGGCGGAATGCGGAGGACGGGGAGCAGCGGTGAGGTGTGGAAGGACCAGACCGCTGCTTGACTCCCCTCTCCGTAGGCGGGAGAGGGGAGCAGACCATGAGCAGGGAGAACCCGCTCAGGCCAGTACGAACGGCAACTGCCGCTGACGCTTGCCCGTGATGCGGAACAGCGCGTTGGCCACGGCCGGCGCGATGCTCGGCGTACCGGGTTCGCCCAGGCCGGTCGGATTGTCGTTGGACGGCACGAAGAACACATCCACCACTGGCGCATCGGGCATGCGCGGCGGCGGATAGTCAGGGAAGTTGCTGTTCTTGACCACGCCGTTCTCGATCTCGATGGCAAACCCAGGTTTGGTCATCGACAGACCGAACACGCATCCGCCCTGGATCTGCGCCTCGGCGGTCAACGGATTGACCACGCGGTTCGCATGCACCCCGGCTGTCACGCGATGCACGCGCGGCTCGCCCTTCACCACCGACACATCGACGATGTAGGCCACCACCGAGCCGAATGACTCGTGCACGGCCACGCCCCAGGCATGTCCCTTCGGCAACTTCTTCTTGCCGTAGCCGGACTTGTCGACGGCCAGCTGCAGCGCGGCGCGGTGGCGCGCGTGCTTCTTTTCGTCGAGCCGCGCCATGCGCCAGGCCACCGGGTCCTGCTTTGCCGCCGTGGCCATTTCATCGGCCAGCGTTTCCTTGACGAACGCGGTGTGCGTGTTGCCCACCGAGCGCCACCACAACACCGGCACATCCACCTTCGGATGATGCACGTGCAGCTGCAGCGGCAGGTCGTAGTCGTTTTCGATGATGCCTTCGGTCATCGTGGCGTCGACGCCGTTCTTGACCATCATCGGCTCGAACGGCGTGCCGGTGATGATCGACTGGCCGACGATCGTATGCTGCCAGCCCACGACCTTGCCCTGCGCATCCACGCCGATGCGCGCGCGATGCACGTGCAGCGGACGGTAGTAGCCGCCCTTGATGTCGTCCTCGCGGCTCCACATCACCTTGAGCGGCTCGGTGTGGCCATTGGCCACCCAGGCACGCAGCACGTTGGCCGATTCGACCAGGTAATCCGACGTCGGCACCGCGCGGCGGCCAAACCCGCCACCGGCCATCATCGTGTTCAGCGCCACCTTCTCCGGCGCAACCTGCAACGTGCGTGCGATGGCAGCCTGGTCGATGGTCTGGAACTGCGAGCCCACCCACACCTTCACGGCCGTCACCTTGTTGGCGGTGACTTCGGGTTGCATCGTGCAGTTCAGCGGCTCCATCGGGGCGTGGGCCAGGTACGGCACCCGGTATTCAGCCTCGATGACCTTGGCCGCACCGGACAGTGCGCTATCGATGCTGCCGCCTTCCAGCGGCTTGGCGACGATGCCGGACTGCGCGGCCAGCTTGCTGTACTGGTCGAACAGCGCGGAGGTGCTGACTGTCGATCCGGTGTCTTCCCAGACGATTTCCAGCGCGTCGCGCGCGGTCTTGGCCGGCCAGTAGCCGTCGGCCACCACGGCCACGCCCGATCCGCCGCGGTCCGTGTTCACCAGCATCACGTCGGCCACGCCCTTGATCTGGCGAGCCTTGTCCGCGTTGAACGACTTGACCTTGCCGCCGAAGCGCGGCGGATGGGCCACCACGGCCACCATCATGTCCTTGAGCCGGACGTCCATGCCGAACACGGCGTCGCCATGCAGCTTCGACGCGGAGTCAAGACGCGGCGTGGGCTTGCCGACGATGCGGAACTGGGCCGGGTCCTTGAGCTTGACCTGTGCCGGCACCGGCAGGCTCATGGCCGTCTGGCCCAGCTCGCCATAGGTAGCGCGGTTGTTGCCCGACGTCACCACACCCATCGACGCGGTGCAGCTGGCAGGGTCGACTTCCCATTTCTGGGCAGCCGCCGTAATCAGCATGGCGCGCGCCCGCGCACCGAGTTCCCGGTACTGCTCGAACGAGTGGTTCAACGCGGTGGAGCCGCCGGTCATCTGGATGCCGAACATCGGGTCCTTGTACGCATCGCCGGCCGGGGCCAGGATGGCGCGCACGTTCTTCCAGTCGACGTCCAGCTCTTCGGCCAGCGCCATCGGCAGGGCCGTATGCACGCCCTGCCCGAATTCGAGCCGGTTCACGGCGATCGTCACCGTGTTGTCCGGCGCGATCGTCAAAAACGCCTGCGGCGGCGTGGCCGGCTTGGCCCCGGCCTGCTGCGCCTGCGCGCTTTCCAGACCCGCGATACCCAGCGCGAACCCGCCGCCGGCCAGGCTGGACAGCTTCAGGAAGCTGCGCCGCGACAGCGTGGCCGGTGCTTCCGGTTGCGCGGCGGACGCGCCGCTGCCGCCCGCCAGGGCTTCAATGCCTCTAATACGCATGACTGCCCCCTTATGCCTTGGCGATGGCGCGCGCGGCATCGTGAATGGCCGCGCGAATCCGTTGATAGGTGCCGCATCGGCAGACGTTGCCAGCCATCGCCTGGTCGATGTCGGCGTCGGTGGGCCGCGGCTTGCTGCGCAGCAATCCCACGGCGCTCATGACCTGGCCGTTCTGGCAGTAGCCGCATTGCGCGACGTCGTGCTTGAGCCAGGATGCCAGCACGGCCTTGCCAACCTTGTCGTCGGCCATGCTTTCAATCGTGTTGATCTTGCTGCCGGCGGTGGCCGAGATCGGCATCACGCAGCTGCGCGTGGCCGCGCCATTGATATGGACGGTACAGGCACCGCACGCCGCCATGCCGCAGCCAAACTTGGTGCCGGTCATGCCGAGGTTGTCGCGCAGGGCCCACAACAGTGGCGTGGACGGATCGGCGTCCACCTCCACGGTCTTGCCGTTGAGGGTGAGGGTCGTCATTTGGGGGAACTCCTTGGGTGCTTGGCCCAGTCGGTTATTCGCAAGTCACGCCGGGCCAATGGCAAAACGATCCCTGGCCACCCGGCGAACCCGAGGAGCATAGTAGAAATATGAAATCCTTGCGCAGCACCACTCACATCATGCTGCGCGCACCATAATCGGGATTATTTCTGGCTGAGGAACAGATAGAGCGCCTGGAGGTCGGTGTCATTCATTTTGGCGAAGGCGCTGAATGGCATGACGCGACTGACGTCGGTGCCGTTGGGCCGCTTGCCGGTACGCATCATGGCCACGAACAGGTCGGCCTGCGGGTACGCCTTCATCGCACCGCCCGGCTGCAGGTTGGCGGCGGGTGGCCAGTCCGGCGGCGCGCCGGGGATATGGCCGCCGCGCAGTTCCGTCCCGTGACAACCCTTGCAGGAATTGGCAACGTAGGCGCCGTATTGCACGTTCACCGCGGCGGCGACCGGCGCCGCGGGCGGCAGGCTGTGATCGATCTTCTCCGCCGCGTCCTTGATCACACCCGCGCCGTACATGCCCTGGATATACCAGGGCAGATGAATCTCGCCACGCCGGCCCTCGGCCGGAGGCAGGCTCTGGACGTAGGCCACTAGTGCACCGAAGTCATCGTTGGACAAGCGGTTGTAATCCTCGCTCGGCATCACCAGCAGCGGCCGGCCCGACGGCGCCACGCCGTGCCGGATGGCGCGATCCCAATCCTCCGGCTGATACTTCGCAATATCCGGATTGGCTCGGGTCAGGTCTGGGGCGAACACCCGGAAGCCATTGGCTTCGTCGAACACCTGTTTGCCGTTGCCCTTGCCGCCGTGGCAATCGGCGCAGCCGCGCGACTCGTAAAGGTACTTGCCGTGGGCGATGACCGTGGTATCGGTCGGGATGGCTACCGCCTGCACCGGAACGTCGATCTTGCGCACGAGCTTGCGCCCGCCCCACCAATACGTACTGCCAACGGCCAGCACCACAAAGACGGTGAAGGCAACCATCGCCGAACTGGCGATGCGGAAGAATCGCTTGACGTCCATGAGTGCCCCCGTGAGCGGCCATCGGATGTGCGCAGATTGCGCCGCCCGATTGAATCGGCCCGGCGCCACTTGTTCCGTGCGGGATCGTACAGAAGATGCCGCGCCGCGACCAGCCGAGGGGGGCCGGTGTTGCTCAGCCAGCCAGTCCGGCCGGCGCCCGGTCGATAAAGCCGGTCATGCCCTTGAGCCGGCCATCGTCGGACACCGTGGCAAAGTCCGTCCCGACGACCAGCGCGGACTCGCCGGCCGGGCCAAGCTCCCAGGTAAAGCGCAGGTGTTCGCCATGCGCGTCCACCGGCGTGACCCGGCGGAACACGAATCCCGGAAAGCGGGCCTGCACGCCGGCAATCATCGCGTCGATGCCGGCATGGCCTTCCCCGCGCATCAGCGGGTCCACGTAGACGGCTGATTCGGTCCAGGTCTGGCCGATCAGCGCACGGCGGCGGTCCGCATCGGTCTCGTTCCAGGCTGCCAGGTAGCGGTCGGCCAGGGCGATCAGGGCGGGGTTGGGGGCGGTTACGGTCATGTTGCGCTCCTTTGTATCAGCGGTTGGCGTTTGCGTGATGGCCTCATGATGGATGCCGGCCGCCCGGCGCGCGATTACGCCTCAGGTAATCACGGCGATTCCCCGCCAGTCCCAGTCCGGTCCGCCCTCGCCGCCATACCAAATTTCGGCGTACAGCGCCAGTCCCAACAAAGCCGTGCAGTTGCCCCTTTCCCCACTGTCGAATTCCGCCTGGC
Organism: Cupriavidus sp. 291-E7; assembly: GCF_057798835.1. Classification (NCBI taxonomy): domain Bacteria; kingdom Pseudomonadati; phylum Pseudomonadota; class Betaproteobacteria; order Burkholderiales; family Burkholderiaceae; genus Cupriavidus; species Cupriavidus sp. 291-E7. Next base: position 47,995 of record NZ_JBYOJV010000004.1, read on the forward strand.
GCGACTAAAGTGCCACCTACGCTGGGCACGGTGCGGCCATCGCATCCCTGCCGGCATCGCTTTCGGCGCGCGTGGCGCGCCAAGGAACCCGAAACAGATGACGCCTGACACGGCCGCGCCTCCTTCCGATACCTCGTCCAGGGCAAATTTGCGCCACTGGCGCCCGCTGCTGCTGGCGGCCGCGGGCTACTTCGCCCTGGCCGTTGCGGGGTTGTGGCTGGCACGCATTCCGGGACACGCCGCCGCCGTATGGATGGCCAACGCCTTCGGCCTGGGGCTGCTGCTACACCGTCCAAGCCGCGAGGCGCCGTCACTGCTGGCTGCCATGCTGGCCGCCAACATTGCCGCCGACATGCTTGGCGCCAGCCACCCGCCTGGGTCCGCGCTGCTGCTATCCGTGGCGAACCTGGCCGAGATGGGAGGCTCCGCGCTGCTGTTGCGATTCATGGCCGGCCGCAATGCGATTGCCCGTACCAGTCAGTTGGGCACTTTCGCGCTGACGCTTGGCATTGCCTCCACCGTTGGCCCGGCGCTGAGCGGCCTGCTCGGCGCTTCCGTCATTGCGGCCCAATATGGCACGCCGTTCCCGAAAGTCTGGTGGAACTGGTGGAACGCGGGCGCCATCGGCATGGTGCTGCTGCTGCCGCTGATGGTGTCGATCTCGCGCGAGCGCGTGCGCGCCACGTACCAGCGTCCGCAACTGATTCGGATCGTCGGGCTTTTCACGCTATGCGTGGCGATTGGCGCCAGCGCGATCCGCGCCGGGCACGACCCGTTCGTGGTGATGTCGCTGCCGCTGGTGATCGTGGCGCTGGCCAGCAATCCGTTTGCCACGGCACTGCTGACGCTGCTGTCCGCGGCGGCCGCCGAATGCATCGGCCTGGTGTCGGGCATGGAATTCCTGGCCTCGCGCTCGATGCCGCTGTCGGGGGCGCTGATCATGGTGTTCCCGGTCTGCATCGCGTTCATGATGGAACAGAACCGCAAGGGCCGGATCGAACTGCGCAGCAGCGAGCGGCGCTTCCGTCAGGCGATGGAGCATTCGGCCATCGGCATGGCGCTGGTCGGTCTGGACGGACACTGGCAGATGGTCAACCGCGCCATGATCGACCTGCTGGGCTACACGGCCGACGAACTGCGCGACCTGCCGTACCAGTTGTTGACCCACCCCGACGACCTCGCCGCGGACCTGCACCTGGTCGAACAGTTGATGACCGGCGAGATCGACTCGTACCGGCTGGAAAAGCGCTATCGCCACAAGGACGGGCACTACCTGTGGACGCTGCTGGCGGTGTCGCTGGTGCGCGACGCCAACACCGGGCGCCCCGACCATTTCATCTCGCAGGTGGAAGACATCCACACGCGTAAGCTGGCGCAGGAGCAGCTCGAACAGCTGACGCGCCGCACCCAGCTGGCGGTGGAAGCCGGGGGCGTGGGCATCTGGGAATGGGATTTCACCCAGGCAGCCATCACCTGGGACGCGCGCATGCACGCGCTGCACGGCACCGCGCCGGAACTGGGGCCGCCCACGCTGGCCCAGTGGATCGCGATGGTCCACCCCGAAGACGTGAGCCGTGTCAGCGCCGAGATGCGCCAGGCCATCCGCGGCACGCGCCGCTTCGATACCGAATATCGCGTGGTGCGCCCCACTGGCGAAATTCGCCACGTGCGCGCGATGGCCACCATCTCGCGCCATGAGGACGACACCACGCGCGCGCTGGTCGGTACGAACTGGGACATCACCGAGCAACGCAACCTGAACCGCGCGCTGTTCGAGGAAAAGGAGCGGCTGCATATCACGCTGCGCTCGATTGGCGACGCCGTGATCTGCACGGACCGCGTCATGCGCGTGACCTTCATGAATCCGATTGCCGAGCAGTTGACCGGCTGGAGCATGGACGCCGCGATGGGCCAGCCGCTGGAGCAGGTCTTCCGCATCGTCGACGAAGACACCGACCTGACGATTCCAAGCCCGGTCGAGCAGTGCCTGGAAACACTGCGCCCAGCCTATCTGCAGGAAGGCGCGGTGCTGCAAAGCCTGACCGGCGAGCGTCATGACGTGCAGGATTCCGCCGCGCCGGTGCTGGCCAACGACGGCGGCGTGCTGGGCGCGGTGCTGGTGTTCCAGGACATCACCACCTCGCGTGCGCTGCAGCGCGAACTGGCGCATTCGGCCACGCACGATGCGCTGACCGGGCTGCCCAACCGTGCCTGGTTCGAAAAACGCCTGCGCGAAGCCTGCGAGCACGCCCGCCTGCATGGCCACCGCGCCGCGCTCTGCTTCATCGACCTGGATCGCTTCAAGATCGTCAACGACACGGCAGGCCACGGCGCCGGCGACGTGCTGCTGCGCGAACTGGGCTACGTGATCCGCCACCAGGTGCGTCCGGACGATTTGCTGGCCCGCCTGGGCGGCGACGAATTTGCGCTGCTGCTCAACGATTGCAGCGTGGAACACGCCGAGCAGGTGTGCCTGAAGGTCATCGATTCGGTACGCGAGCGCCGCTTCCCGTGGAACGGCCGCGTCTATGACGTGGGCGCCAGCATCGGCATCGCGGCCATCGACAACGACGTGCCGCCCGTCAGCGAACTGATGAGCCGTGCCGACGTGGCCTGCTATGCGGCCAAGGCCGCCGGCCGCAACCGGGTGTCGGTCTATCGCCGCGATGAAAGCGACGCGCGCCGCCATCACCGTGAACTGGAGGTGGCGGCCGGCATCCATTCGGCGCTGGAGGCAAACCGCTTCCGGCTCTACGCGCAGGAAATCCGCTCGCTGCGTCCGGGTCAGGACGATTCGCGCCACGTGGAAATCCTGGTGCGCATGGTGGACGAACAGGGCACGCTGATCATGCCCGGCGCATTCATCCCGGCCGCTGAGCGCTACGACCTGATGGGCCATATCGATCGCTGGGTGATCCGCAACGTGCTGCAGCAGTTTGGCGAACGGCTGGCCAGCGTGCCGGGGCTGTCGGTGTCGATCAACCTGTCGGCCAACTCGCTGGGCGAGCCGTTCCTGCTGCCGTTCCTGCATGCCGCGCTCGAAGACTCCGCCCTGCCGGCCGACCGCATCCGACTGGAAATCACCGAGACCGCGCTGATCAACAACATGACCGCCGCCAGCCGCGTGGTGGCCGATATGCGCAGCGCGGGCTGCACCGTGGCACTCGACGACTTCGGCTCGGGCCTGTCGTCGTTCGCCTATCTGAAGCAGTTCCCGGTGGATTACCTCAAGATCGACGGGAGCTTCATCCGCAACCTGTCCCGCAACGCGGTAGACCGCGAGATCGTCAGCTCGATCAACGACATCGGCCATCGGCTCGGCGTGCGCACCGTGGCCGAATGGGTCGAGGACGAAGGCACGCTCCATGCGCTGCGAGCCATCGGGGTGGATTATGCGCAGGGCTACGCCATCGGCAAGCCCATGCCGCTGGAAGCCTTTCTCGACACCTGCGAAGGCCTGCCGGCCTGACCCCGGCCTGACCCCTTCCCACGCGCCGGGCGCTCGTTATGCGCCCGGCCTCACATTTCCCTCGAACGCCGTCCGGATTTCCGAACGGCGTTTTGCTTTCCCTGTCCGGTTTTCCGAACGCACCTTCGTAGCCCTCCGAAAAATCCCTTTGTATTCATCGTTTTACATCTGTATCCAGACGCAACTGCGCTGGCACGGGACGTGCACTCTAGCCGCCGCCGTATGACATCCCGGCCGGCCGCGCAGACCTCCCCCAATCGGGTCGCGTGCCCGAACCGGCACAAAGGAGGAAGGACCCACGATGACAAAACGACTGCCAACCCTGATTTTCGTTGCGATGCTGCTCGGCGTGCTGGCAGGCACCGCCGCGCACAACATGGCGCCCGACGCCGAAACCGCGAAGTCGATCGCCGACAAGCTGTCGATCCTGACCGACGTGTTCCTGCGGATGATCAAGATGATCATCGGCCCGCTGGTGTTCGCCACGCTGGTGTCCGGCATTGCGAGCATGGGCGACGGCAAGACCGTCGGCCGCATCGGCCTGAAGGCGATGGCCTGGTTCATGGCGGCATCGATCACGTCGCTGCTGCTGGGCCTGGCGATGGCCAACCTGCTGGCGCCGGGGCATAGCATGAACCTGCCGCTGCCGGCCGCTGACGCCGCGTCGAACCTGAAGACCGGCGCGCTGAACCTGCGTGACTTCATCGCGCACATGTTCCCGAAGAGCTTTGTCGAGGCGATGGCCACCAACGAGGTGCTGCAGATCGTGGTGTTCTCGCTGTTCTTCGGCTTCGCGCTGGGTACGCTCAAGGACGGCGTGGGCAAGCCCGTGCTGGCTGGCATCGACGGCCTGGGCCACATCATGCTCAAGGTCACCAACTATGTGATGGCGTTTGCGCCGATCGGCGTGTTCGGCGCCGTGGCGGCCGTGATCACCTCGCAGGGCCTGGGCGTGCTGGTGGTCTACGCCAAGCTGCTGGGCAGCGTGTACGCCGCGCTGGCACTGCTGTGGATCGCGCTGATCGCCGGTGGCTACTTCTTCCTGGGCCGCGATGTCTTCAAGCTGATCCGCCAGCTGCGCGCGCCGCTGATGATCGGCTTTGCCACGGCCAGCAGCGAATCGGCCTACCCGAAGGTGATCGACCAGCTGAACCGCTTTGGCGTGAAGAGCCGCATCACGAACTTCGTGCTGCCGCTGGGCTACTCGTTCAACCTCGATGGTTCGATCATGTACACGTCGTTCGCCGCGCTGTTCGTGGCGCAGGTGTACGGCATCGAGCTGTCGCTGTCGCAACAGATCACCATGCTTCTGGTGCTGCTGGTGACCAGCAAGGGCATCGCCGGCGTGCCGCGCGCATCGCTGGTGGTGGTGGCCGCCGTGCTGCCGATGTTCGGCCTGCCCGAGGCAGGCATCCTGCTGGTGCTCGGCATCGACCATGTCCTGGACATGGGCCGCACCGTGACCAATGTACTTGGCAATGCCATTGCCACGACCGTTGTCGCCAAAAGCGAGAACGCGATTGGCGCGCCGGAACTGTCTGACGAGGCTGACACCTCGGCGGACGATGCCGGCCTGACACCCGCTCAGGCCCTGGCCAGCAAGTAAGCTGCCCAGGCGTGCCAGGGCCCGGCTGCTGATCAGGCAGCCGGGCCTTTTTGCGTTTACGCGGCCCCCGAAAAGACCCGAACGGGGGACGCCACCGCCGGCACTTCGGCCGGACGCAGCGCGGGGTGTGGTAAAACGTCGCCTTGCCGATGGACTTGTACGGCTCGCGCATGGAATTTTGCGCCATGCGAACTGTCCGATACGCCACCTGGCAGCGTCCGCATTCCCGAATCCGCATGATTGTGTCCCCCTCCGACGGCACCCATACGTCCCAATCGATGTGGCGCCGTGCTGCCCCATTCGTCGCCCTGCTTGCGCTGGCCGTGCTGGTCACGGGGGCGGGCTGGCTGGGTTACCGCTATACCTATGACACCGCGCTGGGCCGCCAGGCCGAACGCGGCCAGGTACAGATGCGCCTGTACGCGCAGGCCCTTGAAAGCGAGCTGGCCCGGTACGACTACGTGCCGAGCCTGCTGTCGCTGGATGCCCGAATCGATGCCCTGCTGCGCCAGCCCGCATCGTCCGCGCGCGTGGCCGACGCCAACGCCTACCTGGCCGCCCTGAACGGCCGCGCCGGCACGCGCGTGATCTACCTGCTCGACGCTCGCGGCAAGGTGCTGGCCACCAGCAACTTCCAGCGCCCCGACAGCTATCTGGGCGAGGATCTGAGCTTCCGCCCCTACTTCCGCGCCGCCATCGAAGGCCAGCTCGGCCGTTTCTATGGCGTGGGCACCACGCGCAGTGAATCGGGCTACTACCTGTCCGCCCCGCTGGGCGACCGCGACAAGCCGGTCGGCGTGGCCGTGGTCAAGATCGGTCTGGAACCGCTGGAAAACCGCTGGCAAGGCAACGATGCCCAGATGCTGCTGGCCGACGAAAACGGCGTGGTGATCCTGGCCTCGGACCCATCCTGGAAGCTGGCGGCGCTGCGCCCGCTTTCCGACGATCAACGCACCCGGCTGGACCGCAGCCTGCAATACAACCGCGCCCCGCTGCCGCAACTGGAACTAAGCACGGTGCGCACGCTGGCCAACGGGCCTTCCCAGGGTGGCGACGCGCTGGTGCGGCTGCGCCAGGGTCCGCCGATGCTGGCGCAGCACCTGGCGCTGCCCGGTACCGACTGGGATCTGACACTGCTGACCAATACCTCGCAAGCGCGCGTGGCCGCGCTCAACAGTGCCGCGCTGGCTGGCGTGCTGACCGCTTTCGTGCTGCTGCTGGCCGCCGCGTGGAACGTGCGCCGCCGCATCATCGGCGAGCGTCTGGCCGCGCGGGCCGCGCTCGAAGCCGCCAACAGCGAGCTGGAACGCAAGGTGGCCGAGCGCACCGCCGATCTGTCCGCGACCAACCAGCTGCTTCAGACCGAGGTGTCCGAACGCATCCGCACCGAATCGCACCTGCGCCAGGCGCAGGACGGCCTGATGCAGGCCGGCAAGCTGGCCGCGGTGGGCCAGATGTCCGCCGGCATCGCACATGAGCTGAACCAGCCGCTGGCCGCGCTGAGAACGCTGTCCGGCAACACGGGCAAGTTCATCGCGCACGGCGACTACGACACGGCGCAAGGCAACCTCGACCGGATCATCAGCCTGGTGGAGCGCATGGGACGCATCACCGGCGCCCTGAAATCGTTCGCGCGCAATCCCGCCGCCGGTCAGCGCCACATCGCGCAACTGGCCGACGCCGTGGACAACGCGCTGTTCCTGCTGGAAACGCGCGTGGCTGCCGTGGCGCCGCGCATCGACCGCGACATCGACGCACACCTGGTGGTGGCCTGCGATCCCAACCGGCTGGAGCAGGTGCTGGTGAACCTGATCGGCAACGCACTCGACGCACTGAAGGACCGCCGTGATCCGCGTCTGTCCCTGCACGCCTACGAGTCCGGCGGCATGGCGCACCTGACCGTGCGGGACAACGGCCCCGGCCTGTCCGAGGCCGCGTTCGCCCGGCTGTTCGAGCCGTTCTTCACCACCAAGCCCGCCGGCGAGGGCCTGGGGCTGGGCCTGACGCTGTCCGCCGGCATCCTGAGCGAAAACGGCGGCACCCTTACCGCGATCAACCACCCCGACGGCGGCGCCTGCTTTACCGTGGCGCTGCCCAAGGCACGCGAGGAACTCCGTCATGTCGGCTAAACCGATCGAAATCCCGGAGCCGGCCAGCGCGCCGGCCGCGCTGACGGTGCTGATCGTCGAGGACGATGCCGATGTGCGGCTGGGCTGCGAACAGGCGCTCAGGCTCGAAGGCATCGCCACGCGCGCCGTGGGCAGCGCGGAAGCGGCGCTGCGCGAAGTGGAAACCGGCTTTGCGGGCATCGTGGTCAGCGACATCCACCTGCCCGGTGCCGACGGCATGGCCTTGCTGCGCGAGCTGGGCACGCGCGACGCATCGCTGCCGGTGATCATGATCACCGGGCATGGCGATGTCACGCTCGCGGTGCAGGCAATGAAACAAGGCGCCTACGATTTCCTGGAGAAGCCGTTTTCGCCGGAACGGCTCGTCGCCACGTGCCGCCGCGCGCTGGACAAGCGCCGTCTTGCGCTGGAAGTGGCGGAGCTGCGCGCGCGGCTGGCCGGGCGCGAAGGCCTGGCCGCGCGGCTGATCGGTCATTCACCGGCCATCGAACGGCTGCGTCAGATGATCGCCGGCATCGGCGATACAGCGGCCAACGTGCTGATCCACGGCGAAACCGGAACCGGCAAGGAACTGGTGGCACGCTGCCTGCACGAAGCCAGTGGCCGCCGCGCGCGGCACTTCGTCCCGATCAACTGCGGCGGACTGCCCGAGCAGCTGTTCGAATCGGAGATCTTTGGTCACGAGGCCGGCGCGTTCACCGGCGCGGCCAAGCGCCGTATCGGCAAGATCGAGCACGCGGAGGGCGGCACGCTGTTCCTCGACGAGATCGAGAGCATGCCGATGCCGATGCAGATCAAGTTGCTGCGCGTGCTGCAGGAACGCGTGGTGGAGCGCCTCGGCTCGAACCAGCCGGTGCCGGTCAACACGCGCGTGGTGGCGGCCACCAAGGCCGATCTGCTGGCCCTGGCCGATGCCAGCCAGTTCCGCGCCGACCTCTACTACCGGCTGAACGTCGTCACGCTGGAGCTGCCGCCGCTGCGCGAGCGCCGCGAAGACGTGCCGCTGCTGTTCGAACACTTTGTCGCCCAGGCCGCATTGCGTTTCGAACGTGAAGCCATGCCGGCCACTGCCGCGGAAATGGCAGCGCTGGTGGCCTATCCGTGGCCCGGCAATGTGCGAGAACTGCGCAATCTGGCTGAACGGCACGTATTGGGCCTGGGCTGCGACCCCGCGCAGGGTGACTCGGCTCCCGCCGCGCTGCCGCTGCCACAGGCCGTCGAACAGTTCGAGCGGGCGTTGATCGCCGACGCATTGCGCCGCCATGCCGGCAACCTGTCGCGCGCGGGCGAAGCATTGGGCGTTGCCAAGACAACGCTGTTCGACAAGGTGCGAAAGTACGGTTTGTCTTCCGGATCGGCAGGCTGAGTGCAATACCGGGCGCACAAATGTGTCAAATGTATATCGCGCGGGAACCCGCGTGGCGTATGAGCGGTCAGTGATCGTGTGCGCGACGTCCTCGGCATACATGTCGAGCGTCATGGCAGGAATGCAACGTTGTCCACCGAATTGCAACGATGTTCGTTAAACAACAAAAGTGTGACGCCAATCATTGCTTTCCCTGTAGCAACGAATCATCTTGAAGCCATACTATTGGCGTTCGGCAATGGGAGCGTGTTGGAGGTACGTATTGCTGAAAGCGTGTAACGGCCACCTGAAGCCGTTGCTACGTCAACTGGAATCAAAGCAACAAAAAAGACCGGCCGGGGAGCGGGTCGCAACAAGCATCAGGGTCAGTAAAAACAGCAGCCCGGTCAATGACCGACGAGGCGTGTCCGAGGACGCCCGTGCAGTACGCCAGTCGTGCTGTGCTGCTGATCGACACTACGGGTGATTGGATGAAACTGGATCCAGAACTGGCCGAAAAGCCGTACTACAGCACGCGAACCGCTGCAAAACTTCTCAATGTATCGCTAGGCACCGTTCAGAAAATGGTGGAACGCGGCGAGCTTGGTGCCTGGAAAACCAATGGTGGTCACCGGCGCATTCACAAGGAAACCGTGCACCGCCTGCTTGCCGACCGCGCAATGCCGGACGCCAGCGTCGAACACAACCTCGACCTCGTGGTCTTCCATCCGAACCACACTGAGGCACTGCGCATCAGCGCCCAGCTTGGCAAATGGTCGCTACCGCTGAAGACCCAGGTGCTGGAAGACGTGGTCGATACCGTCATCACATCGGTCGATTCCCGTCCGCGCGTGGTGCTCTACTACGTGGAAGAGCTCAACGATGCCGAATCGGCGACGATCGAGAAGCTGCAGAATTTCTTTGCGCGCCAGCGCGTGATCTTCGCGGTCATTACCAATCGCCAGGCCTATGACGGCGTGGCCGACGCGCTGCAGCAATGGGGCATCATGGTGTTCCTGAAGACGCCATCGCTTGAGGAAATCAAGGGCTTCCTGCGCGCACAACTGATGATGGGGCGCGGGGGCGCTTAACGTATCGTCAGTGCCAGAATTGAAAAACAGCCCAGATATTCTCCGGGCTGTTTTTTTTGCGCCGATGACTTCCGGCGTCTTCAGATTTCCACCGTCACATCTTCAGTGGCCCGACCTTTCCCCCACCCCCTCTCCTGATTGCTTGCCAACGCAGCTTCCGCGGCACCCGGCTGCGCCTGCATCATCCATCCGTACAGGTCCCGTGGATCGGGTGGCATAGCCACCAGTTCGACATGGCGGCCCGCATCGCGTGCCACGGCGGCCGCATGGAGCCAGCACAACGCCGAATAGTCTTCGAGCGCGAAGCCGACGGAGTCGAAGATCGTCACGTCGTCGGCGCTGGCACGGCCCGGCGCCCTGCCCGACATCACTTCCCAGAGCTCGCTGACGGGCGCCTCCGGCCATTGCTGGATCTCGCCCTCGATGCGTGACTGGGGCGCGTATTCCACCACGATGCGCGCGTTGTGCAGAATGTCGGCGTGCAACTCGGTTTTACCGGGGCAGTCTCCGCCCACGGCATTCAGATGCATGCCCGGTTGCACCATGTCCGGCGTCAGGATCGTGGCGCGCGTCTTGTCGGCCGTGACCGTGGTCACGATATCGGCCCCGGCCAGCGCCTCGCTCACCGAGCGCACCGGCACGATGGTCAGGCCGGGCACCCCCGCAAGATTGCGCGCCAGCCGCGCGGTTGCCGCCGGGTCGATGTCGAAGGCGCGCACCACTCTGATGCCTGCCATCGCATGAAACGCCAGCGCCTGAAATTCCGCCTGGGCACCATTGCCGATCAGCGCCATCGTGCGCGCACCGGGCCTGGCCATCGCCTGCGCGGCCAGGGCCGACGTGGCCGCGGTACGCAGCGCCGTGGCCAGGGTCAGGTCAGCCAGCAGCAGCGGAAAGCCCGTCGCCACTTCGGCCAGCATGCCGCAGGCCATGACCGTGGGCAGCGCATGCTGCGCGTTGCGCGGATGTCCGTTCACGTACTTGAACGCGTAGTGCACGCCGTCGGTGACGGGCATCAGCTCGATCACACCGACCGGCGAATGGCTGGCCAGCCGTGCCGATTTCTCAAAGTCCTGCCACCGCAGAAAATCCTGCCGCACACAGTCGGCCAGTTGCACGATGGCCTGCCGGACGCCGATACCGCGTACCAGCGTGGCAACATCGCCCGCATCGAGAAAGCGGGTCCTCGCGGTGTGCCCGGCCTGCCCCATCGTCTTTGTGGTCGGAGTCATGACGCATCTCCCATCAAGCCGCGGCGGCACGCCGCTCGGGCGTGCTCGTACGATCGAGCCGCAGCGTCATGCAATACGCACCGCCGCCCGACATCATGTATGGCGACAAGTCCACCTCATGCAGGCGGTAGCCGCGCCGGCCAAGTTCGTCGCGCAGGTGCGAGGTCGTGCGCGTCATCACCACGTGTTCGTCGAGGTTGACCGCATTCACGCTGAAGTGCCGTAGATCGTCCTCGGTAGCCTCGATGCGCTGCGCCATCGGCACACGCGCGCGCAGCGTTCTCAGCGCGGCTTCCGTGAAGGCTGGAGGGTAGTACAGCACCTCGCCGCCCGACAGCGGACAGAAGCAGACGTCCAGGTGATAGCTCTGCTCGGTGGCCAGCTCCAGCGCAACCACCTCCTGGCCGAACTGGCGCGCCACGGCTTCGGCCGCCTCGCGGGACGAGCGCGGGCCGAAGCCGGCCCAGAAATGACCGCGTCGCGCATCCCAGATGCAATCGCCCGCGCCTTCCTGGAAGCACCCCTCGGGCAACAGCTCGACCGTATCAATCAGGCCGCGCGCGCGCAGTGTGTCGAAGATTGCGGCGAATGGTGCTTCTTCCCCGCGCCGCTGCGGATAGCGAAAGCGCGCCAGTACCGCCTTGCCATCGAGCACGACGGCCGCGTTGGCCGGGAACACCATGTCGGGCTGGCCGGGTGCGCCTTCGGCAACCTCGACGTCAAACCCCGCCCGGTCCAGTGCATCGCGCAAGGCTTCGAACGACGCCAGCGCGCGGCGATGCATGCCGCCCGGATCGCGCGCCCACGCCATCGGGTCCATCCACGGATTGATGCTGTAGGACACGTCATAGAAGGTCGGGGCAACCAACAGGATGGTCGGGCGAATGATCACAGTGCTCTCCTTGGTCATGTTATAGGGACGCGATGAGTGCATTCTCGTGCCCGTCAGTGCCAACGAATAGTTAGCAAACTGGACAAATTGCTATGAGCGTTTAACAATCCGCCAGACGATGTTGGCAATTCGTCAACTTCACCTGGGAGAGCGCGATGGATGCGACCGATCGTCAACTGCTCGGCCTGCTACGCGATAACGCGCGCACGCCGGTGACGGCGCTGGCCAAGGCGCTGCGCGTGTCGCGGGCGACGGTGCAGAACCGTATCGAAAAACTGGAAAAGGAAGGCCAGATCGTCGGCTATACGGTGCGGCTCAAGCCGGAAGCCGAGCCACACCGCATTCGTGCGTGGATGACGGTGGCCGTGGAAGGCAACAAGGCTCGCCAGGTGCTGCAGGCGCTACGCGGAGATCCCAACGTGCAGACGCTGCATACGACCAACGGCCGCTGGGACATCATTGCGGAACTGCGCGCCGATACCCTGGAGCAATTCGACCGCACGCTGGAGCGAATCAGGCTGGTCGATGGCATCTCGGCCACCGAAACCAGCATCCTGTTGTCGAGTTACAAGCTCTGACTACGCGCGCTGCCCGGCCGGCACCTGAGCGGCTCCGCGCAGCCGCTCACGGTGCGTTTCCTCATGCAGCGCATGTTCGCTCGGCGCCAGCAGGTCGCGCAGCGAGACGATACCTACCAGCCGCATTGCCTCCAGGCTGTCCACCACGGGCATGCGCGCCACGCTTAGCGCCGCCATCTGCCCGGCCGCCGCGCGCCCCGTCTGGGACGGCAGGAGCACGGTGGGCACGCCTTGATCCGTCAGCTTGCCGCTCCCGATCCCGTCGCCCTGCCCCACGATCAGGTCGCCACAGCGCAGGCCGGCATCGTCGCCGGCATGGGCGGCCGTGATGGCCGAGCGATGGAGCATCCCCAGCACACGCCCTTCAGCGATCACCGGATAGGCGCGATGCGCCGCATGGCTGCCGAAGTAGCGATCCAGCGCCTCGGCCACCGGCACATTGGCGTCGATCGTCACAACCTCCCGCGTCATCAGATCTTCCACATGTGCGCGCTCCAGCGGGTCGACGCCATATTCACGGTAGATATGCAGGCCACGGCGCGCGATCTTCTCGGTCATGATGCCGCGCTTCATCGTCAGCACGGAGAAGCCATACGCCACGGCCGTGGTCAGCAGCAGCGGCAGCAGTGCCTCGCTGTCGTGCGTCAGGCCAAAGGCGAACACGATGGCGGTCAGCGGCGCGCCCAGCACGCTGCCGAGCACACCGGCCATGCAGACCAGGGCCCACAGCGCGGGCGAGCCGCCTGGCAAAAACGGACCGAGCACCACGCCCAGCCCGGCACCGAGCATCAGCAGCGGTGCCAGCACGCCGCCCGACGTGCCGGAACCGAGCGCCGCAATCCAGATCACCGCCTTGACCGCCAACAGCGCCACGGCCACTTCGATTGCCAGCCGGTTGTTGAGCAGGTCACCGATCACGTCGTAGCCCACACCCAGCGCGCGCGGCTCGAAATAGCCGCCGATGCCCACCACCAGGCCACCGATGGCCGGCCACCACATCCAGTGCAGCCGCAACTTGCTGAAGGCGTCCTCGGTGCGATACAGCGCCAGCGTCAGTACCGCGCCCAGCACACCGCACAGCAGACCGGCCAGCACGCAAGAGCCCAGGGCCACCGTACCGGCCGCCGCGGTATGCAGCGGAAACAGCGGCCCGGATTCGAACACGAACGGCCGCAGAAAGCCGGCCACGGCGCAGGCCAACGCCACCGGCAACAGGCTGCGCGGGCGCAGTTCGAACAGCAGCAATTCGACGGCCAGCAGTACCGCCGCGACCGGGGTGCCGAAGATCGCCGTCATGCCGGCACAGGCGCCGGCCACCAGCAGCGTCTTGCGCTCGGCCGCGGTCAGGTGCAGATATTGGGCCAGCAATGAAGCGATGGACCCGCCAGTCATGATGATCGGCCCCTCGGCGCCGAACGGGCCGCCGCTACCGATCACGATGCCCGACGACAGCGGCTTGAGCACCGCCACCTTCGGCGACATCTTGCTCTTGCCGAACAGCACGGCTTCGATCGCCTCCGGGATGCCGTGCCCGCGAATCTTGTCGCTGCCGTAGCGCGCCATCAGGCCGACGATCAGTCCTCCCACGGCCGGCACGGCAATCACCCAGGGGCCCAGCGCATGATGCGCGGGCGAGCGCTCGGCGAACGACAACGTCTGGAAGAAGAACAGATTGGTGAAGAAGCGGATCAGGTTGACCAGCACGAAGGCGGCGCCGGTACTGACTCCACCGATCAGTAAAGCGATGCCTGCCAGCATGGGCAAGCGCGCGTTGACGGCGTAGTCACGCTTCTCGGAATGGTGCAATGCGGAATGGTTTGACATGGACAAAAGCCGGGGGCGGCTGTGATGATGCGGAGGCACAGCCTGCGGAATATATCACGCTGTGATACATTGCCGGTTCGGCCAATGCGCCGTGACGCCCCCAACCTTCAAAGCCGCCCCCGCTTTCGATGCCCGCTGCATTCGACCCGACCTCATCCGTCGCCGAGGCCCGTGCCTGGCTGCGCACTTTTGTCCCGATGCCAATCGCCGCGAACCGGCGCGAGAGGCTCAAGAGCTGCCTTGGCGCGCTGATCGGCCTGGCGCTGACCGAGTGGATCTGCCGCCAGTTTCTACAGGGTTTCAACCCTTGGTTCATCGCCCCGATGGGTGCATCGGCCGTGCTGCTATTCGGCGTGCCGTCCAGCCCGCTGGCGCAGCCGTGGTCGATCATCGGCGGCAATCTCGTGGCGGCCACGGTAGGCGTGGCCTGCGCCAGATGGATTCCCGACCCCGGCCTTGCGGCGGGCGTGGCCGTGGCAGCCGCCATCGCGCTGATGTTCCAGTTGCGTTGCGTGCACCCGCCAAGCGGCGCGGTGGCCGTAACCGCGGTCCTGGGCGGGCCGGCGGTTCAGGCGCTGGGCTTTGGCTTTGTCGTGATTCCGGTGGCCATCAATTCGATGCTGCTGCTGTTGACCGCGCTGGCCTTCAACAACGTGACGCGGCGCCGCTACCCGCACCGTCCGCCCGAACCCGCCGCGCAACATCACACCAAGGATGCGCCGCCAAGCAAGCGCCTGGGCTTTACGCGGGGTGACCTGGATGCGGTGCTGGCTGCACGTGGCGAATTCCTGGACATCGAGGAAGATGATCTCGAAGCGATCCTGGTGGCGGCCGAGCTGCGCGCCTATTCGCGCCGCTTCGGCGACGTGCGCTGCGGTGACATCATGTCGCGCGACGTGGTTTCCGTCCGCCCCGGCCAACTGGCCGCCGATGCCGCCGCGATGCTGACGCGGCATCACATCAAGGCGCTGCCGGTGGTCAATCGACAGCGGCGCCTGCTCGGCATCGTGACGCAGAGCGATTTCTTTCACGCACATCGCGTGAATTCGCGTCGCGTGAATGGTGCGGTGCGAGACCTGATGACGCGGACCGTGATCGCCGCGCGCACCGACCAGCCCATCGTCGAATTGACCCAGGCGTTTTCCGACGGCGGCCTGCATCATGTGCCCGTGATCGACGCCGACAAGCGCGTGGTGGGCATCGTGACGCAGTCCGACCTCGTGGCCGCGCTGCTGCGCAACAGCGGCCCGGAAGTCAAGCCGGCGGCATGACGCCCGCGCGTCTCCGCGCTTCCCGGATTCATTGACCAGGCAAGGGAAAACCCGGAGCCATCCTCGAATTCCGCTATGCTTACGGCGTTCTCGCAACATGGACGCCGGTCAGGCGCGCGACGATGAGTTCCGGACAATTGATTGAGAAGCTTGCCGCCGTATTTGCGCTGATCGTTCTGATTGGTGGATCGCTGCTGGTTCTTGCCCCGTTTGCCACGGCGCTGGTCTGGGGCGCCATCCTGGCCTACGCCTCGTGGTACCCCTATACCGTGCTGTCGCGCTGGCTGGGCAACCGCCGCGGTCTGGCCGCGCTGGTGTGCGTGCTGGTCGCCACGGTCATCGTGCTGGGGCCGTTTGTCTACGCCGGCGCCAGCTTCTCCGCCCATATCGATGAGCTGACCGGCCTGGTCAACCGCTACGCCGAGCGCGGCTTCCCGCAACTGCCGGACTGGCTCAGCGGCCTGCCCTATGTGGGGCCGCAATTGCAGTCGAGCTACGAGCAGATCATCCACGCCGATTCCGAAATGGTGGCCAACCTGCGCAAGCTGATCGCGCCGGTGGGCCATGCGCTGCTGGGCGCGGGCCTGTCGATCGGCGGCGGACTCGGCCAGCTCGCGTTGTCCATCATCCTGGCCTTCTTCTTCTATACCGGCGGCGAGCTGGCCGTGGACTGGCTGCGTGGCGGCATGCGCCGCGTGGCGGGCGAACGGGCCGATCACCTGATGGCACTGGCCGGCGGCACCATCAAGGGCGTGGTCTACGGCGTGCTCGGTACCGCGTTCGTGCAGGCGGTGCTGGCCGCGATCGGCTTCTGGATCGCAGGCGTGCCCGGCGCCGCCATCCTGGGCCTCATTACATTCTTCGTGTCCGTGATTCCGATGGGTCCGCCGCTGATCTGGATTCCGGCCGCACTGTGGCTCTATCACGGCGGCGAAACGGGCTGGGCCATCTTCATGGTGGTGTGGGGTGCCGTGGTGGTCGGCATGGCCGACAACGTGATCAAGCCGCTGCTGATCAGCAAGGGCACCGGCCTGCCGCTGATCTGGATCATGATGGGCGTGCTGGGTGGGGCGCTGGCTTTTGGCTTCCTCGGTGTGTTCCTTGGCCCGACGGTGCTGGCCGTGGCCTACGCGCTGCTGCGCGACTGGACCATCGGCACGCAGGAACGGCCCGGCGTGACCGACGTGACACCGGCACCGCCCTCGCAACTGACGCCGGACGCATGACGCAGGACACGCACGCCTCGTCACAGGACCCGGCGCAGGACCTGCACCGGCTTGTGGCGTGCGAGTATTGCGACGCGCTCTACGAGCGCACCGCGCTGGCGCCCGGCGAACGCGCCACCTGCCTGCGCTGCGGCGGCCTGCTGTACCGTGAAAGCACACGCGCCTACCGCCGGCTGCTGCCGCTGGTGATGACGGCGCTGATCCTGTTCCTGGTCTCGAACACCTATCCGATCGTCGAGATGGATCTCAAGGGCGTGCGCACCGAGACCACGCTGTGGGGCGCCGTGATGGCCCTGCATTCCGACCACATGACATTGGTCGCCATGCTCGTGTTCGGCACCACGATCCTGTTCCCGCTCTCCGAAATGCTGATGATGTGCTACCTGCTGGTGCCGATGGCACGCCATCGCATGCCGGCCGGTTTAGACCGCATCGTGCGAGGCATCCGCCAGACCCGGCCGTGGGGCATGATCGAGGTCTTCATGATCGGCGTACTGGTAACCGTGGTGAAGCTGTCGACGATGGCACAGGTGATTCCTGGCGTGGCGCTCTGGTCGTTCGGAGCGCTCGTGGTGGTGCTGGCCGCGATGCTGTCGTTCGATCCGCGCGATCTCTGGCATTACCTGGAACCGGCCGGCGCCGACGAAGTGCCGCCGAGGGTGGACGCATCATGAGCACGCCTCAGCCCCGTCCGTCACGCACCGCACAGGCGCGCGAGCAACTGGCACGTTCGCGCCGCATGGCCGCCGACGTGGTGGCCGAGCTGACCGATGACGACGAACGCACACCGCTGGCGCAGGTGCCCACGGCGGCGTCGCGCGGGTTGTTGTCTTGCCATGCATGCGACCTCGTCAGCCCGATCGCGCTCGACGGCGAGCCGTGCCCGCGCTGCGGCGCCACGCTCCATCGTCGCAAGCCAGCCAGCCTGGCCCGCACCTGGGCGTTCCTGCTGTCGGCGTTCATTCTCTACATACCCGCCAACCTGCTGCCGGTGATGGTGACCCAATCCATCCTGGGCACGCAGCGCGATACGATCATGTCCGGCGTGATCTACCTGTGGCTGTCCGGCTCGCATATGCTGGCCGGTGTGGTGCTGATTGCCAGCATCATCGTGCCGCTGCTCAAGATGCTGATCCTGACGCTGCTGCTGGCGTCGGTGCATTTCAGGTCCACCTGGCGCATCCGGCAACAGACCAGGCTCTATGGCCTGGTCGAGATCATCGGCCGGTGGTCCATGCTCGATATCTTCGTGGTAGCACTGCTGGCCGCACTGGTGCGCGCCGGCGCGCTGGCCACGATCATTCCTGGAGGCGGGGCGCTGGCCTTTGCCTCCGTGGTCGTACTGACCATGCTGGCGTCGCTCTCGTTCGACCCTCGCCTGCTATGGGATTCGCTCGACGCGCATCCCTCATCGAAATTGCCGGAATCCGACAATGCCCGATCCTGACATCCAATCTCCTCCTCCCGGCCCCTCCTCCGGGCTGCCGCAACCCGCGCGCAAAAGCCGTACACGCTGGCTGCCGTCGCTGGTGTGGCTGATTCCGATCGTGGCCGCCGTGGTTGGCATCTCGCTGCTGATCAGCACGCTTGCCTCACGCGGCCCCGAAATCACGGTCACGTTCAGCACCGCCGAAGGTCTGACACCCGGAAAGACCGCCGTGCGCTACAAGGACGTGGACATCGGGCTGGTCAAGTCGGTGCGGCTGGCGTCGGATCGCTCCCATGTGCTGGCCACGATCGAGTTGACCAAGGACGCCGAGAACTTCGCGGTCAAGGACACGCGGTTCTGGGTGGTGCGCCCGCGTTTTGCGATCAGCGGGGTGTCGGGGCTGGAAACGCTGCTTTCGGGCGCCTATATCGGCGTGGACGCGGGCAAGTCCGGCGAGACCACCCGTAGCTTCACGGGCCTGGAGGTGCCGCCCGTGATCACCACCGATGCGTCGGGCCGGCAATTCGTGTTGCGTGCGCAAGACCTGGGTTCGCTCGACATCGGGTCCCCGGTCTACTATCGCCGCGTGCAGGTGGGCCAAGTGGTGGCCTACCAGCTGGAGCCGAACGGCCGCGACATCACGCTGCGCGTATTCGTCAACAAACCCTACGACAAGCTCGTGACCGCCGACACTCGCTTCTGGCACGCCAGCGGTGTCGACCTGAAGCTCGATGCCAGCGGCCTCAAGCTCTCGACGCAGTCACTGGTGACAGTGCTGCTGGGCGGTGTGGCCTTCCAGGTGCCGGAAAATTCGGCTGCGCAAACGGCTGCCGCCGAGAACACACAGTTCCTGCTCGCGGGCGATCAGGCCGAGGCGATGAAGGAACCCGAGGAACTGGCGCCGACGCTGGCCGTGCTGAACTTCGACCAGTCGGTGCGCGGTCTGTCGCCGGGTGCGCCGGTAGACTTCCGCGGCGTGATCGTGGGGCAGGTCCGTTCGATCGGCATCGAATACCAGCGGGACAAGAAGGCGTTCCGCATGCCGGTGGTGGTGGAGCTGTATCCGTCGCGGATGGGCTTCCGCGAGCGCGACGTGGCTGACGAAGCGCGCAAGCGCACCATCGTGCAGGCGCTGGTCAAGCGCGGCATGCGTGCGCAGCTGCGTACCGGCAACCTGCTGACCGGGCAGCTCTATGTGGCGCTCGACTTCTTCCCGAAGGCGCCGCCAGCCAAGGATATCGACCTCGAAGCACCGATGCCGGAATTCCCGACGACGCCGGGAACGTTTGACGAACTGCAGGCCAAGCTCGGCGAGATCGTCAACAAGATCGACAAGGTGCCGTTCGACCAGATCGGCCAGGACACACGCACGGCCATCGCATCGATGAACAAGATGCTGGAGACCGCCGACAAGCTCGTGGCCCAGCTCAATGGCGATGTCGCGCCCCAGGTGCTGGCCGCGCTGCAGGACGCGCGCCGCACCTTGAACTCGGCCAACGGCACGCTGGCGTCCGATGCGCCGCTGCAGCAGGACACGCGCCGCATGATGCAGGAACTGACGCGCACGGCGGTATCGCTGCGCGCGCTCACCGATTACCTCGAACGCCACCCCGAAGCGCTGCTGCGCGGCAAGACGGAGGACAAATGATGAATCGTTCGCTGATGCTCTGCGCCGCGCTGGCTGCCGTGGTCTGGCTCGGAGGCTGCGCATCGCCGGAGCCGCGCTACTACACGCTGGCAACCGGCCCTGCCGCGGCCACCGCGGCCGGTACGGCTGGCACGCCCGCGCTGGCGGCCAGCCCCGCCGCCACGTCGCCGATCTGGATTGAAGTGTCGCCGGTGCGCGTTCCGGAGCGCCTGAATCGCGCCCAGCTCGTGGTGACCGACGCCAACGGTAACGTGCGGCTGCTCGACCAGTCGCGCTGGGCATCGCCATTGCCCGACGAACTGCGCGATGCGTTGTCGCAGCAGTTGCAGGGCAACCTTGGTGCCGTGGATACCTATCAGCAGGGCCTGGCGGACGTGGAACCCGTGTTCCGCATCACGACCGAGGTGGTACGTCTCGAAGCCGACCCTGGCCAGCGCGCCGGCGCGACGATCGCGTGGACCGTACGCCGGCTGCCCGACGGCAAGGTGCTGAGCGGCCGCACGGAGGCCGATCTGCCCGCGCCAGGCCAGGTGGATGGCATGGTTGGCGCCTACCGGCAGATACTGGCCACCACGGCGTCGGAAATTGCCAGCGGCGTCCGCTCGCTGCACGTGCAGGGCGGCGCCGCCGCCAAGACCACGGCGCCGTCACGTTAATCTTCGGGGCCACCCTCGGCCAGCGCCTGCGCACGCCGCGCGGCGCGGCGGCGGTCGGCCTCGGCAATTTCCGCCAGACACGCTTCGGCGTCTCCGTGCACCAGCCGGACGCTGCAAGCCAGCATCAGGTTCATCGGCAGGCCGAAATTCTCCACCACATAGCCACGGGCATCGCGTGCGTCGCCGTCATCGTCGGTACTCGCCCGCGCACGGTCCAGCAGCGTGCCGGCGTCGGCCGCATAGCCCCATACGGTTTTCTGCAGCGCCACGGCGAATCCCACTTCGAACACGGTGCCGCTGTCCGGCTCACCGGGGCCACGGAAGTCATCGAGATTCGCCATCACGATATCGGCGCGGCGAATCAGCGCGATATTGGATTCGTAGATCCACTGCGCGGCAGCCGGACCGGAGAGTCCCTTTGGCACCGCCTTGTCGAGCGGGTACAGCCCTTCGTAGCCATGCTGCGCGCAGAGGGTCTTCAGGTGCTGACCCCAGGCGGGCGCGTCCTTGCGAAATACGTCGAACCCGGCGAGGTAGATGGTCTTCATGGCGTCTCCTTCGAAGGACGCTATGAAGCATAGCGCAGCGCTCGTGTTGCCAGCCAGAGGGTGTCGCACCCCTCCTGTGGGAGGAGAACGACACCCGGCCGCCAGGACACGCTACGGAGTGATTGCCGGATGCTTCAGCGCATGCGCGGCCTCGGCCATGTGCTGGCGGTAGTTGCGATCATCCTGGGCCAGCCCGAGTTCGCCATTGCGGTAGGCCATCGCCAATGCCTGGATCGATGCCGGGTGCTCGCGCTCGGCGGCCACTTCGTACCATGACACCGCGCGCGCGTCGTCCCGTGCCACGCCCTCGCCTTCACGGTACGCATTGGCCAGCATGAACATGGCCTGCGCAACGCCGCCGTCAGCGGCCACCTTGAACCAGCGTGCCGCGCTGGCCGGGTCTGGCGTACGGCCATACCCGCCGCGATACAGCAGGCCCAGATAGTAGGCAGCACCGACATCGCCGCCGCGTGCCGCCGCATCGAGTTGCTGCCATGCCAATGGCAGATCGGTCCGGCCTGACGCCAGGCCGCCCAGCATGGCCGCCTTGCCAAGCAGGAACTGCGCGCGGACATGGCCGCTTTCAGCAGCCATACGCAGCCAACGCTCGCCGTCGGCGCGAGTTGCCGCATCGGCGCGCGACATTAGCGTTTCACCGAGCGCGGCACGCGCGACGGTTTCTCCCGCGCGGGCACCTTGCTGCAGGCGGTCGAGCGCGTCCGCATCCCCCGCCGAGGTCGCCAGCAATTGCCATTGCGAAATCTCGGCCTGCCGTGTGTCGGACTGGTGCCGCCACACGGCGGCACCCGCCACGCCTGCAGTGGCCACCGCCACGGCCAGCGTCGCGGCGACGAACAGGGGATGAATACGCGGAAGTCGCCGCGAGACGGGCCGAGGCGGTGTGACGGTAGCAGTGGCTTGCATCAGAGTGAATCGCGTTACTGGTTCAGATCGATCTTGTACTTCGACAGGTTCTTGTTCGAGCCATCGTCGGCCGCAACCAGCGACACGCCGGCCACGCCGCCGGCCGCTGCCTGAGACAGCATGCCCACGCCCGAGCTGAACACCACGTCGCCGCTGGTCACCACCTTCGTGAAGTGCCAGCTGCGGGCGCTGCCATTGCTGGCGCGGGTCACGTTGGCAATGGTCTTGATGTACTGGATCAGCACGTCGCGGTTGGCGTCGGGCGATGCGTAGACGGTCTTCGTGCCATCGAGGCCCGGAAAGTTGCCGCCGCCGCTGGCGCGGTAGTTGTTGGTGGCCACGATGAAGTCCATCGCCGAGGTCACCGCAGCGCCCTTGTACGTCAGGTTCTTGATGCGGCTGCCCACCGGCTGCGTGACATCGATCTCGTACTGCATGTCGGCATCGGTGAACATGTCGAAGTTGTAGCCCGGGAACGTGCTGATCAGCTGCTGCTCCGTGGTCAGTGCCGGGTTGATCTGGTTGAAGCGCTTGGCCGCCGTTTCCAGCCACGCCTTGACCTCGTCGCCGTTGACCTTCACCGCGTAGACCGTGTTCGGATACAGGTACAGGTCGGCAGCGTTGTTGATGGCCAGGTTGCCCATCGCCACATCGGTGTAGTCATTGCCGCCGCCAAAGCCGCTCTTGAACGGCGCCGACACGGACAGCACCGGCAGTGCCGCCAGCGCCGGCAGATTGGCCGTGATGTAGTCCTTCACGTACTTGGCCTGCGCCTGGTTCACGATCTGGATCGCGCCCGGATCACCCACATCGGCGAAGTAGCTCGTCATGCGGTAGTCGGTGCTGCCGATCGGGGTCTTCACGTACTGGATGGTGGCCTGGTGCTCCGTATCGATGGCGGGCGCCACGCTGGCGTCGGCGGCCACATACGACTTGTCGGCGTTCTGCGTGGAACGCGCTTCCACCTTGGTGTTGGCACGGTCGACGCTCCAGGCCTTGCCGTCATAGTTCAGCGCCAGGTTGACCACACCCAGGTGCTTGCCCCAATAGTTGGCCATCACGGTAGGCACGCCGTTGACCGTGCCCTTGACCTTGTCCACGCCCGGCAGGTTGAACTGGCCGACCGTGCTGTTGGCATCGGGGAAGATCTGGTGCGAGTGGCCAATCAGCATCGCATCCACGCCCGCCACCTTCGACAGGTGATAGCTGCCGTTTTCCATCGTCGGCGAGTAGGTGGAATTGTCCAGCCCGCCGTGCGAGATCACGACGATCAGGTCGGCGCCCTTGGCGCGCATTTCGGGGATGTATTTCTGCGCGGTCTCGACCACGCCCTCGGTGTAGACCTTGCCGTCGAGCCAGCGCTTGTCCCAGCTCAGGATAGCCGGCGGTGCAAAGCCGATGATGCCGACCTTGATCGGTGCGGAAATCGTCTTGCCGTCGGGGCCGGTGGCGGTAATCGTCTTGCTCAGGATCGCGTATGGCTGGAACAGCGGCTGGCGGGTCTTGACGCTGTAGACGTTGGCCAGCACCTGCGGGAACTTCGGGCCGGCACAGGTCTGCTGCGCCGATGGATCGGGCAGGCCAGCAACGTTGAAGCGGTTGCCCGTGACCTGGCTCAGGTACTGCAGGCCATAGTTGAACTCGTGGTTGCCGATGCCGCCGCCGTCGAAACTGGCCGCGTTCATCACCTTGTACATGGCCAGCGTCTCGCTGCACGTCACCGGCTTGACCAGCGCCTGGTAGTCCGACAGCGCGGTGCCCTGGATGGTGTCGCCGTTGTCCAGCAGCATGGTGTTCGGGAATTCGGCGCGCGCCGACTTGATCAGCGTGGCCACGCGCTCGAAACCGATCGACTTGTCTTCGGCAAGCTTGAAGTAGTCGTAGCTCAGCACATTGGTGTGCAGGTCGGTGGTTTCCAGCAGCGCCAGCGTGGACTTCGTGCCCGCCGGGATCGATGTGTTGCTGTTGTTGCCGTTGTTGCCGTTGCCGGCGTTGCTATTGTTGTCGTCGGAGCCACAGGCGGCCAATGCGGTGGCCACCAGGGCCGCCAGCATGGCGGCCCGGATGCGATGGTGTTGCATGGTCTCGGATTCCCCTGTCGTTTTCTGTTTGTGGTGCAGCCAGGGGATTGTCGGAAGTCCGGATGGCAGAGAAGTGGCGAAATCGCGTCATTATCGTGACAATCGATTCGAATATGGCAGAAATGACATATCGAAATGTGCTGCCGCCGAGCAGACTATTCCGATTGGCTGAAGACCCTTATCCATTTGCGCAATTGACGCTGCGTTATATAGGCGCTTATATTGCGGATGCAAACGATCGTGCACTCCATCCACTTTCTCCCGCATCTGCCATGACCCTTCATCCTTTCGTGCGCCGCGCCGCAGCGGGCGCCGCCCTGGTTGCCCTGACACTGGCCGCGCCGTCGGCGTTTGCCGCCGACCTGGTGGTTTCCGCCGCCGCCAGCCTGACCAACGCATTCAAGCAACTGGGCGAGCAGTTCGAGCGCGCCCATCCCGATACCAAGGTGGTGCTGAACTTCGGCGCGTCCGACGTGCTGATGCAGCAGATCGTCAAGGGTGCCCCGGCCGACGTGTTTGCTTCCGCCGACCAGGACGCGATGAACAAGGCCGAGGCCGAAAAAGTGGTGCAGCCCGCTTCGCGCAAGGATTTCGCGGCCAACGCGATCGTGCTGATCGTGCCGCACGACAGCAAGCTTGACATCGCCGCACCGAAGGACCTGACACGGGCGGACGTCAAGCGCGTTGCCTATGGCAATCCGTCATCGGTGCCGGTGGGCCGCTACACCAAGGGCGCGCTGGAATCGCAGGGCCTGTGGAGCGCGGTGGAAGCCAAGGGCGTGCCTGCACAGAACGTGCGCCAGGCGCTGGACTACGTGGCGCGCGGCGAGGTCGATGCCGGCTTTGTGTTTGCCACCGACGCGGCTGTGATGCCGGACAAGGTCAAGGTGGCCACGCGCGTGCCGACCGCCACGCCGGTGACCTATCCGATTGCCGTGACCGCGCAGACCAAACAGGCACAGCAGGCCAATGCGTTCGTACAATACGTGCTGTCGCCCGAAGGCCAGGCGACGCTGGCCAAGTACGGCTTCCAGAAGCCCTGATCTCCCAAGAACCAACTAACACTGCCGCCACATGGATGCCGTCTGGGTTCCACTGCTGCTGTCGCTCAAGGTAGCGGGCTGGGCCACGTTGCTCAATGCCATCCTGGGCGTGGCGGCCGCCTATGCGATCGCGCGCTGGCGCTCGAACGCGCGCGATGTGGTCGATGCCATCCTGACGCTGCCGCTGGTGCTGCCGCCCACGGTGCTCGGCTATTACCTGCTTGTGCTGGTGGGCCGGCGCGGCGTGTTTGGCGCATGGCTGGAAAAGCTCGGCATCGAACTCGTATTCACGTGGCAGGGCGCGGTACTGGCCTCCACCGTGGTCGCCTTTCCGCTGGTGCTCAAGTCGGCGCGCGCCGCGTTCGAGGGCGTGGACCACCAGCTCGAAAACGCCGCGCGCGTGCTGGGCATCTCAGAGGCCGGAGTTTTCTTTCGCGTGACCCTGCCGATGGCGCTGCCCGGCATCGTGGCAGGCGTGCTGCTGGCCTTTGCGCGCGCCCTGGGCGAGTTTGGCGCCACGCTGATGGTGGCCGGCAACCTGCCGGGCCGCACGCAGACACTGTCCGTGGCGATCTACGAGGCCGTGCAGGCCGGCAACGACGACACCGCCAATCTGCTGGTACTGGTCACTTCCGTGACCTGCATCGTATTGCTCGTGGCGGCGGCGCGCCTGGTGCCGCCCGCTCAGCGCGGCACGGCCAATCTCTTCGAACGGCGCAAGTTCACGCGCGCCCCGGCTGCCAAGTGAGATCGTCATGAGCATGCAGATCACCGTCCGCAAGCGCATGGCATCCCAGGATCGCCACTTCGCGCTTGATATCGCATTCGAATCGGACAGCCGGCGCATTGCGCTGTTCGGCCCGTCCGGTGCCGGCAAGAGCCTGACGCTGCGCGCCATCGCCGGACTGATGGCGCCCGACAGCGGCCGGATCGTGCTGAATGGCCAGACGCTGTTCGATAGTGACGCCGGTATCGATGTGCGTCCCCAGGACCGCCGCGTGGCCTATCTGTTCCAGGATTACGCGCTCTTCCCGCACCTGACCGTGTCGCAGAACATTGCATTTGGTTTGCGACGAGGCTGGCGCAACCCTGGCCGCCGGGCCTTGCCGCCGGAAGCCGTCCGCTGGATCGATGCGTTTGGCCTGCGCGATATCGTCAACCAGTACCCATCGCAAATCTCGGGTGGCCAGAAGCAGCGTGTTGCCTTGGCCCGCGCCCTGGTAGCCCGGCCGGACATCCTGCTGCTCGACGAACCGTTCTCGGCGCTCGACCCTGCCTTGCGCACGCGCATGCGCCAGGAGCTGCGCGCCCTGCAGGAAAGCCTCGACGTGCCGATGCTGATGATTTCGCACGACCCTGAGGACGTCGAAGTGCTAGGTGAGCATGTGCTGGAAATCCGCGACGGCCGCATCCATGCCAGCGGCCGCGCGCACCGGCATCCGCCAGTCTACGCACCGCAGACCGCCCACGTGGCCTAGCGCGCGTTCAGCAGATCCACGTACGCGCCTTCGATCAGCGCATCGGGCGCCACCCCAAGTTGCGCCATCAGTGCATGCGCCTCCGCCACGCCGGCTTCGACCGGCTCGTCATCGCGCAGCACGACCTCAAGCTCCAGAAAATCGCCCAGTCCTTCCACACGATCGAGATGCACGCGCGTGCGTCCCACCAGGAACAGCGTGCGCACCTTGCGCACCCTGCCGCTGATACCCTGCGCAGCGGTCAGGGCATCGCGCAGCGTATCGGGTGAAGCCGTGGGCGACAGGATGTAGAAGCTCTCCTTCGGCCCCGCGAGGTCTGGCCGTGCATAGAAGATCAACTGCCCCGACTGCGCGTGAAATGCGCGTAGCTTCAGACGGCCATTCGGACATGGAAAGAACGTATCGTCCTGCTCGATTCGTTCCGGTCCCTCGGTGGCAAGCGCCGCCGCTCGCGGTACCAGCGCTTCGACGCTGGCGATGCGCGCCTTGATTTCAACGTTGCGTGCCATGCCTCAGATCATCGTCCCAAGAATGACGCTCGATGCCTTGAAGATGGCCAGCGCGCGCGTGCCTTCCTTCAGATCGAGGTCGGTCAGTGCCGTGTTGGTGATGATGGCCGCCACGGTGCCGCCGCCATCGAGATCAAGCACTACCTCGGCGTTGACCGCGCCGGGTGCCAGGCGCGCCACCGTGCCCGGCAACTGGTTGCGCGCGGAAAGCCGGGCTGCCGGGTCGGGCAGACCGATCATCACCGACGACGCCTTGACCAGCGCAAATGCCTCGGCACCGGGTGCCAGGCCCAGCGTCTCGACGCTCTCATGTGTGATCGTGGACACGATGCGCAGGCCGCCCGGCAACGCCAGCGTGACTTCGTCATTGACGGCGCCGGCCCGCACGGCCTCCACGCGGCCGAACAGCTTGTTGCGCGCACTGGTCTTGATCATCATGCGTTGGATCAGGTGAAGGTCTTCGGGATGCGCATCGAACATCGCGCCGGCGCGTTCCAGATGAGCGAGAAAGCGCGCGTGCTCGGTTTCCATGATCCGGTACGTCGCAATCAGCCGCTCCGCGCGTTCGGTCAGCCGCGTGCCGCCGCCGCCCTTGCCGCCCGCCGCACGAAGCACCAGCGGTTCGCCGGCGCTGTTGTTCATGGCGTCGATGGCATCCCACGCGCCCTTGTAGCTGATGCCCACCGCGCGTGCGGCGGCCGTGATCGAGCCATGCTCGCCAATCGCGGCCAGCAGCGCGATGCGGTCTTTGCCGCCCCAGTCGTGCTTGCCGGCACGAAACCAGATGGCGCCCTGGAGTTCAAGCATGCGCTGACCTGTCAGTAGTGTCGGAAATGCGTATGGTACCGCCGGAAGCACCCGGCGCGTCAGCTTTGATGGGCGGGGATATACCAGCGCATGACACTGCCGGCAAAGTACTGCTTGTCCAACTGTCGCAGCAGGCGCCAGCAGGTGAATGGGTCGACCGCCAGGTCCACCCACGCCCAGGGGTGATTCGGATCGCCGTCGCGCACGATCTCGACGGAGTTGACCTTGGCGTAGTCCTTGAGCTTGTCGCGCAGCATGTCCTCGGTCACATCACGATGCAGCCCACGGATCAGTACCTGCATTGCAGCCTCTCCCCTTTTGGAAAGTGGTGATGCGTGTATTTTAGGCCGCGCTTTGCCTTGTGGCGCCCCGACGATGCGGCAATCGCACGTTTCAGGCCATGATGTGCACGCCGCCGTCCACATACACCGTGTTGCCGGACACACGGCGCGCATAAGGCGTGGCCAGGTAGGCCGTGGTAAAGCCGACGTCCATGATGTCGACCAGTTCCCCCAGCGGCGCACGCCCCGCGGCCTCGGCCAGCAGCACGTCGAAGTCCTTGAGGCCCGATGCGGCGCGTGTCTTGAGCGGTCCCGGCGAAATCGCATGCACGCGGATGCCCTGCGGCCCAAGTTCATAGGCCAGATAGCGGCACGTCGCCTCGAGCGCGGCCTTGACCGGCCCCATCAGGTCGTAGTTCGGCACCACGCGGTTGGCGCCGTCATAGCTCATCGCAAACAGCGTGCCGCCCCGATCCATCAGCGGCACCGCGCGCCGTGCCATCCGGATGAACGAATGGCACGATACATCCATCGCGCGCGCAAATCCGGCCGCTGACGATTGCAGCAGTCCGCCTTGCAGATCGGCCTTGGGCGCGAAAGCCACCGAATGCACGACCGAATCCAACCGGCCCCACGTCTCGCCGATCCGCGTGAACAGCGCGTCCATCTGCGCGTCGTCTTCCACATTCAGCGGCAACAGCAGCGGCGCCCTGATCTGCTCGGCCAGCGGCGCCACATGGGGATATGCCTTTTCGTTCAGGTAGGTCAGTGCCACCTCGGCACCGAGTTCGCGGAACGCCCGCGCGCAACCCCAGGCAATGGAATCCTCATTGGCAACGCCGGCGATCAGAACGCGATGACCGGACAGCGGCGGGTTGGGGACTTGGACCATGAGCTTCTCCCGTGGGCGGTTACGGAGCAACCAGTCAGGCTTCCGCCTCCTGCATTGCCTTGCCGTTGCCGTGGTCGGTGCCGAAGGCTTCGGCCACTTCGCGATAACGTTCCAGCCATTCCGCATCGAGCGGGCCGCCGACCGTGAGCACACGGTGCGCGAGCACCATGATGCGGCGCCGCTCCTTCATGTCCGGCACGAGGTCCGGCAGCACGCGGATTGCGCCTTCCGGGTCCAGGCTGACGATATAGCTCTGCCGCCGCACCGC
This sequence comes from Cupriavidus sp. 291-E7, assembly GCF_057798835.1. Lineage (NCBI taxonomy): Bacteria > Pseudomonadati > Pseudomonadota > Betaproteobacteria > Burkholderiales > Burkholderiaceae > Cupriavidus > Cupriavidus sp. 291-E7. The sequence continues at coordinate 77,222 of NZ_JBYOJV010000004.1, forward strand.
GTCCTTGAACTGCGCCAGCGTGATGCGCTTTTCCGGCGGATTCTCGCGGGCCAGCTTGCGCAGCAGGTTGAACGGCCTTTCCTCGATGGCCGAGCGGCCCTGCGTGACGTACGACAGCACGCGCAGGAACGCGTCGAGCGCCGTGCCCGTGCCAATTTCGCGCTCGGCCTCGCGCCGACGCAGATCGGCCACCTCCTTGCGCAAGGCGGTCACCGCCGGCGACTCCGGGCGCTTTGGCGTGGTCGTCATGCCCAGCAGCGCAGGCAGCCAGGGCGTGGCATAGATCGATTCGAACATGCGCTCCTGCCAGGCATCGCGCGCATCGCGGTACTGGTCCAGCGAGCGCACGATCTGGTCGGACATCGCCTGCTGCATGGCCAGGAACGGGTTGTCCGGCGACACGGGCTTGCGCGCCTCGCGCACGGCCGGCGCCATTGCGGCGATCCATTGCATCCACGGATTGCCGTCGGTGAACAGCGAGCGTTCGAGCCGCGACGGATGGGTGGCCCGGATCGCCTCGGCCGTGGACTCGTTCGCCATCGCACGCACCACCGGTGAGGCGAACGTGTCATAGACATGCTGGTTGATCTCGGCCACGCGGCGTACGACTTCAAAGGGCTGCTCGTCGGCGCGGCCATCGTCGAGTGCCAGGATATCGTCGATGGTCCGCCGCTCGAAGCGCACCAGGTAGCGGCCTTCGATCAGTTCACTGTGCGGGGAATCGGGCGCGAAGTCCTCGATCTTCGCTTCGTACAGGCCCGGCGGCAGCACGTCGATCAGATCGAGCGCGCAGAACAGTTCCGAGTGCTCCTTGTTTGCCACGCTGCCCGAGACGAAAATGCCGAGGTGCCCGATCGACGGATGCAGGCAATAGACGATGGTCTGGTCGTTGGCCACGATCTCGTCCACGCTCGCGTACAGATCGGGAATCCAGTTCAGCGCCTGCTGCGGCGGCGTGATGTTGTCTCCCCAGGAAGCGAACACGATCACCGGTGAGCGGACATTACGCAGGTCGATCACGGTCTTGCCATCGTTGCTGCGCACCTCGCCGGCCGTCAGATGGTTGCCGACGAACAGGTTCTGCACGATCCAGTCGATCTCCGCGCGGTTCATCAGGAAATGGCCGCCCCACCAGCGCTCGAATTCCAGGAAGCGCGGCCCTTCCGTGTCCACCTTGGCGTAGACGTTGTACAGCTTTTCCCACAGCGTGTTCGAGGGATTCAGCTTCTCGAAGTTCTGCACCAGCCAGGCGCCGTCAAAGCGGCCGTTTCCGAGGTCCGCCGCCAGCGACGACAGCCAGGTGCCGCCGAGCAGGCCGCCCGAATAGCGCATCGGGTTCTTGCCTCGTACGCCGGACCAATAGGCCACCGGCGCGCCGGCCAGCAAGATCGGGCCGGTCACATCGGGCGCCGCCGCTGCCAGCATCAGCAGTGCCCAGCCCGCCTGGCAATTGCCGATCACGAACGGCTTGCCCGGTGCATCGGGATGACGTTCGGCGACGGCCAGCAGGAACTTGCCTTCGGTGCGCGCCACGTCCTCGATGGTCTGACCCGGGCAGGGGTCACGGAAGAACGTGATGAAGTAGCACGGATGTCCGGTGCGGATCGCGTTGCCAATCTCGCTGTCGGCCTTGAAGCCGCCGATGCCGGGTCCATGACCCGCGCGCGGGTCCATCACCACGAATGCGCGCTTGCTCATATCGGTGGGATGCGCCTCGGGTGGCACGATGCGCATCAGCGCATAGTTGACCGGCTTGGGCAGATCGCGCCCATCGATCAGCACCTCGTAATCGAACACAAGCACGGGCGGCATGCCGCCTTTTTCGTGCTCGGCGGTTTCGTTGCCGCGCTGGCGCAGGATATCGAGGAAGAGGATGGAGCGCTGCCAGGCATCGAGTCCGTATTCCCACGCTGCCTGCGCCACGGGGTTCAGCGGGACCGGTGGGAACGCGGCAAACGGTCCGAGGGACGCAAATGGCGATACGGGGGTTTCAGCGGATTCGGGAGCGGCGGCGGTATCGTCCTGCCCGGGCGCTTGTCCCGTAACAGGTTGGCGTGCATTCATTTCCGTTTCTCCTTTGGGATAGGCGGAGTCAGATGGCGTGCAGCGTGGTGCGTACACCGCTTGCTGCGATGCAACAGCAAAAATCTACCAGCCTCGGCGCGACATGACAACTGTCACCAAAGGCCAATGCTATTGACAATGACGTATATGACAACAGCAAGTCATCGATACGGCGCACGCATTGGCCTATACTCCCCCAAGACGTTTTGCGCGATGCAGCATCCGCACGCGGGTGCTGTCCCGATGGAACACCAGGTACCCGCCCATGCCGACACCATCGTCCGAAGACAAGTACGCCATGCTGCTCGCACGCTGCGAGGGCCTGCCGCCCATTCCCACCGCCGTGGCCCATCCCTGCGACTATTCGTCGCTCGATGGCGCGCTGGAAGCGGCCCGGCTTGGGCTGATCGTGCCGATTCTGTGCGGTCCCGCCGCGCGCATTCGCGCGGTGGCCGAGGAACATGGCCTGGCTCTGGGCGACACAGAGATCATCGATGCGCCGCACAGCCATGCTTCGGCCGAATATGCGGTCGAGGCCGTGCGCACCGGACACGCCGAGCTGCTGATGAAGGGCAGCCTGCACAGCGACGAACTGCTGCAAACGGTGGCACGCTCCGCCAGTGGCCTGCGTACCGCGCGGCGCCTGTCGCATGTATTTGCGATGGACGTGCCGAACTATCACAAGCCGCTCTTCATCACCGACGCGGCGGTCAATATCTTTCCGACGCTGAACGAGAAGGCCGACATCGTGCGCAACGCGATCGACCTCGTGCGCGTGCTCGGCGTCGAGCATCCCAAGGTGGCCATCCTGTCCGCGGTGGAGACCGTTACCGACAAGATTCCTTCGACGATCGAAGCCGCCGCGCTCTGCAAGATGAGCGAGCGCGGACAGATCGAAGGCGGCCTGCTCGATGGCCCGCTCGCGTTCGACAACGCCATCAGCAAGGCAGCCGCCGAGACCAAGGGCATCCGTTCCGAGGTGGCGGGCGACCCCGACATCCTGCTCGTGCCCGACCTTGAGGCGGGCAACATGCTGGCCAAGCAGCTCACCTTCCTGGCTGGCGCCGAAGCGGCGGGCATCGTGCTGGGCGCGCGCGTGCCGATCATCCTGACCAGCCGCGCCGACAGCGTGCGCGCCCGCATCGGCAGTTGCGCGATCGCCGTGCTGCTGGCCCACGCGCGGCGCACCTCGCAAGCCGCCGTACCCGCCTGAGGAGAACCGCGCGTGAGCACACCCCACCCCGTCATTCTTGTCGTCAACGCCGGTTCTTCGAGCGTGAAGGTGTCGATCTACGTGGTGCCGGAGTGCGCGCACGAGAACGTTGACATTCAGCCCACGCTGGAAGCGCACGGCCAGATCGAAGGCATCGGCGTGACGCCGCGCCTGGTGGCGCGCATGGCCGACGGCCGCGAAGTCACCGACCAGACGTTTCCCGTCGAGCAGGTAGCCGATCACGACGCGGCCTTTCGCCTGATCCGCCTGACGCTGAGCGTAGCGCTGCGCGATACGCCGCCGGTGGCGATCGGGCATCGCGTGGTGCATGGCGGCAGCGAATTTTCCGATGCGGTGCGCATCGACGACGACGTCATCGCAAAACTGGAAGCGCTGGTGCCGCTGGCACCGCTGCACCAGCCGCACAACCTGACCGCCATCCGCGCCATTCGCGGCGCGGCGCCCGACCTGCTTCAGGTAGCCTGCTTCGACACGGCATTCCACGCCGGCCGCGATCCGCTGGCGCAGTTGATGGCGCTGCCCTACGAGTACTACGAGCAAGGCGTGCGGCGTTATGGCTTTCACGGTTTGTCGTACGCGTATATCGCCCGGCGACTCAGGCAGGTGGCGCCCGATCTGGCCGATGGCCGCGTCATCGTGGCACATCTGGGCAACGGCGCGAGCCTGTGCGCCATGCGGGACGGCAAGAGCGTGGATTCGACGATGGGCCTGACGGCGCTCGACGGCATGCCGATGGGAACGCGCTGCGGATCGATCGATCCCGGTGCCGTGCTGTACCTGGCCGCGCAGGGCATGGGCGCGGATGCCATCCAGTCGATGCTCTACGGACAGTCGGGCCTCAAGGGCATCTCTGGCATCAGCAGCGACATGCGCGCGCTGCTGGCCAGCGACAGCCCGCGCGCAAAGCTTGCCGTCGATTTCTACGCATATCGTGCCGCGCAGGAAATCGGCAAACTGGCCGTCACGCTCGGCGGCCTGGAAGCGCTGGTCTTCACCGCGGGCATCGGTGCCAATTCGCCGGAGGTTCGGTCGCGCATCTGCGCACATCTGACCGACCTGTTCGGTATCTCGCTCGACGCAGCGGCGAATGGCGAGAACTGCCAGCGCGTGAGCCACGATGCCAGCCGCGTGCCGGTGCTGGTGCTGCCAACGGACGAGGAAGGCATGATCGCGCTATCGACCGCGCGGATATTGCGCGAGAACGGCGGCCTATGACTCCAGGTAGTGTCGGCGCAGCAGTGCGGCGTCGACACCGAGATTGTCGGCCAGAAACCGCTCGACGCTGCCATACGTTTGCGCGATCGCATCCATCGACGCTTCGATGTATTCGGGACGCACTTCCAGCAACGGCATCATCGCATCGGGCGTCACGCCGATCTGTTCCACCCCCGCAAGCATCTTCTCGTTGAAGCGCCGGTTCCAGTGGTTCGACTCAAGATAGTTGGCCACGATGTCGTCCTGTGCCACGCCCAGCGCGCTCAGCAGCAGCAGTGACGCAAATCCGGTGCGGTCCTTGCCTGCTGTACAGTGGTAGTACAGCGTCTTGCCCGCTTCGGCATGGCGCAGGAATGCACCGAAGGCATCGCGGTAGCGCACGGGAAAATCTCGATACACGTCGAGCATGAACCCGTGCATCTGCGCGGCATTGCTGGCACGCAGGCGTGGCATCAGCACATCCATCGACATCGTGCCGTCCAGCACGGGCACCGCCAGCCATTCGAAGCGCTCGCCGAATGCGGCCTCGGCCGGCGACTTCTCACCGGTAGAGCGGAAGTCGACAACGATGTCCAGTTGCATGGCGTCGAGCTTGTCGAGATCCGCGGCACAACCGAGCGCGGGATTGGCACTGCGATACAGCTTGTGCTGCCGGACGCGGCGTCCGGCGTGGCCAGTCAGTCCGCCGAGATCGCGCGCGTTGGCGATGGTCTCCAGATCGAGGCAAGTCCGCATCGCGGCGGCTGCCAGTTTGGCTTCATCAGTCTGCATATCCCTTTGGCGCGCCACACGACGCGCATTTGAAAACATTCAGTGTTGGCATCAATTATTTCAGATCGCCTGCCGAGAGAACACCCTTCCTGCAACAGATATTCCGCCTGCCATTGCCGTTTCTGCAATGTGCCATTTCTCTTGAAATTTCCGACTTACTGGAGTGTTGATCCAAGGCAATTTTTGAGACTCCATCGGCTTGGCATGCTGCCTGGCGGTTCACATAATGCCCCTGTGTCGAACACGGCGATCCTGCTTCGCTACGTGTCCGGCCAGCTACTCCAGACCAAGGAAGTTTCAAATGCCTGACCCTCAAATTTCTCCTGCCGGCCCCGGCGGCTCCGCGGCTGCGGCGAGTGTGTCCGTCGCTCCCAAACTACGCATTCACTGGGGTCTCTACGCCGCCGTCGCGGTGCTGATCGCGGTGCTCATGATTCCAATGCCACCGGACCTGCCCGTCGCCGGACAGCGCATGCTGGCGATCCTGGCCTTCGCGGTGGTGGTGTGGATCACCGAAGCGGTCACGTATGAAACCAGCGCCGTCATGATCACGTCGCTGATGGCCGGGTTGATCGGGTTCGCGCCGATGGTAAATGATCCGAACACGATCTACGGCACGTCGCGCGCGCTGGGCATGGCGCTGGCCGGATTCTCCAATACCGCGCTGGCACTGGTGGCCGCCGCGCTGTTCATCTCGGCGGCGATGACCGTCACCGGGCTGGACCGGCGCATCGCGCTGGTGACACTTTCCGCGATCGGCACGAGTACGCGCCGCATCCTGATCGGCACCATCGCGGTCACCATCATCCTGAGCCTGGTGGTGCCAAGTGCCACCGCGCGCAGCGCGTGTACCGTGCCGATCATGATGGGTGTGATTGCCGCGTTCGGTGTCGACAAGAAGTCGAATATCGCCGCCGGCATCATGATCATGGTGGCGCTGGCCACCAGCGTATGGAACGTCGGCATCCAGACCGCGGCAGCGCAGAACCTGCTGACCGCCGGCTTCATGGATAAGCTGCTCGGCGAGCGCGTGACCTGGCTGCAATGGCTGGTGGCCGGTGCGCCGTGGGCCATCGTGATGTCGGTGGTCCTGTACTTCCTGGTGCGCTGGCTGCTGCCGCCGGAAACCGAGGCAATCGCAGGCGGCAAGGAAGCCGTGCAGCGGGAACTGACCGCGCTGGGGCCGATGTCCGCGCCGCAGAAGCGCCTGTCCGCCGTGGCCATCGGCCTGCTGCTGTTCTGGGCCACCGAGGGCAAGCTCCATTCATTCGATACGGCCACCATCACATTCATCGGCCTGGTCATCCTGATGATGCCGCGCATCGGCGTGATGGACTGGAAGACCATGCAGCAGCGCACGCCGTGGGGCACGCTGATCGTGTTCGGCGTCGGCATCAGCCTTGGCACCGCGCTGCTGACGACGAAGGCCGGCCAGTGGCTGGGCGGGTTCGTCGTCACGCATTCCGGCCTGGCCGATCACGGCACGCTGATGGTCTTTGCGGTGCTTGCCGCGTTCCTGATCCTGATCCACCTGGGCTTTGCCAGCGCCACGGCGCTGACGGCCGCGCTGCTGCCGATCCTGATCGCGGTATTGCAGACGCTGCCCGGCGATATCAACAGGGTCGGCATGACCATGCTGCTCGGCTTCACGGTCAGCTTCGGCTTCATCCTGCCGATCAACGCGCCGCAGAACATGGTCTGCCTGGGCACCGACACATTCAATGGCAAGCAGTTCGCCCGCATCGGCATACCGCTCACCATCATCGGCTACCTGTTGATGCTGCTGTTTGCATCCACGTACTGGCGCTGGCTTGGCTGGATCTGATTCTCCGGCGATACCCGCGGACCGGACAGCACAAACATGGGCGGGGCGTGCCGCCAATGGCACAATATGCGCCATGCAACGTCTCTGGTCCGCCTTCGTCAAGTTCGTGCTGCTCGCCGCGGTGGGCGGCGTGTTGCTGGTCGCCTTTGCCGTCCTGATGGCCAACCGGCAGTTGCCGTCGCTCGATTCGCTGATGGCGTTCAGGCAAACGGCTGGCTACGTCAAGCTGGGCGATTTTCCGCACACACTGCCGGAGGCGGTAGTCGCCATCGAGGATGACCGCTTCTATCTGCACGATGGCGTCGACTATGTTGGCGTGATGCGCGCCGGCATCGCCAATCTGTCGGACGAGCTGTCGCAGGGCGCTTCCACGATCACGATGCAGGTGGCCCGCAATTTCTTCCTGTCCCGCCAGAAGACCTACACGCGCAAGCTCTACGAAATCCTGCTGGCCTACCGCATCGAGAACACGCTGACCAAGGATGAGATCCTTGAGCTCTACCTGAACAAGATCTACCTTGGCCAGGGCGCCTATGGCTTCTCGGAGGCGGCGCAGACCTATTTCGGCAAGCCCGTCGAACAACTGACGCTGGCCGAATGCGCGATGCTGGCTGGCCTGCCCAAGGCGCCGTCCGCCAACAATCCGGTGGTCAATCCGCGCCGCGCACGGCAGCGCCAGACCTACATTCTGCTGCGCATGATGGAACTGGGCCGCATCACGCGCGCCCAGTACGACGCCGCGCTGCTGGAGCCACTGCGGCTGCGCTGACAGCTATGTCAGCGGGCGCCCGACGGCGCCGCCCTGCCCCCGCATGCTAGCCTGCCTCCACGAAACGCCGAAGGGTGGAAACAACCGTGGAGACAGCCATGATGGAAGGACTTTGGGGCGAAGTCTACGGCACGCTGCGATCGGAGTTCGCGGATGTACCGGACGTCAAGGAACTCACACGCATCCTGCTACGGCTGACACTGGCCGTGCTGCTCGGCGGCCTGATCGGCTACGAGCGGGAGTCGGCCGGCAAGCCCGCCGGTTTGCGCACGCACATGCTGGTGGCGATGGGGTCGGCGCTGTTTGTGCTGGTACCGCTGCAGGCCGGCATGCCGCTGGGCGATATGAGCCGCGTGCTGCAGGGGTTGATGTCCGGCATCGGCTTTCTCGGCGCAGGCGCCATCATCAAGCACAGCGGCGGTAAAGAGGACATCCGCGGGCTGACCACCGCCGCCAGCATCTGGACCGTGGCGGCCATCGGCGTGGCATGCGGGCTGGGCCGCGAAATGACCGCGGTGATCGCCACCGTATTCGGACTGGCGATCCTGCAGTTGCTCTATCGGCTCAAGCAGTAGTTGTGGCCGCGTCGCGCAGCGTCACTTCGAACTTTTCGCGGTGACGCGCCACCGCTTCCTTGACGATGGGTTCCACGCCTTCGCCTCCGGCGTCGTCCATATGCGCCAGGAACGCGCGCTTCATGCGCGGCTCCCAGAACTTCTTGACATGGGAGGCGATATCGGCGAGCGCTTCTTCACGATCCGGCATTGCCTCGAAGAAGTTGCCGATCTGGTTGGCCATCTTGACCAGGTTTTCGATATGCATGCCTGACCTTTTATTCCGTATGAAGTCGTTGGGGATGGCTGTAGACCACCATGCTGCCGCCGCGCACAAAGCCGGCCAGCGTCAGGCCGGCGGTTTCGGCCAGGCGCACGGCCATCGCGGTCGGCCCTGACACGGCAGCCAGCACACCGGCGCCGATGGCCGCGGTCTTCTGCACCATCTCGTAGCTTGCGCGGCTTGTGACGATGACCGCGCCCTTCGCAATATCTTCCTGGCCGCCACGAGCCAGCGCGCCCGCCAGCTTGTCCAGCGCATTGTGGCGGCCCACGTCCTCGCGCACCAGCGCGATCTCGCCATCGGCACGCATCCACGCCGCGGCATGCGTGGCCCCGGTGTCGCGCAACAGCGCCTGCCGCTTGTGCAGCACCGCGAATGCATGCTCGAACACGCGGGGATCGAAGCTGGCATCGCTGCGCACCGGCTGCGGCATGCGCATCACCTCGTCTAGCGATTCGGTGCCGCACAGTCCGCATCCGGTACGCCCGGCCAACGCGCGACGCCTGCCCTTGAGTTCCACGAACGCGCCCGTGGCGATCTCCACCTTCACCGTGATGCCTTGCTCGCCGGCCTCCACGTCGATGCCGTAGATATCGCCGGCCGCATCGACAATGCCCTCGCTGAGGCTGAAGCCGATGGCGAAGTCCTCCAGGTCGGCCGGCGTGGCCAGCATCACCGCGTGCGAGATGCCGTTGTACTCCAGTGCAACGGGGATTTCCTCGGCCAGGTGGTCAACCTCCGGCGTCATCGTGCCATGCCGCCAGCGCCTGACCGCGAACGTGCGCTGTGCCGGTACCTCGTCGGTACCGGTTGCGCTATCGGGGGATGGTACGTCGCGCTTCATCGCCAGTCCTGCGTCAGCCCGCCTGCGCCGTCTCGCTGGCCGCGCGCAGGTGTCCGAGCTGCTCCTCGTTGAACGCCTGATAGTTGCGCTGCCATGTGGACGGTTGCGCCACCGGCATCACCTGCACCGCCGTCACCTTGTACTCGGGGCAGTTCGTGGCCCAGTCCGAGTTGTCGGTGGTAATCACGTTGGCGCCCGACTCCGGGAAGTGGAATGTCGTGTAGACCACGCCCGGCTGCATGCGCTGGCTGACGATGGCACGCAGCACCGTCTCGCCCGCGCGGCTCTGCACGCCAACCCAGTCGCCGTCCTTGATGCCACGCTCCTCGGCATCGTGCGGGTGAAGCTCCAGGCGGTCCTCGTCATGCCAGTGCACGTTATCCGTGCGCCGCGTCTGCGCGCCGACGTTGTACTGCGACAGGATGCGACCCGTGGTCAGCAGCAGCGGATACTTCGGCGTGACCTTCTCGTCGGTCGGCACGTACTTGGTGATGATGAACTTGCCCTTGCCGCGCACGAAGCCATCGACGTGCATGGTCGGCGTGCCGTGCGGCGCCTCGGCGTTGCAGGGCCACTGGACGCTGCCCAGTTCGTCGAGCTTCTGGTAGCTCACGCCCGAGAACGTCGGCGTCAGGCGCGCGATCTCGTCCATGATTTCGGACGGATGGCTATAAGCCATCGGATAGCCAAGCGCCTCCGACAGCAGCAGCGTGACTTCCCAGTCCGAATAGCCCGCCTTGGCCGGCATCACCTTGCGCACGCGCGAGATGCGGCGCTCGGCATTGGTGAACGTGCCGTCCTTTTCCAGGAACGACGAACCGGGCAGGAACACGTGCGCGTACTTGGCGGTCTCGTTCAGGAAGATGTCCTGCACGACGATACACTCCATCGACGACAGTGCCTCGGCCACGTGCTGCGTGTTCGGATCGGACTGGACGATATCCTCGCCCTGGCAATACAGGCCCTTGAACGAGCCCGTGATCGCGGCCTCGAACATGTTGGGAATGCGCAGGCCCGGTTCCGGATTGATGTCGACGCCCCAGGCAGCCTCGAAGCTGGTACGTACCGTGGAATCGGACACATGGCGATAGCCGGGCAGCTCGTGCGGGAACGAACCCATGTCGCACGAACCCTGCACGTTGTTCTGACCACGCAGCGGGTTCACGCCCACGCCTTCGCGGCCAACGTTGCCGGTAGCCATCGCCAGGTTGGCAATGCCCATCACCGTGGTGGAACCTTGCGCATGCTCGGTCACGCCCAGGCCGTAGTAGATGGCCGCGTTGCCGCCGGTGGCGTAGAGCCGTGCGGCGCCACGCATCAGGTCGGCCGGCACGCCGGTCGATGCTTCCAGCGCTTCCGGAGAATTCTCGGGCAGCGCCACAAAATCGCGCCATTGCTGGAACGCCCGGTCTTCGCAGCGCTCGGCGATGAACTGCTCGGCCAGCAGGCCCTCGGTCACGATCACGTGCGCCAGCGACGTCACCACGGCCACGTTGGTACCCGGACGCAGTTGCAGATGGTAGTCCGCGCGGATATGCGGCGAATCGACCAGGTCGATCTGGCGCGGATCAACGACGATCAGCTTGGCGCCGGCGCGCAGACGGCGCTTCATGCGCGATGCGAACACCGGATGGCCATCGGTCGGATTGGCGCCGATCACCATGATCACGTCGGCCTTGGCCACCGAGCGGAACGTCTGCGTGCCCGCCGATTCGCCAAGCGTGGTCTTCAGGCCGTAGCCCGTGGGCGAATGGCAAACCCGCGCGCAGGTGTCGACGTTGTTGTTGCCGAACGCGGCGCGCACGAGCTTCTGCACCAGATAGCCTTCCTCGTTCGTGCAGCGCGACGACACGATGCCGCCGATCGAATCCTTGCCATGCTCGGCCTGGATACGCTTGAACTGCGACGCGGCGTAGCCGATCGCCTCTTCCCACGACACTTCGCGCCACGGGTCGGTGATCTTGGCGCGGATCATCGGCTTCAGAATGCGATCCTTGTGCGTGGCATAGCCCCAGGCGAAGCGGCCCTTCACGCAGGCATGGCCTTCGTTGGCGGCGCCGTCCTTGTACGGCACCATGCGCACCACTTCGTTGCCCTTCATCTCGGCCTTGAACGAGCAACCCACGCCGCAGTATGCGCACGTGGTGACCTTGCTGTGCGACGGCTGGCCAAGCTGGATCACCGACGTTTCCGTCAGCGTGGCGGTCGGGCAAGCCTGCACGCAGGCGCCGCAGGATACGCAGTCCGATTCCATGAACGGCTGGCTCGTGCCGGCCGCCACGCGGGAGTCGAAGCCGCGCCCGCTGATCGTCAGCGCAAACGTGCCTTGCGTCTCTTCGCAGGCACGCACGCAACGGTTGCAGACGATGCACTTGGACGGGTCATACGTGAAGTACGGATTCGACTCGTCCTTCTTCATCTGCGTGTGCGTGGCAATGGGCGAGGCACCGCCGGCACCATCCGCGTAGCGCACTTCGCGCAGGCCCACCACGCCGGCCATGTCCTGCAGCTCGCAGTTACCGTTGGTCGGGCAGGTCAGGCAGTCGAGCGGGTGATCGGAGATATACAGCTCCATCACACCACGGCGCAGTTCGCCGAGCTTGCCGCTCTGCGTGCGCACCTTCATGCCGGGTTCCACGGGCGTCGTGCACGACGCCGGATAGCCGCGCCGGCCTTCGATTTCCACCAGGCACAGACGGCACGAGCCGAACGGTTCCAGTGAGTCGGTGGCGCAGAGCTTGGGCACGCCAATGCCGGCTTCGGCGGAGGCGCGCATGACGGAGGTGCCGGCGGGCACGGTGACGGATACGCCGTCGATCTCCAGCGTCACCATCGTGTCTGAGTCGATGGCGGGGGTTCCGTAGTCAAAATCGTCGCGAGCGTTCAAGGGACGTCTCCCGTAATGCACTGCTTTATGAGGATGCGCGCCCCTGAGAGGCGCGTCGTTCTTAAATGCCAATCAGGCGGCGCGGGCAGGCTTTGCCGACAACCCGAAGTCTTCCGGGAATTCGTTGAGCGCGGACAGCACCGGGTAAGGCGTCATGCCTCCCATCGCGCACAGCGAACCCGCGAGCATCGTGTCGCACAGATCGCGCACCAGGGCCACATGCTTGACCGGCTGGTCGCCCGCGATGATGCGGTCGATCACCTCGACGCCACGTGTGGAACCGATCCGGCATGGCGTGCACTTGCCACACGACTCGATCGCGCAGAATTCCATCGCATACCGCGCCATCTTCGCCATATCGACGGTTTCGTCGAACACGACGATGCCTCCGTGGCCCACCACCGCACCGAATGCGGCATAGGCCTCGTAGTCGAGCGGCGTATCGAAGCGCGACTCGGGCAGGTACGCGCCCAGCGGGCCACCGACCTGCACCGCGCGGATGGCGCGGCCGCTGCGCGTACCGCCGCCGAAGTCGAACATCAGCTCGCGCAGCGTCACACCGAACGCCTTCTCGACCAGCCCGCCCTGCTTGATGTTTCCGGCGATCTGGAACGGCAGCGTGCCGCGCGAGCGGCCCATGCCGAAGTCCTGGTAGAACTTTGCACCGCGCGCCAGGATCACCGGCACCGTGGCCAGCGAAATCACGTTGTTGATCACGGTCGGCTGGCCGAACAAACCCTTCAACGCCGGCAGTGGCGGCTTGGCGCGCACCACGCCGCGCTTTCCTTCCAGGCTTTCCAGCAGCGCCGTTTCCTCGCCGCACACGTAGGCGCCGGCGCCCTTGCGCACCTCCAGCGTAAAGCGCTTGCCGCTGCCGCGGATGTTGTCGCCAAGCCAGCCCGCCTGCGTGGCGATCTCGATGGCGGCTTCGGTGGCCGCAATCGCATGCGGGTATTCGGACCGCGTGTAGATGTAGCCGGACTCCGCGCCGACGGCCAGGCCCGCGATCGTCATGCCTTCGATCAGCATGAACGGATCGTCTTCCATGACCATGCGGTCGGAGAACGTACCCGAGTCGCCTTCATCGGCATTGCAGACGATGTATTTGACCGGCGACTTCGCGGCCAGCACCGTCTTCCATTTGATGCCCGTGGGGAACGCCGCGCCGCCGCGACCGCGCAGGCCGGAGTCGAGCACTTCCTGCACGATCTGTTCGGACGACATCGCCAGCGCGCGCGTCAGGCCGGCAAAGCCTTCGTGCGCGATGTAGTCGTCGAGCGAGAGCGGATCGGTGATGCCCACGCGCGCAAAGGTCAGGCGCTCCTGCTGCTTCAGGAACGGGATCTCGTCGGTCAGGCCATGCGCCAGCGCATGCGGGCCGCCCGTCAGCAAGCCGGCGTCGAACAGCGCGCCGACGTCGTCTTCGGTCACAGGGCCGTACGCGACGCGACCCGCATCGGTCTGCACCTCGACCAGCGGTTCAAGCCAGAACATGCCACGCGATCCGTTGCGCACGATGCGCACATCGGCGCCACGTTTTGCGGCCTCGCTGGCGATGGCCTGCGCCACCTCATCCGCACCGAGTGCCAGCGCGGTGGAGTCGCGGGGTACGAAGATGGTCGTGGTCATGCGCGGGCCTCCTCGTCTTCACGTACCGCATCGACGAGCTTGTCGAAGCGCTTTGCGTCCACCCGTGCGTGCAGACGCTCGCCGATCATCATGGCCGGGCCGGTCGCGCATTGCCCGAGGCAATAGACCGGCTCCAGCGTGAACTGGCCATCGGCCGTCGTCTCATGAAAATCGCAACCGAGCTTGCGGCACGCATGTTCGGCCAGCGCGTCGGCGCCTACCGACTGGCAGGCCTCGGCACGGCAAACCTGAACCACATGGCGGCCGGCCGGTTGCTGGCGGAAGTGGTGATAGAACGTGATGACGCCATGCACTTCGGCGCGCGACAGGTTCAGCGCGCGGGCGATGACGGGTACTGCATCGTCGGGAATAAAGCCGTGGCTGTCCTGGATATCGTGCAGGATCGGCAGCAACGCCCCCGGCATGTCACGCTTGGCCGCGACGATGCGCAGGATGTCTGGTGCGGTGTTGCCACTGCCGGCTGGCGCCGTGGGGATGGCGGTCTCTGGCATGCTGTCTCCATTTTGTTCTGTCGATCCCGATATCGGCTTTTTTATTCATATTCGGGAACATCACAACGGGCGTTTCGGCCTCTTTGTGCGACTATAGGACCGTGTTTTGCACCGTTCAATATGCTATTTTCCGCATATGCTACGCATCTCGATCCTTCCGCACCTCCAGATCCGCGACGACACCTCCCCGGCGCCCGCGCCAGCACTGGATGTGTCACGTCTGGTGGCCCTGTTGGGCCTGATCGAATCCACCGGCAATATTGCCCAGTCCGCCGAGGCGATGGCGTTGTCATACCGCTACGCCTGGGGCATTTTGCGTGATGCGGAAACCTTGTTCGGCGGTGCGCTCATCGCCAAAACACGTGGACGAGGGTCTACCCTAACCCCGTTGGCGCAGCAGCTGGTGTGGGCCAGCAAGCGCATCGCGGCGCGTCTGTCGCCGACGCTGGACAGCCTGGCCTCCGAGCTGGAGATCGAGCTCAAGAAGCTGATGGCGGCCAGCGACCCCACCGTACGCATCCACGCCAGCCACGGTTTTGCCGTGGCCGCGCTACGTGATTTTCTGGACGAGCAGAAGGTACGCCACGACCTCAAGTACTGCGGCAGCCTGGAGGCCGCCGCCGCGCTGTCCGAGGGCGCCTGCGACATTGCGGGTTTTCACGTACCGATCGGCGAATTCGAGGAAGAAACGCTGCGTGGCTTTTTGCGCTGGCTGCACCCCGAAAAGCACTGTCTGATCCACCTGGCCACGCGCCAGCAGGGACTCTTCGTGCGCCCGGGCAATCCGCTGAGCATCCACTCGCTGGAAGACCTGACGCGCTCGGATGTGCGCTTCGTCAATCGCCAGCTAGGCTCCGGCACGCGCCTGCTGCTGGACCTGATGCTGGCACGACGCGGCATCGACAGCAACGGGATCGAGGGTTTCAGCAACGGCGAATTCACGCACGCCGCCGTGGCCGCCTATATCGGCAGCGGCATGGCCGACGTCGGCTTTGGCGTGGAAACGGCCGCTCGCCACTTCAACCTCGAATTCGTGCCGGTGCTCAAGGAGCGCTACTTCTTTGCACTGGAATCGGACGCGCTGCAAAGCCCCGCCCTGACCGGCGCGGTGGCCGCCATGAAGAGCGCCAGCTTCCGCGACCGCGTGAACGCCCTGCCCGGCTATGACGGCGAACTGACAGGGACCGTGCTCACGTTTGCGGAAGCATTCCCCGGGGTGCGGCTTTAAGGCACCCCTGGGCCTTCAATACACCACCACCGACAGCGCCACGCCGGCCGGCACGCGCACCTTGTCGCTGTACACGTCGTTGCTGGCGCTGCGCGGCGCGATGTAGCTGGCATAGCCCTGCAGCATCGACGGCGCGGTGGCCGGCAGCTTGCGCAGCGCGGTGTACGTCGATGCCGACGGGTCGATCTCCGGCAGCGTGTAGGTGCCGTCCGACCAGGCCGGATACCCGTAGTTGCCGGGCGAGCGGCCTAGCGGCATGTTGCTGTTCGTCGTGGCACGCCAGCTCAACATCGCCTGATCGAAGGTCCAGCCCGGCCGGGCCGCCTGGATCGCTCCGGCCAGGACCAGGCGGGAATCGGCCGCCTGGCGCGTCAGCAGATCGCGATAGAAGCCGATACCGAGCTGGCGGTTCAGGAAGCCGCCGAGACTGCCCGACACCGCGTAGCTCTCGCACGATGCGCCAAAGCCGGTGAATTCGGTCAGGTTGCAGTTGTAGTCGCTGTAGCGGTAGTAATCGGGCAGACGGACATCGCGGATCGGGTTGTAGTTGGAAACGATCGCCCCGCTCAGGAAGTCTTCCATCTGCATCGCGGTCATTTCCTCCAGCCACGTGTCATAGGCGGAGCTCGCGCCCATGCTCACCTGGCGGCGATAGAAATTCTGCATATGGGTGCCCTCGTGCGCCATCGTGATCTTGACGGACCGCACGCCGTCGGGCCCGCCCAGCGTCATCGTTTCGCTGTCGAGGTACAGCGAAATCGATTCGTTGCTGTTTGCTTCCTTGGTCTTGAGGAAGTTGTGCACGCCCCAGAAATAGCCGACGGTGCCGTAGGGCTTGGCATCATGGTTGAAGTTGAGGATGACGATATCCACCGGCACGCCGGACGGCAGCATCGACGTGCCGAACTGGTTGGCACCCCAGAGTTTGCCGCCCACGTCGACCAGCCGGTCGTAGACCATGCCGGTGCCGGCAAACGCGTTGGCCAGGTCCGCGACCATCGTGTCGGTCACGTTGGTGGCTTCGGCGGCCTCCGCCCAGACGTTGACGCGAGTGCCGTCACTGGCGGTCAGCTGCTTGCGCAGCGTGGCCGTGCGCTGCGTGCCATCGATGTGATACCAGTTGCGGCTGGCGCCCTCGCTCATGGCCGTGGTGCCGATCGCGGTGGCAAGCGGCGCCGGCGCGCTCAACGTACTCAGCATCGGATCGCCCGATGGGCGCGTGGCATCGATCCAGCCCGCACGGTTGTACTCGCCGATGGCGCGCCGCATGGCTTCTTCGGTCGAACCCTGGGTCAGCGACTGCGGCGAGATCAATTCCGAAGCCACGCGAGAAGACAGCCCGGCCGGCATGGCCACCGCCGCACCGCCGAGGTTGTAAAGCTGAAGCCAGACCGACTTGCCGGTCACGCCGGAAATGGAATATTGCACGTCAACCGCGGCACCGTTTCCGTTCTGGTAGCCCCAGATACCGGCGTCGGTGCCCGAGTAGCTGCTGGCCGTGACCGCGCCGCAAGTCGCGCATGACTGGGTCAGCCCGGTCACCAGCATCGGCTCGGTGGAAGTGGTGGTGGTGGCCTGGGTGCTGGCGGCACTGCCACCGTCATCGCCACCCCCGCCGCCACAGGCGGCAAGGGCCAGCGCGGCCAGTGCCGCAAGACCGGTCAACCCGGTGGACAATCGAGCGCGCGCTCCGGCACGCAGGGTCATGCGACGCATCTGGGGGACTCCGAAACAAAGCGGTCTCCCTCGGCGGGCGCGCGCATGCGCACCACGCGGGAGTGGTCACCCAATAACGACGCGAATAGCACCAGGTTTAGCGGTCGTTACATCGCTTTTCCCGATGATTCGATGCAACGGCCGTTTCAATCCGTCGTGATACGCACGCAAGGCGATGCGCGTGCAAGGCTCAGTAAATCTCCGGAATGATCATGTTGTCCGGTACCGGCAGGCGCGTGTAGTCGGCATGGCGCTCGCGCTGGGGCAGCACGATGGAAGACTGCGGCGGCTCGACGTACGGCATCTGCTGCAGCAGATGGTGGATGCAGTTGAGCCGCGCGCGCTTCTTGTCCACGGCTTGCACCACCCACCACGGGGCTTCGGGAATGTGGGTGCGCTCCAGCATGATTTCCTTGGCGCGCGTGTAGTCTTCCCAGCGGCGGCGCGATTCCAGGTCCATCGGGCTCAGCTTCCACTGCTTGAGCGGATCGTGGATACGGCTCAGAAAGCGCATATGCTGCTCGTCGTCGGTGATCGAGAACCAGTACTTGATCACCTGGATACCCGAGCGCACCAGCATGCGTTCGAACTCCGGCACCGAGCGGAAGAATTCCTCGTACTGTTCGTCCGTGCAGAAGCCCATGACGTGCTCCACGCCGGCACGGTTGTACCAGCTGCGGTCGAACAGCACCATCTCGCCAGCGGCGGGCAGGTGCGACACATAGCGCTGGAAATACCACTGCGTGCGTTCACGATCGTTCGGTGCCGGCAGCGCGGCCACGCGGCACACGCGCGGGTTCAGCCGCTGGGTGATGCGCTTGATCACACCGCCCTTGCCCGCGGCATCGCGCCCTTCGAACAGGATCACCACCTTGTGGCCCGTGGCCACCACCCAGCTCTGCAGCTTGACCAGTTCACCTTGCAGTCGGAACAGCTCGCGGAAGTAGCGATGACGTTCGGCACGCTCGGCCTCGTCGCCATTGAGATTGCTGTTGTCCCCCGGGCCGCCCGCCTCGCCAGCCAGCACGGCCTGCACCAGCATCGGGTCGCGGTCTTCCAGCTCGAGTTCGAGTTCCTCGTCGTAATAATCGGCGACTTCGCGGTGTATGCGCCGGATCAGGTCTTCATCGTTGTAGTTCATCGCTTTCCTCCATTGCGTCCGCCGAACGGCGTGCGCCTTGGTGAACCATCGTACGCCTGCCTCGTGGCAATTCGATGAATTGTCATAGAGGCACCATACATCACATCATGCCGCTCTCCTGCTTGCGGAACGCCCAGCGCCCCGCCAGCACGGTGAAGCTGGCCACCAGCACCACCAGCACCCAAAAGCCGTGTGGATGCTCGGCCAGCGGAATGCCGCCGACGTTCATCCCGAAGAAGCCGGCCACGATATTGATCGGCAGCGCCAGCACCGTGACGAGCGTCAGCGTGAACAGCGTGCGGTTGGTCTGTTCATTGAGCTTGGCTGCAATTTCTTCCTGCAGCAACTTGATGCGCTCCACCAGCGCGGCCAGGTCGCTCAGCACCAGCGAGAACTCTTCGGTCGACTCGCGCAACTCCTGCAAGTCACTCTCCTGCAGCCAGACAGGTGGACGATTCAACAGGCGGAACAACGCACCAGGCTCCGGGGCCAGCAGCCGCTGCAGCCGGACCAGGCCACGCCGCATGGCGCCCAGGTCCGCACGGTTCGACTGCAGCCGCTGGGACAGCAACTGGTCCTCGATCTGGTCCACATTGACACCTGTTTCGCGCACGATCTGTACCAGCACATCGGCCTGGTCCTGCAGCAGGTGCACCACCAGTTTCAGCGGCGAGCCGAACATCTCGCCACGGCGCACCGCCGCGCGCAGACGGTCCACCGATCGCAGCGGGCGCGCCCGCGCCGTCACAACAAGGCGCTGATCCGCATGCGCCCAGAGTGTGGAAATGTCGGTCGAGGTCACGCCGAAGTTGTAAATCACGTCGTTGACCACGGCCAGCAGGGCTTCGTCCTGGCGCTCGATGCGCGTGGAACGCGAACCCTGCCGCAGTGCCTCGAAATAGTCCTCCGGCAAGTCGAGCTGGGCGCGCATCCAGCGCTCGCAGGCACTGTGCGACAAATTGAAATGCAGCCAGACGAACGGGCGCTCACCCTGCTCCACATACTTCGCCGTCTCGTCCGGATCTGCCGGCCGGTGATCACGAAGCCAGGCGGCGGCCGCGTGGGAATCGATCTCGCGCCCCGGCCGCCCCGGTTCGAACAGGAAACCGCTGACCAGACCGACCGGGTCGGAACCATAGCCGGCTTCGACAATGCCCGATTGCATGCAAACTCCATTCACGTTGCCTCGCGCGACGTTATCACGTCGCCGTGACGATCGGCGCGGCTGTGCCAGCCCGCAACAGCTGTTCCATTCTGGAACACACCGCCAGCCGCAACATCGGCCGGCATCCCGCATGCCTGTGTCGGACCCATCCCCGGCACGGCGCTTGCAGTCAGTCTCGCCGTGCCACACGGCACTTTCCAACGACATCCAACGATCACGTGGAGCGAGACATGAATATGGCCGAAATTGCCCAGCTGGGCGTGTCCTACCCGTTCAAGCAGCAGTACGAAAACTACATTGGCGGCGCCTGGGTGCCACCCGCGGATGGCCAGTACTTCGAGGCCGTCACACCGCTGACCGGCAAGCCGTTCACGCGCGTGCCGCGTTCGAACGAGAAAGACGTCGAAGCCGCGCTGGACGCCGCCCATCGCGCGCGTGCCGCGTGGGGCCGGACCTCCACGGCCGAGCGCGCCAATCTGTTGAACCGCATCGCCGACCGCATCGAGACCAACCTGACGCTGCTGGCCGTCGCCGAGACCATCGACAACGGCAAGCCCGTGCGCGAAACATCGGCGGCCGACCTGCCGTTAGCCGTGGACCACTTTCGCTACTTCGCCGGCTGTATCCGCGCGCAGGAAGGCAGCATTTCCGAGATCGACCACGACACCATCGCCTATCACTTCCATGAGCCACTGGGCGTGGTGGGACAGATCATTCCGTGGAATTTCCCGCTGCTGATGGCGGTATGGAAGCTTGCTCCGGCACTGGCGGCCGGCAACTGCGTGGTGCTCAAGCCGGCCGAGCAGACGCCGGCTTCCATCCTGGTACTGATGGAGCTGCTGCATGACCTGCTGCCCCCCGGCGTGATCAACGTCGTCAACGGCTTCGGCGTCGAGGCGGGCAAGCCGCTGGCATCGAGCCCGCGCATTGCCAAGGTGGCCTTTACCGGCGAGACCACCACGGGCCGGCTGATCATGCAATACGCGTCGCAAAACCTGATTCCGGTGACGCTGGAGCTGGGCGGCAAGTCGCCCAATATCTTCTTCGAAGACGTGATGGCCGCCGACGACGCCTACTTCGACAAGGCCCTCGAAGGCTTTGCGATGTTCGCGCTGAACCAGGGCGAGGTCTGCACCTGCCCCTCGCGCGTGCTGATCCAGGAGTCGATCTACAAGGCGTTCATGGAGCGCGCGGTCAAGCGCGTGGAAGCGATCCGCCAGGGTCATCCGCTGGACCGCGCCACGATGATCGGTGCGCAGGCATCGGAAGAACAGTTGCAGAAGATCCTGTCGTACATCGACATCGGCAAGCAGGAAGGCGCCAGGGTACTGACCGGCGGCGAGCGGAACAGGCTGTCCGGGGATCTGGCCGGCGGCTATTACGTCAAGCCCACGATCTTCGAAGGCCATAACAAGATGCGCATCTTCCAGGAGGAAATATTCGGGCCGGTGGTGTCGGTGACCACGTTCAAGGACGAGGAAGAAGCGCTGGCGATTGCCAATGACACGCTCTATGGCCTGGGGGCCGGTGTCTGGACGCGCGATGGGGCGCGCACGTTCCGCATGGGCCGAGGCATCGAGGCCGGGCGTGTGTGGATCAACTGCTATCACGCCTACCCGGCCCATGCGGCCTTCGGCGGATACAAGCAGTCTGGCGTGGGCCGCGAGAACCATCGCATGATGCTGGACCACTACCAGCAAACCAAGAACCTGCTGGTCAGCTACAACCCGAATCCGCTCGGATTCTTCTGAGCCTTGCCAAACCGGCGGGCCGCGCTGCCTTACTTTGTACGGCGCTGGCGCTGCCGCCGGTAGATCGTGTTGCGCGACACACCAAGCTCGCGCGCCGCGGCGCTGATGTTGCCGCCGTGGCGTGCGAGTGTGTCGCGGATGCGGGCCGCTTCCCACTCGCGCATGCCGCCACTGCCGGGGGCCTGCGCGTTGGCGTTGGCGTGCGCGGCAACGCCATGTGCATCCGGTCCGCAGAGTTCTTCGGGCAGGTGGTCGATGTCGATCCGCGCCTCGCCTTCGGCCATCAACGCAGCGGTTCGCAGCACGCTCGAAAGCTCGCGCAGGTTGCCGGGCCATGCATGGCGGCGCAGGCGCGCCATCGCGCTCGCCGACACCCGCTGCGGGCCGTACCCGCATTCCGCATCCAGAATGCGCGATACCAATTCATCGAAATCGCTGCGTTCGACCAGCGCGGGCAATGTCACGGCAAGCCCGTGCACACGGTAGTAGAGATCTTCGCGGAACGTGCCGTCGGCCATCTGCGCGCGCAGATCGCGGTGCGTGGCGCATACGATGCGGATATCGACGGGCGTGCTGTGCGCGCCGCCAAGCGCGGTCACCGCGCGGTCCTGCAGCACGCGCACCAGCCGCACCTGCTGGGCCAGCGGCATGTCGCCAATCTCGTCCAGGAACAACGTGCCGCCGTGCGCCTGCGCGATCTTGCCGGCGTGACCACGACGTCGCGCGCCGGTGAACGCGCCCTCCTCATAGCCAAACAACTCGGCTTCGATCAGCGTTTCCGGAATCGCCGCGCAGTTGACGGCCACGAACGGGCCAGCGGCGCGCGGTGAATCGGCGTGCACGGCGCGCGCCAGCCATTCCTTGCCCGATCCGGTCGGGCCGAGGATCAGCAACGGAATGTCGCGGCCACGCAGCCGCGCCACGCGCTGCAACACCGCGGCCATGCGCGCATCGCCGGTGTCGAGCCGCGCCAGCGCAGACGCCGGTGGCACCGCGGTCTGCGTCTGGCTGACCGGCTTCACCGTTTCCGGCCGATGCGACAGCCTGGCATAAATGCGCACGCCGCTGGGCAGTGCCAGTTCGCGCAGCAGCGTATCGGCGGTTCCCGTCGGTGGCATCGGTAGCGCGAACACTTCGCTGAAGGCCGCACCAGCCAACGTGTCCGCGCTCATGCCTAGCTGGAACCAGCCACTACGGTTGGCGGCCAGGAACGTACCGTCGGACGAGAACGCTGCCATGCCCTCGAACAGCGTGCCGACCAGTTCCGACCGGGCATGAAAGCGCACCACCAGCGCGTCGGCAAACTGGGCCGCGAACAACTGATTCTCGATGGTCTGCGCGGACATGCGCACCAGTGCCATCGTGTGCGGCTGGAATCCGCGCGGATCGCCACTGACGTCGAGCGCGCCCAGCCACGCACCGGTAGGTCCGGCAATCGGCGTGCATGAGCAGGTGAGCTGGCGATTGGCATGCAGGAAATGTTCGTCGCCGTGGATGATGGCGGGCCGTCCTTCGGCCAGTGCGGTGCCGATGGCGTTAGTGCCCTTGCTGGCCTCGGACCACGACACGCCAGGTGCCAGCGCCACGTCGCGGGCGCGCGCCGCAAAGCCGTTGCCACTGCCATCGCCGACGCTATGCAGGATCACGCCGCTGCTGTCGCTGAGCAATACCATGCTGTCCGTGCCGGCCACCTGCCGGTACAGGCTTTCCATCACCGGCAATGCGTGACGGTATAGCGCGCGGCTGCAATCCACGCGCTCGCCGAGCGCGCGGCGGCTCAATGGATGGTAGTCAGGGGTCTGCGCCGCATCGAGACCGAATCCGGCCGAGCGGTGATGCGCGCGCCGCAGCAGTTCATGGCGGTCGGCAGTGTCGTCGAGTCCGGTGGCAAGCACGTCGGACTGCAAGGCTTCCTGGAACGTCAGGGAATTGCGCATCGACTGGTCTCCTGGCAGGACCTCTCGCCGCCGTCACGGACAGGGCGGAGCATCTCTGCCGGGGACCATATCACAGCCCGCTACGCGATGCGGCCAACTTCTTGTAGAAAGCGGCGCGGCTGATGCCGATACGCGCGGCGGCCTCTGCGACGCGTCCGCCACATGCATCGAGTGCCTGCGCCAGAAAGGCGGCCTCGAACTGCGCCATCGCTTCGGCATAGTTCTGTGCCGGCAGCAGTGATGATAGTGACGGCGACTGCTGCGGCTGCGGCACGATGGCTGGCGAAAGCACGGGCTGCGGTTCGATCAGCGGCTCAACCAGTTGCGCGGCAGGCGCCACGGCCACGGGCAGGCTCGCGCGCCGCGCGCCCAGCAAGGGCGCCAGCGTGGCGGCATCGACGGAATCCTCGTCGCACAGCATCACCACCCGTTCCAGCACGTTGCGCAGCTCGCGCACATTGCCGGGCCAGTCGTAGTCGCGCAGCAGTTGCAATGCGTCGTCCTGCAAGCCCAGCGGATGACGCTCGGCCTTGATGCTGAGTTCTTCGACGATGGCATAGACCAGCGGCAGCAGATCGGTGCGGCGTTCGCGCAGCGACGGCAGTTCGATCGTCAGCACGTTCAGCCGGTAATAGAGATCGGCACGGAACCTGCCCTCGGCAACCAGCGCAGGCAGGTCTGCCGAGGTGGCCGCGATGATCCGCACATCGCTACGCACGATGCGGTTCGACCCCAGCGGCTCGAACTCCCGGTCTTGCAGCGCGCGCAACAGCTTGCTCTGCAGCGCCAGCGGCATGTCACCGATTTCATCGAGAAACAACGTGCCGCCGTCGGCCAGCTCGAACTTGCCGACACGCCCCTTGCGGTCGACGCCCGTGTAAGCGCCCGGCGCGGCGCCAAAGAACTCCACTTCGAGCAGCGTATCGGGAATGGCCGCGACGTTGACCGTCACCAGCGGCCGCTCCGCACGCGCCGAGCCCGCGTGAATGCCGTGCGCCAGCAACTCCTTGCCGGTGCCGGTCTCACCAAGCAGCAGCACCGGAGACTCCACCAGCGCGGCGCGGCGAGCCTGGCGCTTGACCTCCTGTGCGGCGGGGCTGGTGCCCACGAAGCTGGCGAACGTGTACTTGGCGCGGCGCGCGTGATCGAGCGACCGGCGTGCCGCCGCAAGCTCGGCCTGCACGCGCGAATAGTGGGCAAAGATCGGCGTCAACGCCTTCAGTTCGTCGAACAGCGCAAAGCCCACGCCGCCGATCGTGCGGCCGCTGTCGTCCTTGATCGGCAGGCGCGTGACGATCATCGGCTCGCGGTCCGTTTCCAGCAGGTCCAGCAGGATCGGCTTGCCCGTGGTGACCACTTCGCGCATCAGGCTGTTTGGAATCACCTGTTCGCAATCGAGCCCGATCGCGTCCTGCGGGTTCGTAAAACCAAAGCGGGCCGCATAGCGCTTGTTGATCCACACCACGCGCGCGTGTTCGTCCACCACAAAGGTGCCTTCGCTGAAATTCTCGAATGTGCGGAACAAAGACTCCATCGCGCGGCGCGCCACGTAGTCATAGTCGAACAGCAGTGCGCCACCTTCGTCGGCGATCTTGTGCATGCTTTTGGGGTCCTGATTGTCTCGATTCGTGGACGCGAAGTGTCTCACATTGAAGACTTCTGCGTTCCGCGCGTCGCTTGCGTTGTCTCAACGATGAGACAAAGCCCGCCGGGATACACTATTTGCGGCGTAATCGTAACTTTTGGATGTGGCACAGAGCGTGCTATTGAAGCGACCCCTGTCATATGACCAAGGGACTATCGCTCGACAGCATCGCTACGCACCCTGCCGCTGCTCGACCGCATTCAAGAACAAGCAATGGAGACCCCATGTCTTTTGTCGTAGTGCTCGCCGCACTGGCGTTCCTCATGTTTGCCGCCTATCGCGGCTACAGCGTCATCCTGTTTGCCCCACTGGCCGCATTGGGCGCGGTGCTGCTGACCGATCCGTCGGCGGTGGCGCCGGTGTTTTCCGGCATCTTCATGGAGAAGATGGTCGGCTTCGTAAAGCTCTACTTCCCGGTGTTCATGCTGGGCGCCGTGTTCGGCAAGGTCATCGAGCTGTCCGGGTTTTCCGAGTCGATCGTGGCGGCCGCCATCCGCTACATCGGCCGCTCGCGCGCCAATGCGGTGATCGTCGCCGTCTGCGCACTGCTGACCTACGGTGGCGTGTCGCTGTTCGTGGTGGTGTTCGCGGTCTATCCGTTCGCGGCCGAGCTGTATCGCCAGAGCAATATCCCCAAGCGCCTGATGCCGGGCGCGATCGCGCTGGGCGCGTTCTCGTTCACGATGGATTCGCTGCCGGGTACGCCGCAGATCCAGAACATCATTCCGACCACGTTCTTCAAGACCACGTCGTGGGCCGCACCGGCGCTGGGCGTGGCCGGCTCGCTGTTCATCATCATCGTTGGCCTGTCCTACCTGGAATGGCGCCGCCGCGCCGCCGCGGCACGCGGTGAAGGCTATGGCACGAACCTGATCAACGAACCGCAACGTGTGGAAGGCGGCAAGCTGCCGCCGCCGCTGCTGGCCATCCTGCCGCTGGTCGTGGTTGGCGTATCCAACTTCTGGCTCACGCGCATGATCCCGCTCTGGTACGGCCAGGCCAACAGCGTGTCGCTGCCGGGCCTGCCCAAGCCGGTGGAAACCAAGATTGCCAGCGTAACCGCCATCTGGGCCGTGGAAGGCGCCCTGCTGCTGGGTATCGTGGTGGTGCTGGTCACCGCGTTCGGTGCGGTGCGCTCGCGCTTTGCCGAAGGCACCAAGAGCGCCGTATCGGGCGCGCTGCTGGCATCGATGAATACCGCATCGGAATACGGCTTCGGTGGCGTGATTGCCGCCCTGCCCGGCTTCCTGGTGGTCAGCGATGCACTGCGCAGCATCCCAAACCCGCTGGTCAACGCCGCGGTGTCCGTCAGCACGCTGGCCGGTATCACCGGTTCGGCATCGGGCGGCATGAGCATCGCGCTGGCTGCGATGTCCGATGTATTCATCCAGGGCGCGCAGGCCGCGCAGATTCCGCTGGAAGTGCTGCACCGCGTGGTGTCGATGGCCAGCGGCGGCATGGATACGCTGCCGCACAACGGTGCCGTGATCACGCTGCTGGCCGTGACCGGCCTGACGCACCGCGAGTCGTACCGCGACATCTTTGCCATCACGCTGATCAAGACGCTGGCCGTGTTCTTCGTGATCTCGGTGTTCTACATGACGGGTCTGGTCTAAGGGAGCGGCATCATGGTCAATCTGCAAGGCAAGACCGCACTGATCACCGGCTCCACGAGCGGCATCGGACTCGGTATCGCACAGGCGCTGGCGCAGGCCGGTGCCAATATCGTGCTGAACGGCTTCGGCGACGTCGATGCCGCCCTGGCAACCATCCGCGCCACCGGCGCGCAGGCGATTCATCACGGCGCCGACATGCGCCGCGCCGATGAAATCGAAGCGATGTTCGCGCTGGCCACCCAACAGTTCGGCGGCGTGGACATCGTCGTCAACAACGCCGGCATCCAGCATGTGTCGCCCGTGGAAGATTTTCCGGTGCAGAAGTGGGATGACATCATCGCCATCAACCTCAGCTCCGGCTTTCACACCACGCGCCTGGCGTTGCCCGCGATGCGTGCCGCGAACTGGGGCCGCATCATCAACATCGCCTCGGTGCACGGCCTGGTTGGTTCGGCAGGCAAGTCGGCCTATGTGGCAGCCAAGCACGGCCTGGTGGGCCTGACCAAGGTGACCGCTCTGGAAACCGCCGCCACCGGCATCACTTGCAACGCCATCTGCCCGGGCTTTGTGCTGACGCCGCTGGTGGCCGCGCAGATCGATGCCATCGCGCAGCGCGAAAGCATCACCACCGAGGCGGCGCAGGCCCGTCTGCTCTCCGACAAGCAGCCATCGGGGCAATTCGTCACGCCCGAACAGCTCGGCAACCTCGTGCTGATGCTGTGCTCGCCGTTCGGCGACCAGGTGCGCGGTGCGGCGTGGGCGATGGACGGGGGATGGACGGCGCAGTAGCGCTTTGTCCCTGGCCCACATGGTGTGGCCCAATGTCGCCAGAGGCCCCGACACACGTCGGGGCTTTTTTTCTTCCGCGGATCACTAACCGGCACCGCCTTCGCACACGGGTCGACACACCGCCACGTGCGGTGTTCTGCACCATGTCCCCAGGGTGTCAGCAGCCATCATACGTAAGCATCGCCCCAACGATACCGACGTGTGATGGCTTCCGAATCACTGGCCTACCAGAATGATCCCGGGCCGCGATGCGCCACTGTCATTGGGACGGCGGCGTCGCGGCACGGCATTGTTCAGGAGGCCAGTCATGGACATCCAGACCATCCGGGAGCGCGCTTACGCCACGCCACTATGCAGCCCGGCCTATCCGATGGGACCGTACCGGTTCCTGCAGCGGGAATACTTCGTCATTTCCTACCGCACCGATCCCGATCTGCTGCGCGCAGTGGTACCCGAGCCGCTGGAAGTGACCGACCCGGTGGTGCACTACGAGTTCATCCGCATGCCCGACTCCACGGGCTTTGGCGACTACACCGAATCCGGCCAGGTCATCCCGGTGACATACCAGGGCCGGCCCGGCAACTACACGCACTCGATGTTCCTGGATGACCATCCGCCGCTGGCCGGCGGGCGCGAGATCTGGGGCTTTCCGAAGAAGCTGGCCAGCCCGCATCTCTCGGTCGAAAAAGACACGCTGCTCGGCACGCTCGACTATGGCCCGGTGCGCGTGGCCACAGGCACGATGGGCTACAAGCACAAGTGCATCCCGCCCGGCCAGGTGCGCGACGCGCTGACCGACACGCCGAACTACCTGCTCAAGATCCTGCCCCACGTCGATGGCACGGCGCGCGTGTGCGAGCTGGTCTGCTATTTCCTCAAGGACGTCGATGTCAAGGGCGCATGGAGCGGCCCGGCGGCGCTGTCCCTGTTCCCCCACGCACTGGCACCGGTGGCATCGCTGCCGGTGCTCGAAGTGCTGGGCGCCAAGCACTATGTGGCCGATTTGACGCTGGGCCTTGGCGAAGTCGTCTTCGATTACCTGCAGAAACCATCCCAACCCTGATTCCGGAGAACCATCATGAAGCTTCAAGGCAAATCGGCCATCGTCACGGGCGCGGCCAGCGGTATTGGCAAGGCCATCGCGGAACTGCTGGCCAGTGAAGGCGCGGCCGTGGCCGTGGCCGATCTCAACGAGGAAGCGGCCGTCAAGGTCGCCCGCTCGATCGAGGCCGCCGGCGGCCTGGCGATGGGTGTGGCGATGGACGTCACCGACGAGCAGGCCGTGGACCGTGCGACGGAAGCCGTGGCGGACCGCTTCGGCGGCGTCGACATCCTGGTCTCGAATGCCGGTATCCAGATCGTCAATCCGATCCACGAGTACAGCTTCTCGGACTGGAAGCGCATGCAAGCCATCCACCTCGATGGCGCCTTCCTGACCACGCGCGCCGCACTACGCCATATGTACCGCGAAGGCCGCGGCGGCACCGTGATCTACATGGGATCGGTGCATTCGCACGAAGCCTCGCCGCTCAAGTGCGCCTACGTGGCCGCCAAGCATGGCCTGCTGGGCCTGGCTCGCGTGGTGGCCAAGGAAGGTGGCGAACGCAATGTGCGCTCGCATGTGATCTGCCCCGGCTTTGTTCGCACGCCGCTGGTGGACAAGCAGATTCCGGAGCAGGCGCGCGAGCTCGGCATCAGCGAGGAAGAAGTAGTGCGTCGCGTGATGCTGGGCGGCACCGTCGACGGCGTGTTCACAACGGTCGACGATGTGGCCCAGACTGCCCTGTTCCTGTGCGCGTATCCGTCGGCCGCGCTGACCGGCCAGTCGTTCGTGGTCAGCCACGGCTGGTACATGCAATAACCGCGCGGCCGCGCCCCGCCTCCGGCGCTTGCGGCCAGCGGCGGGGCGCGACAACCGACAACGCAGGAGCAGACACATCATGTTTCAAGAGAGACAGGACTTGCAGGGCACCTCCGGCGCCGCGGCGGTACGTACCGCCGTGGATGGCGGCTACGCCGTCAAGGCACTGGTGCTGCAGGGCGGCGGCGCACTCGGCTCGTACCAGGCGGGCGTCTACCAGGGCCTTGCCGAAGCCGGTATCGAGCCGAACTGGGTGGCAGGCATTTCGATCGGCGCGCTCAATGCGGCGATCATCGCGGGCAACGCGCCCGAGCATCGCGTGACGAAGCTGCGCGAATTCTGGCAGCACATCTGCCGGCAGCCGTGGCTGCCCAGCCTGATTCCCTACGACATGATTGCCGACAGCGCGCAGCACTGGCCAGACCCGCTGCGCATCTGGTTTGACGGCATGGAGGCCGCGCGCGCGCTGGTGGAAGGCCAGAACGGATTCTTCTCGCCCCGCCTGTGGCCCACCGGTTTTGCGCAGCCCGCAACCGCGCACAGCGCGAGCTATTACGATACGCAACCGCTGAAAGCCACGCTCGAACGCTTTGCCGACTTCGACCGCATCAACCGTCCCGACGAGATGCGCGTGTCGGTGGGTGCCGTGAACGTGCGCAACGGCAACTTCGTGTACTTCGACAACACCCGGATGCGGCTGCGTGCCGAGCACTTCATGGCCTCCGGTGCCTTGCCGCCGGGCTTTCCGGCAGTGGAGATCGACGGGGAATATTACTGGGATGGTGGCCTGGTCTCGAACACGCCGCTGCAGGCGATTCTTCGGGAACAGCCGCGCCGGAACGCGCTGATCTTCCAGGTGGACCTATGGAGCGCGCGCGGCGCCCTGCCCCATAACCTCGATGGCGTGACCACGCGCCAGAAGGACATCCAGTATTCAAGCCGCACCCGCTTCATCACCGACTACATGAGCGAGCAGCAGAATTTCCGCCGCCTGCTCAGCGATGTGCTGGACCTGGTGCCGGCCGCCCGCCGGCAGAGCGATGCGTACCAGCGCGCCGCCGCCCACGCCTGCGACGCACGCCGCAATGTGATTCAGCTGATCTATCGAGACAAGTCGTTCGAAGGCAGCGCCAAGGACTTCCAGTTCGGTCCGCTGACGATGCGCGAGCACTGGAAGAGCGGACTCGAAGATATTCGCGGCACGCTGCTGCACCCCGAATGGCTGGCCATGCCGACGCACGAGTATCCGTTCGTCACGCACGACATCCACCGCTCCAACGCCGAAGCGCGTCAGTAGGCGGCCATCATCTGTGACGCCGCGCCCATCGCCGGGCGCGGTGCCAGCACGGGTGCCGCCGTTATCGGCGTCAATGCAGCCACCGCCGCGAAGGCGGACTCCGCATTGGCAGGCAGATCGAGTTCGATCGCCATCTTCACAAGGTCCGCGAAGGTGCGCGCGGCCATCTTGCGCATGGCGCGGCTACGGTGGATCTTGATCGTGACCTCGCTGATGCCGATCCTGCCCGCGATCTGCTTGTTCATGAGGCCGGATACCGCCAGCGCCATCACTTCGCGCTCGCGGCCGCTCAGCGTCGCGTAACGCGCGCGAAGATCGTCGCAGCATTGCAGTGCCTGGCGCTTGCTGCGATCGACGGCAATCGCGCCCGTGACGGCATCAAGGAAGTCCTGGTCGCGGAATGGCTTGGCCAGAAAATCGATCGCACCGGCCTTCATCGCGCGCACGGTCATCTCGATATCGCCGTGTCCGGTGATGAACACCACTGGCACGCAAATGCCGCGCCGGATCATCTCGCGCTGGACTTCAAGCCCATTGGCGCCGCGCAGTCGCACATCGATCACCGCGCAACCGGGCACCGCCTCGATCTGCGTCGCCAGGAATGCATCGGCCGACAGGAACGATCTGGAACGGATACCGACCGAGCACAGCAGATCGGCCAGCGCGTCGTTCATGTCCGGGTCGTCGTCGACGATATAGACCACGGGTTCGATGGTGTCGCGGCCGCGGATGGGCTTGGATGTCATGGCGTTCACGATGGGCTCCGGTATGGCTGTACAAGGGATGTCATCGCACTGGCGCATTGCCTGAGATCACACTGTGCGACTGTGTTGATGGAAGTCTAGAAAGCCCCGGGTGCTGCAACAAGACGCGGCGAGCGGAGGCCGCGTTTCCATTCGCGCACCAATCGGCGCGCCAGCGGGGCAACGTTGGCCGCGATAACACGCATCGGATGGCAGTACAAAAAAAGACCGACGCCCCCGGAGGTGGAAGGCGTCGGCCAACGGGAGCGAACAACGGTCGATACGCGCTACGTGTTATGCGTGACGTGTTGTGCGTTACGCGTACGAGATATTGGGATCGCCTGCCGCCAGCGCCTGCTCGCGTACCGGTGCGGGCGGGTAGATCCACTGCGTATTGATCATGATCTTGCGTTCCTTGCCCTCGGCATGCGTCAGCTTGACGTCGCGGTCCCAGCCTTCGGTGTACACCGCGCCCCACGATCCCAGATCGAGACAGGTGGCATAGAACGGCTGCCGGTATTCCAGCGTGGGCAGGCCCAGCAGGTCGGCGACTACGTTGTGGCCCGCAAAGCGGCCCATGAACAGCGCGTGCTGGCACGACATCAGCGAATAGTGGCCGTCGTCATCGGTCAGCGCGCGCACCACGTCTCCAGCGCCGAAGATGTCCTTGGCACCGGTGACGCGCAGGTCGCCGGAGACTTCCAGCCGGCCCTGGCGATCCACTGCCGGTCCTACCTGCGCGGTCAGCGCGCTGGCCACCATGCCGCCCGTCCAGATCACGGTGCTGGCATCGATGCGTTCGCCGGTGCCGGTGACCACGCCGTTCGCATCGAACGACACCACGCCACCGCCCACACGTGTTTCGATACCGAGGTGTTCGAGTGCTTCGAGGATCTGCGGACGCGGGCCGGGGCCGAGATCCGGGCCGATCGCATCCGCGCGTTCCACCACCACGATGCGCGGACGCATCGTGTCACCGAAGATCGCTTGCAGCCGGACCGGCAGCTCCGTGGCAACTTCCAGCCCGGTAAAGCCGCCGCCAACGACGACGAACGTATTGCGCGCGGCGGTATCCGGTTGCGATGCCAGGCCCTCCAGATGCTTGCGCAGCTTGACGGCTTCATCGATCTGGTCGACCGCGAAGGCGTGCTCGGCCAGACCGGGCAGTGGCGGGCGGAACAGGCGGCTGCCGCTGGTCAGCACCAGGCGGTCGTAGGTTACCGATTGCGTACGGCCCGTGGCCGTGACGACGTCGACGCTGTGATCACTCGGATGAAGGCGTTCGACGCTGCCTTCCAGGTACTTCACGCCAACGGCATCCAGCAGCGGCTGGAACGGCACGGCCATCTGCTCGGGATGGGTTTCGTGCAGGCGCGGACGCACATGCAGTTCGGGACGCGGCGACACCAGCGTAATCTCGATGTCCGAGGCGGCGTCGCCTTGCATGTCGACGACGCGCGCCGCGCCAAGGGCTGTCCAGAGTCCGGCGAATCCGCCGCCGACGATCAGGATGTTTCGCTTCATGTTGATGACCTCACTCTTCAGTTGCTAATGGACGAACGACACCGGCCGCGTGGCACGCAGGCGCCGGCGGATCGTGGCGGATGGAACGGGTAAAACGGATGCGCGCGGCAGGCGCGCCCGGAGGGCGCCTGCCGGCTGATTGGCTGATTGGCTGGAGCGGCTTACTTCTCGAGCGTCAGGATCGGCGCTCCCTGCTTCTTGATCAGGAACACGACGAACTTGGCCGGCTTGGTTTTGCTGGCGTTGCGCCCGACGGTATGGACGTCGTCGGGGCCTTCATGAAAGGTCTGACCCGCCTTGAGCGTGACTTCCTTGCCGCCCTTCACGCCCATGACGATGGTGCCTTCCAGGACATAGATGAAGCCATGTGCGTCGTGACGATGCACGGGGTCGTAGCCGCCCGGCGGATACTCCACGACGATCATCTCGACTTCCTTGCCCGGATACTCGGGCAACGGCTCCCTGGTCAGCTCGGTGACCTTGACCTCTGGCGATGCGGCAAACACCGGCTGCGCCAGCGCCATGCATGCCGCGGCGAGCAGGGCCGCGATGGAAAGAACGCGCGTCATGGCTTTACTCCAGTCCGGCCTTGTCGAGGCCGAACATCTTGTCGGCCGAGCCGGGCACCATCTGGAATGCGACGTTGAGCCGGTTCCATGCGTTGATCGCACCGATCTGGAACGTCAGGTCCGACAATTCCTTCTCGGAGAACTGGGTGCGCACGCGCTCGAAGACATCGTCCGGCACGCCGTGGGCCGGCAGGTTGGTCAGCACCTCGGTCCAGGCCAGCGCGGCGCGCTCGCGCGGGGCGAACAGCGTCGATTCGCGCCAGATCGCTACATGGTGCAGGCGCAGTTCGCGCTCACCGTGGATCTTGGCCTGCTTGACATGCATGTCGACGCAGAAAGCGCAGCCATTCAACTGCGACGCACGGATCTCGACGAGTTCGCGGATGCTCTGCTCGATCGTCGTCTTCTGGAACAGTGCGCCCAGCTCGACCAGCTTTTTCGTTAGTTCCGGGGATTGCTGAAAGTAGTTCAAACGTTGCGACATGGATCTCTCCTGCAGGACGAAGGGAATGACACTTACCGAGCCCGGCGCGCCACACGCGCAGCGGGTACTGCTTGAATCGAATCGTAGTGCGCGGCAGCGTGCGCCGGTAGTGCCGCGACAGTGCCCACACTGTTGTCACACCGGCACCAATCGGCGCGTGCAGCGTAGGAGACGCTGTTTTGCGCGACATGGCCATGACAAAGGCAATGTAGGCGCGCGCGCCTCGCCTTGAATCAATGAATCAATGGATTGGGGAAGTCATGCGATGCCGGCTCGACTGGCAAGCGCCTGTCGCAACGCGTCATGGAGCCACCGTTGCAGCGGCTCGCCGGCTGTCCGTGCCAGGAGCGGCGGCGGACAGACCGCCGGCATCCTGGCAGGGACGGACAACGTGAGATCAGTCGATGACGCTCACGACGCTGTGAATGCCCTCGCGGGCCATCTTGGCGTAGGGACAGAACCGCTCGGTGTTGCGCACCAGTTCCTCGGCAACCGCGCGTTCCACCCCCGGCATGCGAACGCGAATCTCGGCAATCAGTGCGTAGCCACCGTCAACCGGGTCGCGGCCGAATGCCACCTCCACGGCGACCGTGGCGTGCGTCATATCGACACCTGCACGCTTGGCAAGCAGGCTCAGGGCGCCGTGAAAGCACCCGGCGTAGCCAGCGGCAAAAAGCTGCTCGGGATTGGTGCCACTCCCCGGACCACCGAGCGCCGCCGGCAACCGCAGGTCGAGGATGAGATTGCCATCGTCTGACCTGGCTACGCCGGAAGCGCGGCCGTGCCCGGCTTCGCCACCGGACACGGTGACGGTTGTCGTGTACAGCGCGGTGAATCCTTGACCCCGGTATCTATCGAGCAGTGTTAATGGCGGAGGTTGCAACCTCTCGTTATCCATGAAGTGTCTCCGGCTTATTTTTTTAATTGCGGACGAATCCAGTCCTCATAGTGGATGTGGCCAAGGCGTGCCTCGCCTGCGGGCACGAGCGTGCCTTCCTGCAGCGTGGCGCCAAAATAGGGAGCTGCCGGATCGGCCTTGACGGCGCGCTTGTCGCCGGTGTCCTGCAGATAGCGTTGCACGAGGTCGCTCATGCGGAAACGTTCGGGGCCGGCGATTTCGACGATGCCGTTGACCGGTGCAGCCAGTGCCGCGTCCGCCACGGCGTGCCCAACGTCATCGGAAGAAATTGGCTGGATGAACGCCGACGTCATGGTGATCGTGTCGGCCTGTCCCGCCGACTGGGCGATGGCGCCGAGGAACTCCATGAACTGCGTGGCGCGCACGATCGTGTACGGGATGCCAGCGCCACGGATCAGCGCTTCCTGCGCGATCTTGGCGCGGAAGTAGCCGCTCTGGTCGAGCTGGTCCGTACCGACCACGGACAGCGCCACGTGGTGCGCCACGCCCGCGGCTTTCTCGGCCGCCGCGAGGTTGCGGCCCGACGCCTCGAAGAATTGCAGCACCGCCTGATCCTCGAACGAGGGCGAGTTCGCTACATCCACCACCACCTGCGCACCGGCCAGTGCCTGTGCCAGGCCTTCGCCGGTGACCGCGTTGACGCCGGTGCCAGGCGAGGCCGCCAGCACCTCATGTCCCTGTGCGGCCAGCCGCGCCACAACCTTCTTGCCGATCAGCCCGGTGCCGCCTATGACAACAATCTTCATGATGCATCTCCATGCTCAGGGTGGACCGCGTCCACATAACCCCCATGCTAGGCCCGGCCGGAGGCTGGCACCAGACCAGTGCTGGACGCATGGTGTTTCCTGAATTGCATCAATCGGATCGGGACGATCCTAGCGGTTGACCTTCAGCCGGTACTCGCTTGGGGATAACCCGAAGTGGCGCTGGAACGTCACGCGCATGCGCTCTTCGCTGCCGAAGCCGCAATCGCTCGCAATCACTTCGATGGGCCGGCCCAGGTCCTGCAACTGGCGGCGCGCGGCCTCCAGGCGGAAGTGTTCGACGCCCTTGGCAGGCGTGCGGCCGGTCTTTTCCTTGTAGACGCGCGCGAAGTTGCGCGGACTCATGCCCACGTGCTCCGCCAGTTGTTCGACCGAAAGTTCTTCCTTCGACAGGTTCTGGACGATCCACAGGTGCAGCGATTCGAACACGGGCACCTGGCGGCTCTGGGAGATCAGCATCTCGCTGAGCTGTGGCTGCGCGCCGGGCCGCTTCATGTAGACGGCGAGTTCCTTGGCCGAGTTGAGCGCCACCTCGTGGCCATAATCGGCCTCCACCATTGCCAGCGCCAGGTCGATACCGGTGGTCACGCCGGCCGACGTCCACAGGTTCCGCTGCCGCACGAAGATGGCTTCGGGGTCCAGGTCCACCGTTGGGAACAGCTCGCGGAACCGATCGAGCATGGCCCAGTGCGTGGTAGCACGCTTGCCGTCGAGCAGGCCGGCAAACGCCAGCAGGAATGCGCCACTGCAGACCGATGCAATGTTCCGCACCGTGCGGGACGCGCCCGCCAGCCATTCGATCAGCGAGGTTTCGTTCTTGGCCACTTCAAGAATGGTGGGCGACCCCGGCACGATGACCGTGTCCACCAGGCGCAGATCGAACGTCGCCAGCGACACCGAATCGAGCGTGGTGCCTTCGACGGTTTCGACCTTGCCGCCCGAGAAGCTGGCCGTATGGCAGCGGTAACCCGCCAGGCCGCGTTCGCGTGCGTAGTTGGATGCGGCCCAGAACACGGTCTGGGGTCCGGCAAGGTCGAGCAGGCTGACGTCGGGATATGCCACGAACAGTACGTTGCGCGGCATGTCTTCAATGTTTCCAGAGGTAGGGGGCGGTTGATTCACAGACATGATGGGTGTTGCAGTAATCGAGGGATGCTATGTCAATGGGACGACCCCGCGCAAGCTTGCGCCCCGGCCGTGACACGACAGCCAGCGCGTGTTGCTGCATTGCAGCGATCGCCCCGATCAATGCCTGTCGCTCGACGATTCCCACGTATTCGCCGTCGCTGGTCAGGACCACCGGCTCCGAGGGATGGCGGTGCGGTACCGGCGCCAGCACGCGCGCAACTTCCGCGGCGTCGGCGTCAACGCGCAGCACGCATGCCGGATGCGAGACGAACCGCAGGCACCGTTGACGATCGATCCATGCACGGTAGCAGGGCAATCCTGCCACATCGGCAATCAGGTCGCGGCAGATCACACCCACAGGCTCATCGACGGCCAGCACCACAACGGCGCACGCCAGGGGATGGCTGGCGAAGACGCGCAGCACATCGCCCAGGCTCTGGGTATGTTGCACGCCGGGTACACGCTGCGTGATGCGCTCGAGCGCGGGCAAAGCTGTCATCGTTCGGCTCCCGTATGTCACATCCGGTGGCATCGCACGACGGCAGGTAGGAACCAGGCTCCCGCCGCGCATTGGCGGGCGGGCGTCGGTGCGACAAGACAAAGAGGGAGCGAGTCTAGTGATCGTGGCGGCATGTCACAAGACGCGCCACGTGAGCGATGCCGTTTCCACATACGCACCAATCGCACCGGATCTGGTCGTGGCGTGCACGGAACGGCTGGCAGTTTGGCAGGAAAAATGGGAACGCTGTCATTTACTGCATATTAAGCGCTTATTAACATCTTTGAAGCCGGCCCTTTGGGGTGTTCAGCTTGCCGGCGGTCCATCCAATAGAGAGAAAAAATGACTCACGCAGTTAACGTCGCTGTGGTCTACCACAGCGGCTATGGCCACACGCGCAAACAGGCCGAGGCGGTACACGCCGGCGCCAACAGCGTCATGGGCGTACGCAGCCAGCTGATCCCGGTGGAAGATATCGACGCTCACTGGAGCCATCTCGAAACCGTGGATGCCATCATCTTTGGCGCGCCCACCTACATGGGCAGCGCCTCGGCACAGTTCAAGGCGTTCATGGACGCTTCATCGCAGACGGTCTTTGCCCGGAATGCGTGGCGAGACAAGGTCGCCGCCGGATTCACCAATGCCGCATCGCGCTCCGGCGACAAGCTCAATACGCTGCAGCAACTGGCCATCTTTGCCGCCCAGCTTGGCATGCACTGGGTCAACCTGGGCCTGCCGCCCGGCCACAACAACTCGACGTCGTCCGAGGATTCCATGAATCGTCATGGCTACTTTCTCGGTGCGGCGGCGCAGTCCGATTTCGACGCCGACGCCCACGATGGCGCCACGCCCGCCGACCTGAAGACGTCGGCCTACCTGGGCGCCCGCGTGGCACGCGTGGCGCTTCAGTTGGCGGCCGGGCGCGCGGAACTGGAAAAAGCCGCGCTTACCGTCTAGCCATGTCCACCAAGGAAGAGGCGACGACGCCGGTAGCCGCCAGCGCAACACTTCCCGATTCCGAGTCCGGACGCCGTGAACTCGCTCACGCCAACCGCCTGGCTCTGCTGGGCAGATGCGTAGCCATGATCGTGCACGACGCACTGCAGCCGGTGGCTTCAGTGGTGACGCGCGGGCAGTCGACGCTGCGCTGGTTGCGGCACGATCCGCCTGACGTGGATCGCGCCATTGCTTCGCTGGAACGGCTGGTGGCCGATGCGCAGCGCGCGGGCACCGTGCTGGCCGAACTGAGAGCGCTGGCATCGCCCACTGCACGGCAGCCAGAAGCGCTGTCGCTCGATGGCCTGCTGCGCGACACACTGCATTGGCTCGACGATGACCTGCGCCGCCACGGCATCGCCGTCGAACAACATCCGCAGGCGACCGAACTGTGCGTCATGGCCGAACGCGCCGCGCTGCATCAGCTTTTTGTGAATCTGGTAGTCAACGCGATCGAAGCGATGTCGGATACGCCGCCAGCGGCGCGCGCGCTGACAGTGCATCTGCGCGCCGAGGGGCCGGACGCCGTGGTGAGCATCGGCGATCGGGGTTGCGGCATTTCCGGGGAAGCCGCATCACGGCTGTTCGATGCGTTCTATACGACGAAGGACGAAGGTATGGGTATCGGCCTGGCCATCTGCCACCGCATCGTGATCGATCACGGCGGCAGTATCCGCGCGGAAGCAAGGGCCGGCGGTGGCGCCACCTTCGAAGTGCGCCTGCCCCGCTACGCTCAGGCTGCTTCCTGCAGCGCGGCGAGGTAGCCGTGAATCTGCGACACGACCGCCGCGCCCTCGCCGACCGCCGTGGCCACTCGCTTGGTCGAGCCGGAACGGACATCGCCGATGGCGAACACGCCCGGCACGCCCGTTTCCAGCGAGTTGCCGGCCAGTCCAGCGTGCGTGCCGGTCAGCACGAATCCCTTTGCATCGACACCGACACGGCAGCCGCCCAGCCACGCGGTATTTGGCTCCGCGCCGGTGAACAGGAAAACATGCCGCACCTGCATCGACACTTCCCTTCCGCTATCGCGCTCGCGCAGGACGGCACCGCCAAGGCGGCTTTCGCCCTGCAGCGCGGTCAGCTCGGTGCGCGCATGGACGGTGATGTTGTGCTGCGCGCCGATGCGGTCGATCAGGTAGCGCGACATGCTGGCATCGAGGCTGTCTCCGCGAATGACGACATGCACGTGCCTGGCATGCGCGCAAAGGAATACCGCGGCCTGTCCGGCGGAGTTGCCGCCGCCCACGAGGATGACTTCCTGGTTCGCGCAAAGCCGTGCCTCCACGGGCGAGGCCCAGTAGTAGACGCCACGGCCTTCGAATTCCGCGCGACGGGGAATGGGCGGGCGACGATAGGCGGCGCCGCTGGCGATGATCACCGTGCGCGCGCGGATCGTATCGCCGCCTCGGGTGTGAAGCTGGTGCGCCGCGCCGCATTCGAGCCGTTCGATTTCCACCGGGCAGGCGATATGCGCGCCGAACTTCTGCGCCTGCACGTGGGCGTTCGTCGTCAGCGCGTGGCCCGAAATGCCAGCGGGAAAGCCGAGGTAGTTTTCAATGCGCGCACTGGCGCCGGCCTGCCCGCCGGGCGACAGCGCATCGAGCACGATCACGCGCAGCCCTTCCGACGCGGCGTAGACCGCCGAGGCAAGGCCCGCCGGCCCCGCGCCGATGACCGCCACATCGTAGACGCGGCTGGCATCGATCTGCGGCAGCAGTCCCAGGCAGGACAGCACCTGCGTGGTATCGGGATGCCGCAGCACCGTGCCGTTGGGGCAGATGACCAACGGCAGGTCGGTATCGATCGCGTCGAACTTGGCAAGCACGTCCGCCGCTTCTTCATCGACGTCGATGTCGACGATCGAATAGGGATAGTTGTTGCGCCGCAGGAGCGCCTGCAGGTCGAGCATGGCCGGTTCGTTGCCGTGCCCGATCAGCGTGGGACCACGTCCGCGCTGGATCAGCGCGGTACGGCGCAGCATCAACGCCTGCATGATCTGCTCGCCGAGCGTGGCCTCCGCCACCATCAGCGAGCGCAGGCACGCCGGGCGCACAACGAGCGCCCGCACATCTTCCTGGGCGATGCCATCCACGAGTTCCGGCGTGCCCGAAAGCTGCCCGATCTCCGCCAGGAAATTGCCGGGACCGTGTTCCATCACGAATGCGCTGTCGCCAATGCCGTCGCGCTGCATGACACGCACGCGCCCTTCGATGACCAGGATCATGCCGCTGGCCGGATCGCCGGTACGCACCACATGCTCGCCCGCGCGCCAGGTCTGCTCGCGGCCATAGGGCGCGATGCGGGCGATGTCGTCAGCCGACAGGTGCGGATACATCTGCCGCCGGTTCAACGCCATCACTGGCGCGGCATGTTCGGGGGCCTGCGTGGCCGGGTCCGCTTCAGCGGTGGAATGCTCGTGCCGGGAGGTGTTCATGGCTGACAGTTGCTGTGGTTTGACTTGAAGCGCAGCGTAGCAGTCCGGTTCCTGAAACTCAGTCATGCACCGGGCTGCCGCCGTAAGACTTACGTATAGGGGAATTGCCGCGATGGATGCTCGACACCGCCGGCAATGCATACCCGGGCGGCGGGTGCCGCGCACCAGATCACTGGCTGGGTTCCGTGGAAATTTTGGGGGACGAGGAATATGGAATCGCCGCAACCGACGGACCAATCGGACCGCAGTTTCCGGCTCAGCTTGCCGAATCGCGCGGACGCGCTCTCGACCAGCTTTGCCGCGAGCTACGCGGGCATCATGGCGTTCATGGCCGTGGCCAGCGAAGGGAGCTTCGCCAAGGCCGGCGAGCGCCTGGGCATCGGCCGGTCCGCCGTGAGCCGGAATGTGCAGAAGCTGGAAACGCAGCTCAGTACCCGGCTGTTCCTGCGCACCACGCGCACCACGCAGCTCACGCGCGAGGGCCAGCGTTTCTTCGAAAACTGCCATCAGGGCGTCACCCACATCGTCGAGGCCATGAACGACATGCTGGAGCTGCGCCAGGGCCCGCCACGCGGTCTGGTGCGCATCAGTTCCACTGTGGGCTTTGGCAGAAAGGTCGTTGCGCCGCTGCTCGACAAGTTCGTCAAGGCGTACCCGGATATCGCCATCGATCTGTTGCTCGATGACCGGCCTACCGACTTCGCGTCGGAACAGATCGACGTGGCATTCCGCAACGGGCGCATCGAAGACTCCAGCATCATCGCCAAGCAACTGATACCGATGCAGATGGCGCTCTGCGCGGCGCCGTCCTACGTGGCCGCACACGGGCTGCCGCGCACGCTGGAAGAACTGGCGCAGCACGAATGCATCAACTTCCGCTTTTCAAGCGGCCGGATATTCGAGTGGGAGTTCAAGGTCGACGGCGTGGTGCGCAAGTTCATGCCCAAGGCGCGCATGACGTTCAACGATGCCGACCTTGTGCTGCACGCGGTGCTGGAAGGCTGGGGCATCGCCCAGATGGCGGGCTACCAGATCTGCGATCACCTGGAAAAGGAGCAACTGATCGTGGCGCTGGGCCGGCACGCGCCCGACGATCGCGGCCACTACATCTGTTATCTGAGCCGCCAGCACCTGCCCACGCGCATCCGCGTCTTCATTGACTTCATGACCGACGAGATTCGCGCACTGAACCTGAACTGCATGACAGATTTCAACCTGGAAACCGACAACGGCGTATCGACAATGGGAGTTATGGCATGACACTGGCCGCCTGGCTTTGCGCCGCTGGTGCAATCGTTCTTTGGGCATCGTTCGCGACGCTGGTTTCGCTTGCGCCCGACGTGCCGCCGCTACTACTGACGGGCCTGGCGCTATGCGCGGGCAGCGTGACCTGCCTGCACCGCGTGCGCGAATGGCGCGTGCCGCCGCGGACGCTCGTGTTTGGCGTGACCTGCCTGTTCGTGTACAACGCGGGCCTGGTGATGGCCTTCCGGCTGGCGCCGATCGCCGAAGCGAATCTGATCAACTACCTGTGGCCGCTGATCCTGGTGCTGCTCGGCACATCGGTATGGCGTGGCATCGACTGCGTGGCGAAGATGGCTGGCGCATTGCTGGGCTTTGGCGGCTGCATCATCGCAATCACCTCCGGCTCGGGCGCGATGGCATTCAGCGCCGACTATGCGGCCGGCTATGCCACGGCGCTGCTGGCGGCCTTTGTCTGGGCGATCTATTCGCTGGGCGCCCGCTGGCTGCCTCCGTTTTCGTCATGGGCCGTGGGCGGGTTCTGCCTGGGCGCGGGGCTGCTCGCAATCGTCAGCCATTTCCTGTTCGAGCCGCGCTTCGTCCCCTCGGGCAATGACGTCGGCTGGATCCTGGCCATCGGCCTGGGCCCGCTGGGCATTTCGTTCGTGCTGTGGGACCGCGCCATGCGTCATGGCAACGCGGCGCAGATCGGCATCCTCGGATACAGCACGCCGGTGCTGTCGATGTTGTGCCTGGCGCTGGCGGGCCATGTCGGAGAGCGCGACTGGTCGATGATCTTCGTGGCCTGCACGTTGATCGTGGCCGGTGTGGCGCTGGCGTCGGTGGGACCCATGCTGTGGCGGCGCGCGGCGAAGCAAATGACTTGAAGCGGCGCCGGCTGCGGGGCCGCGATCAGCGCGCCCCGGTCTGCACCTGCTGCGGGTGATCGGCGACCCTGAAGCCGAGGACGATGTTTGACGCCGCCGCCCTGATCTCTTTCCAGTTCTCCAGCAAGCCCTTGCGGAATGTCACCTCGATCCTGGCGTGAATGGCCGGGTCCAGGGTGAAAGACATCGTGCACGGGCTGGACGCGTACTCCCGGTTGGAGCAGGTGATGTATGTCAGCGTCTTGCCATCGGCACCGATATCGAGATACTTGTTCTCGCCCCCCATGCCCACGTAGCGGTTCTTTACCACCTCCGGATGTTCGTCGGACGGGCGGTAGGCCTTCAAATCGTAAACGGGGGCGTCCAGCGGTACGTCGCGGTAGATCCCAGTCAGCTTGATCCTCTCGTTCTGGCGTGCCATGTAGACGTCCGATGCCACGCTGAAATGGCTGTTCGCCACGAGAGAGACCCGCAGCCAGCGCGAGTCCGAGATCGTCTCCTTGGGTGTCGCTTCCGGCTGAAGAAAATCGCGCACGGCCAGATCGGGGTAATGCACCTCGAATGCAAAGCCGTTGATGCCAGACTGGAAATTACGCTTGGGCTGCCGTCCCAGA
Source organism: Cupriavidus sp. 291-E7 (assembly GCF_057798835.1). Lineage (NCBI taxonomy): Bacteria > Pseudomonadati > Pseudomonadota > Betaproteobacteria > Burkholderiales > Burkholderiaceae > Cupriavidus > Cupriavidus sp. 291-E7. The sequence goes on from NZ_JBYOJV010000004.1 coordinate 120,761, forward strand.
TATTTCTCCAGGAAACCGGGCTTGCCGTCGTAGCTGATGAAGCGTGCATATGGACGCGGCACGCGGACAGGAATGTTGTCCAGATGGCCGACATATTCCTTCGGGTGCACGAACGGCTTCGTCGAGATGGACGAGCAGTACGGTATCGCCAGGCTCGCCAGCAAGGCGGCAAACCATCCGACGACCTGCCCCTTCATGCGGCGTCGATCGCGCCCGCCACGCACGTGCGCGTAGTGTTTCGAGACCCCTCTCATCGATGTCCGTTCCATTTTTTCGTTTTTCGTTTCGGTACGCGGATTGCCGCGTAATGTACCAGACACGACAGAACTGACAAATTTCAGCGTATAGGTCTTCGTGGCATATACGCATCGGAGCCGGAAAACAAAAAGCCCCGGAGAATCCGGGGCTTTTTGACGGGGAATCAGCGCTTGCGCGAATTCGCTTATGCGAAATTCTTCGAAGCGAAGTCCCAGTTCACGACGTTCCAGAATGCCTCGACGTACTTCGGACGGGCATTGCGATAGTCGATGTAGTAGGCGTGTTCCCACACGTCGCACGTCAGCAGCGGCTTGGCGTCGGTGGTCAGCGGCGTGGCGGCGTTCGAGGTGGACACCAGGTCCAGCGAGCCGTCGGTCTTCTTGACCAGCCAGGCCCAGCCCGAACCGAAGGTGCCAACGGCCGTCTTCGTGAATTCTTCCTTGAACTTGTCGAACGAACCCCACTTGGCGTTGATCGCGTCAGCCAGGGCACCGGTCGGCTGGCCGCCGCCGTTCGGCTTCATCGATTCCCAGTAGAACGTGTGGTTCCACACCTGAGCGGCGTTGTTGAAGATGCCGCCCGACGACTTCTTGGTGATGTCTTCCAGCGAAGCGTTCTCGAACTCGGTGCCCTTGATCAGGTTGTTCAGGTTCGTGACGTAGGTCTGGTGATGCTTGTCATGATGGAACTCCAGGGTCTCCTTGGAGATGTGCGGAGCCAGGGCATCATGCGCGTACGGGAGAGGGGGGAGCTTGTGTTCCATTGTTCTGTCTCTACGGTTTTGGGTGGGGAGAATGGCCGATTGTAGGTGACTTGCCAGACCCGCGCAAACGGCGCCGGAAAGCCCCTGACCTCATGTTAGTTTCCCCCGCGGCCAGTCAGGGGAGCGCTTTGGTTCCTGTTGCGGTCGAGTGAGAATCAGTCGCAGCAGTACGGCTGACGGCGCATCAGAACGTCGCCAGTTTGGCCTGTACGCCGGCGATTTCGATGTCGGCCGTGCCGTCCGCCAGATGCGCCTCGACAATGCTGCCCGGCCGCAAGTCAGCGGGCGAGCGCAGCGCGCGGCCGCGGTTGTCGAGCAGCACGGCATAGCCGCGTTCCAGGGTACGTTGCGGCGCCAGCAATTCCAGCGCGCCCGATGCGCGCGCCAGCCGCTGCGTTTCTCGTTCATGGCGCCGCTCCAGTGCCACTTCCATCCGCGCCGCCAGGCGATCCAGTGTGACGCGCTCCGCGCCGGTATCCGGTTTGCACGCGCGCCAGCGCATCGTCAGCACGTCATGGCGATGACGTTGCGCCGATACCGTATCGCGCAATGCCGCACGCAAGTGTCGGGCCAGATTGTCGACCTGTGCGCGGCGCTCCTGAAGCTGCGCCTGCGGACTGCGCAACTGGCGCGTCAACCATTGCAGGTGCTGTGCACGCCGTTCGAGTTGCCGGTCCATGCATTGCGCCAGCGCGTCACTTGCGCGGCGCGCGGCCTGCAGCAGATGCGCGCGATCCGGACTCACCAGCTCGGCCGCGCCGGTAGGCGTGGGCGCGCGCACATCCGCGACGAAATCGGCGATCGTGACATCGGTCTCGTGGCCGACACCAGACACCACGGGCACGCGGCTGCGCGCGATCGCGTGCGCCACCACTTCCTCGTTGAACGACCATAGATCCTCGATACTCCCGCCACCACGACAGAGGATCAGCACATCGCATTCATCGCGTTCGCTGGCGATATCGAGCATCGCCGCGATTTTCTCGGCGGAACCCGCGCCCTGCACCGGCACTGGGTATACGACCACCGGCACGTGCGGTGCACGGCGCTGGAGCGTGGTCAGCACGTCTCGCATTGCCGCGGCCTGCAGTGACGTGACCACGCCGATCGTGCGCGGATGTTTGGGAATCGGACGCTTGCGTGCGGCATCGAACAGACCAGCCTGTGCAAGTTTTTCCTTGAGCCGCAGGAAAGCCTCGTAGAGATTGCCCAGTCCCGCGCGGCGCATGGCTTCCACGCCAAGTTGCAACTCGCCACGCGCCTCGTACATCGACACAACGGCGCGCACTTCGACGGCTTCTCCCTCGCGTGGCGCGAAGTCGACATGCTGGTTGCGCCCACGGAACATCACACAGCGGATTTGCGCGCGGGCGTCCTTGAGCGAGAAATACCAGTGGCCACTGGCGGCGCGAGTGAAGTTCGAGATTTCCCCGCGCACCCATGCCAAGGGAAAGCTACGTTCGAGCACACCGGCGATGGCGTGATTGAGTTCGCTGACCGCGATCACATCGCGCGTGCGCGAAGGCGTCTGGGACGGCGCAAAACGCGAAAGGTTCTCGTTCTCTGGCATGGTGCACGGCCGCGCAGGCGGCGTGAGATGGACATGTCCACAGCATAACCGCTATGTCAAGAGGCATTGCCCAGCGCACACACGACTGCCCAGGGTCCGCATAATCAGGTACAAGCCGTTGATTCTTATGAATTTTCGGCCGGGACCAAAAAACAGGCAATGTAAGAGAAAACCTTACGCGTCAACGACTTACCAAAATCGAATGGCGCTTGTTCACAAAGTTATCCACAGAAGCTTTGGATAATGGATTTGTCAAGGGTTCCGGCTGTGGACAACGTATACGTGACACGACGGATTGTGCTGTGGTAACGCCCGTCCGATCCCGATGTCGACCACGCCGCACGGCGCCTCTTTCGCACCCGATCTGCCCGGTTTTTAGGCACCGACGTATACCTTCATACGGATCAAAGGTTTACGTAGCTTCTCCGGTGCTTATCCACAACCGGTCCACAATCCTGTCCTGCTTACATGTGGAAAGCGGGCGACTTCCGCGCGGGCTGTCTTTGGCATGCCCGGACCCGCCGATTGCCCATAATTTAGGCAGCAGATACCTTCCCCTTACGAATCAATGGGTTGGCGCATGTCTTCGATATCTTTCCACAAGCGATCCACAACACTGTCCCGCCACAATGTGGAAAGCTGCCACGCGGTGGCCCGCAAACGCTCGTACGGCGGCGGCGAGCCCCGAAAACACGGGCCAAACCCCTGAATTGCCATGCTGCACAAAAAATGAGCAATACGAGGCACTTCCTTATCAATCAAGGAGTTAAGGCGTTTTTCCGAACACTGTCCACAACCGGTCCACAACGCTGTCCCGGTTATGTGTGGAAAGCCGCAGACAGCGGCTTGCGTGCGTGGCTTGCCGCGCTGCCTGCGGGCGGGTTAGAGTGGCGCCTGCAATTTTTCGAGCATCGCCGGTGCGCGCGTGGATTTGCGCCAACGCATCAAAGGCTGCCAACTAGTCTGTTCGTCTTGCCGTTCCATTTCGGGTCTGTCGTCTACGTAGAATTTCGGGGGTCCACGTGTTTTCCATCATTCAAGCGGCCGGCTGGCCGATCTGGCCGCTTCTGCTCGCCTCGGTCATCGCGCTCGCGCTGATCGTCGAACGCTTCCTTTCCCTCAAGCGCAGCAAGATCCTGCCGCCCAAGTTGTATGAGGAGGCGCTGTCCGCCGCCCAGCAACGCAAGGCCACGCCTGAGGTCGTCAACAATCTGGAAAAGAATTCGCCGCTGGGCCGCGTGCTGGCCGCCGGCCTGCGTCACGTGGTGCTGCAGCCGCAGACCTCGCGCGATGCCGCCAAGGACGTGGTCGAAGAAGCCGGCCGCGCCGTGGCGCACGACCTGGAGCGCTATCTGAACGCGCTCGGCACGATTGCCTCGGTGGCGCCGCTGATGGGGCTGCTGGGCACCGTGATCGGCATGATCGAGATCTTCGGCCACCAGGGTGGCACCGGCGCCAACCCGGAACAGCTGGCGCACGGCATTTCGGTGGCGCTCTACAACACGGCCTTCGGCCTGATCGTGGCGATCCCCGCACTGATCTTCTGGCGTTACTTCCGCCGGCTGGTGGACGACTACGTGGCGGAACTCGAATTCCGCGCCACCGCGTTCCTGGACGCCATCCTGCCGCAGCGGCGGGCCTGACGCGGCCGGGAGCACGCTATGCGTTTCCGTTCCCGCCAGCGGCGAGAGGAGCCGGAGATCAACCTGATCCCGCTCATCGACGTGCTGCTCGTGATCCTGATCTTCCTGATGATCACGACCACCTACTCGCGCTTTACCGAACTGCAGATCCAGCTGCCCACCGCCGATTCCGATCGCGCGCAGCAACATCCGACCGAAATCATCGTATCGGTGTCGGCACGCGGGGTCTATTCCGTCAACAAACAGGTTCTGGAGCAGAAGGACGTCACCAGCCTGGCCGACCAGCTGCGCAGCGCCGCCGGCCCGGCCGGAAGCGGGCCGCAGCCCGTGGTGATCGTCAATGCCGACGCCCAGGCCACGCACCAGGCGGTGATCAACGTGATGGAGGCCGCGCGCGTGGCCGGCCTGTCGCGCCTGACCTTCGCCACGCAAAGCTCGCAGCAACGCTGAGGGCGCTTGCCCTGGGCACGCGGCGCACGGATGGGCGGCAAACTTGCCGCGTGCGCTGCGGAATGCCCATAATGTCTGCATTCGGCGGGTGCCACCCCGTGGTACCTGCCCGCTCCCATCCATTCCTTTCATGCCCACACCCCGACACGCCCTTGCCGACTTCGTCACCGACCAGTGGCAGCGCCGCGGCTGGTTCGCCTGGCTGCTGTGGCCGCTGTCGCTGCTGTTCGGCCTGATCGCGCGCATTCGCCGCCACGGCTATCAGCGCGGCTGGTTCAAGTCCACGCGCCTGCCCATGCCGGTGATCGTGGTGGGCAATGTCACCGTCGGCGGCACCGGCAAGACGCCGGCCGTCATCGCGCTGGCGCATGCCCTGACAGAAGCGGGGCTGCGCCCCGGCGTGGTGTCGCGCGGCTACGGCGTGACGCTCAAGCATCCGCGCCGGGTCAAGCCGACCTCGAAGGCGGTCGACGTCGGCGACGAACCGTTGCTGATCGCGCGCGCCACCGACGTGCCCGTGTGGGTATTCCCCGATCGCGCGCTGTGCGCACAGACGATGCTGATCTCGCATCCGGGCATCAACGTGCTGCTGCTCGACGACGGCCTGCAGCATTACAGGCTGCAGCGCGACTTTGAAATCGTCATGTTCGACAGCCGGATGGGCGGCAACGGCATGCTGCTGCCGGCCGGGCCGCTGCGCGAGCCGCTGAGCCGCCCGCGCGACGCCACGCTGATCAACGACCCGAATTTCAAGGCCACGCCGGACAAGCCCGACGTCTATGGCATGCGGCTCGAACTGGACGACGCCTGGCAGCTCAACGATCCCGCGATGGCACGCCCGGTATCGCAATTCGCCGGCAAGCGCGTGCTCGCTGCCGCGGGTATCGGCAATCCGGAACGGTTCTTTGCAAGCCTGCGCCGCGCGGGTCTGGAGTCGATCGTCACGATGCCGTTGCCGGACCACTACGACTTTGCCGTCGACCCGTTCGCGGACAACGAGGGAGCGCTCCACGCCGACGTGATCCTGATCACCGAGAAGGATGCCGTAAAATGCGAGCGCTTTGACGACCCGAGGATCTGGGTCGTGCCAACCACGCCCGTGATCGATGCGGGCCTGATCGATAAAATCCGCCGCGCCGTGATGGCGCGCAACCCGGCCGTCGCAACGCCCGTCACCACAGGACAATCCGCCGCCATGACGGGTACGACGACCGGTCTCGACAAGGAACACCAGGATGGACAACCGGCTGCTTGAAATCCTCGTCTGCCCGCTGTGCAAGGGCAAGCTGGAATATGACCGCGCCGCCCAGGAACTGATCTGCCACGCAGACAAGCTGGCTTACCCGATCCGCGACGGCATTCCGGTCATGCTGGCCGACGAGGCGCGCCAATCGGTACCCGGCCGCGTGGTACCCGTGGAACCGTCCGGCAACTGAGCCGGCACCAGGCCCCTGCCCCAACGCCCGCGCAAGCATCATGAGCATTCCCGCATTTACCGTCGTCATCCCCGCGCGTCTGGCTTCCACCCGGTTGCCGAACAAACCGCTGGCCGACATCGGCGGACACCCGATGATTGTCCGCGTGGCCGAACGCGCGCATGCGTCGTCGGCCCAGCGCACCGTGGTGGCCACGGACGCGCCCGAGGTGGCGGCCGCCTGCACCGCGCATGGCGTGGAGGCCGTGATCACGCGGGCCGACCATCCTTCGGGCACCGACCGCCTGTCCGAAGTGGCCACGCAACTCGGCCTGAGCGACGATGCCATCGTCGTCAATGTGCAGGGCGACGAGCCGCTGATCGACCCCACGCTGATCGACGAGGTGGCGCTGCACCTGGCCTCGCATCCCGACTGTGCAATCGCCACGGCGGCGCATCCACTGGACGATGTGGCCGAAGTCTTCAATCCCAACGTCGTGAAAGTGGTCTGCGACAACGCGGGCCGCGCGCTGTATTTTTCGCGCGCACCGATCCCCTGGGCACGCGACGCATGGTCCGCCGTGCCGGCGCAACCGGCGGCGGAAGCGCGGGTGCCGATGCCGAACATGCCTGTCCTGCGTCATATCGGGATCTATGCCTATCGCGCCGGCTTTCTGCGCCGTTTTCCGACCCTGGCGATCTCGCCCGTTGAGCAGGTCGAGGCACTGGAGCAGCTGCGCGCGATGTGGCACGGCGAGCGGATTGGCGTAATGGTCACTGCCGCCGCGCCCGCGCCTGGCGTGGATACGCCGGCCGATCTGGAGCGCGCGCGTGCGCTATGGGCGCGGGGCATGGCACAGGACGGCCCCTGAGATCGGGGCGTCGTAGACCGCAGTTTCCCGCTGGAGTTCATACTGCTGCAACCTGGACGAAGGCCGAACCGGCATTGCCCGTGGCATAATGCCTGCCGATACAGAGCCCGCAGCCGTGAAAGGCACGACTGCAAAGGCTCGGTGGGGAGATAGAGATCGAGCCCGCCCGGATGCGCGCCGCTGACCTTCGCAGGACCATGCGACAGGCAGAGGACACCGCGCTTCGGGCACCGCGCATGAGCGGACGCCGGCATATGCCTCGGCCTTCACGTCGAGCGTGGCCGCGCGTAAGTCCCGCGTCAAGTTGCGGCGGTACCCTCCTTCCATACCTCCCGCCAGACCGAATTCAAATACCTTGAGGACCCGTAAATGCGTTTGATCCTGTTGGGCGCGCCTGGCGCCGGCAAAGGCACGCAAGCCAAGTTCATCTGCGAGAAGTTCGGCATTCCGCAAATCTCCACGGGCGACATGCTGCGCGCCGCGGTGAAGGCCGGTACGCCGCTGGGCATCGAAGCCAAGAAAGTGATGGACGCGGGCGGACTGGTGTCGGATGACATCATTATCGGCCTGGTGAAAGACCGTCTTAAGCAGCCCGACTGCGAAAAAGGCTATCTGTTCGACGGTTTCCCGCGCACGATTCCGCAAGCCGAGGCGATGAAGGAAGCCGCCGTGGCCATCGACTACGTGCTGGAAATCGACGTGCCGTTCGACGCCATCATCGAACGCATGAGCGGCCGCCGTGTGCACGTGGCGTCGGGCCGTACCTATCACGTCCGCTACAACCCGCCGAAGGTCGAGAACACCGACGACGAAACGGGTGAGCCGCTGATCCAGCGCGACGACGACAAGGAAGACACCGTCCGCAAGCGTCTGGACGTGTACTCGCAGCAAACGCGTCCGCTGGTCGACTACTACTCCGACTGGGCCGCCAAGGGCGACGCATCGGCCAAGGTTGCACCGCCGCAGTACCGCAAGATTTCCGGTGTGGGCGACGTGGACAAGATCACGGCCAGCGTGTTCGAAGCGCTGAAGTAACGCAGGCGTTCCGCCACACGCGGTCTGAAACGGCTCAGCTTCGGCTGGGCCGTTTTCTTTTGGTCCGCCTGATTGGTGATGATTCGGGTTTCGCCGGCATATGATTTACGTTAACGTAAACGGCATTCAAAGCGGCATTCACGACTAGGAGACAGACGGATGGACATCCAGGGCAACGTATTCATCGTCACGGGCGGCGCTTCGGGCCTGGGCGCGGGCACGGCGCGCATGCTGGCGCAGGCTGGCGGCAAGGTGGTCATTGCCGATCTCAACGATGCCGCCGGCACCGCACTGGCGCAGGAACTGGGCGGCCAGTTCGTCCGGTGCGATGTCAGCTCGGAAGCCGACGGGCAGGCCGCTGTCGATGCCGCCCAGAAGCTTGGCCGCCTGTCGGGCCTGGTCAACTGCGCCGGCATCGCCGTGGCGTCGAAGACTGTCGGCAAGAACGGCCCCCATCCGCTGGACGCCTTCGAGAAAACCATTCGTGTGAACCTGATCGGCACATTCAACATGATCCGGCTGGCTGCGGCAGTCATGGTGCAGAACACGCCCGATGCCGAGGGCGAGCGCGGTGTGATCATCAATACCGCATCGGTGGCGGCGTTCGACGGCCAGATCGGCCAGGCGGCCTATGCGGCATCGAAGGGCGGCGTGGTCGGCATGACGCTTGCCATTGCCCGTGACTTGTCGCGCGATGGCGTACGTTGCATGACGATTGCCCCGGGCCTGTTCGAAACACCGATGCTGCTGGGCATGCCGCAGGAAGTGCAGGACGCGCTGGGCAAGATGGTGCCGTTCCCGCCGCGCCTTGGGCGCCCCGCCGAGTTTGCAAATCTGGCGCAGGCCATCATCGGCAACCCGATGATGAACGGTGAAGTGATTCGGCTCGATGGCGCCATCCGGATGCAGCCGAAATAAGATCGGCCTCGGCGCCTGATCTACCCCGCCGGCAGCAGCATCGCCAGCATCAAACCCGGCGCGGCCGGCGGTACCAGCGTCAACTGTTCGAAATAGACCAGCCCGCGCGCGGGATGATGAAAACCGCGCCGGCCGCCCTGCCGCTCCTCCACATCCTGTGACCGCCAGGCATTGGCAAAGGCCGGGCTGTCCGCCATCAATTGCTCCACCAGCGCGCGCGTAGGCGGGTCTTCCGCGTGCCGCAGGCTGTGCACGCGAAACTCGGCCACGAGCCTTGCGGCACGGTGCGGCCAGTCCTCGACCAGCGCCTGCAACCCGGCTGACAGGAACATCGCCCGCAGCAGATTCCTCTCATCGCTTGCCGCATCGAGCCATCCCACGAACAAGTCAGCAGCTTCGGCATTCCAGGCCAGCGCCGTCCATTGGCGGTCGAGCAGATAGGCGGGCGCGCCAATCGCCTGCACGCTGGCCAGCAGCGCCGGTGGCACAGCCGGTTCCGCGTCGTGCCGAGGCTCGGGCTTGCCGGCCAGCGCAAACAGATACGCCCGTTCGGCACGCGACAGGCGCAGGGCCTGCGCCAGGCTGGCCAGCGCGCGCACGGACATTGCGACCGGGCGGCCTTGCTCCAGCCACGTCACCCAAGTAGCGCTGAGACCGGCCAGTTGCGCCACTTCCTCGCGGCGCAGCCCCGGCGTACGGCGCCGGCGTCCGGGCGGCAAACCGACATCGCCCGGCGCCAGCCGTTCACGATGATTGCGCAGAAAGGCACCGAGCTCGGCTTCGCGCGATGACGCATGCAATGTGGATGGAAGGTGGTCGGCGGGCATGGCTGGTGGCTCTTATACCAGGATAAAACTGTGACTTGTACCGGGAAAACACGACGTCTACAGTACGTGAACCCTAGGGTCCAGCGCAATTCCCTTCACCACCCCCACAAGAACGAGGCACTCTTCATGCAACAGCAGGAACTCGTCGCCGCCCAGTTCGGCGCCACCGCCAATGCCTATCTCACCAGCGCCGTGCACGCCCAGGGCGCGGACCTTGAACAGCTCAAGCAAGCGCTGGCTCACCTGAAGCCGGTATCGCACAGCCGCGTGCTCGATCTGGGCTGCGGCGCCGGCCATGCCAGCTTTGCCGCGGCAACGGTTGCCAACGAAGTGGTGGCTTACGACCTGTCGACGGAAATGCTCGATGTCGTCGCCGGTGCCGCCAGGGAGCGCGGGTTGAACAACCTGACGACCCGGCAAGGCGCGGCCGAAAGCCTGCCTTTTGCCGACGCCAGCTTCTGCGCCGTGGTCTCGCGCATGAGCGCCCACCACTGGCGCGACGTGCCCGCCGCGCTGCGCGAGATCCGCCGCGTGGTGAAACCGAACGGCAAAGTGTTGTTGATCGACATCGTCGGTGCTGAAGACCCGCTTTGCGATACCTGGCTGCAATCCGTCGAGCTGCTGCGCGATCCATCGCACATCCGGGACTACACGCCGGCGGCCTGGGCACAAATGTTCGAGGCGGCGGGTTTCAGCGTGGAGGCTTCGCCGGTGTGGCGGATCGAGATCGAATTCCAGAGCTGGGTCACGCGGATGCGCACGCCCGAGGTGGCCCAGGCCGCGATCCGTCATCTCTGGGACAAGGCGCCCGGTGAAGTGCGTGACCGCTATCGCGTGCAGGCCGATGGCAGCTTTGCACTGGAAGCGGCATTGTTCACCGCCTCCCCTTCCACGCGCTGATCAGAACGTCACTGCTTCGGCGGGAATCGGCAAGGTCTGGACCATATGCCAGACCGCCGCGGCGGCCGGTGACAACGACCGGTCTTCGCGGCGAACCATGACGATGCTGCGCTCTTCGCGTGGCGTCAGCGGCTTTGACACCAGCGGCGAGGCTTCCGGCAGCGGTAGCGAAAACGACGGCAGCACCGACGCGCCAATCCCGGCTTCCACCATCCCGAACACGCTGGCCGAGTGGCCCAGTTCCTGCACCACCTGCGGCGCCACGCCGTGGCGCGCCAGAATGCGGTCGATCAACGGCCGACTCCCCGACGCGAAGTCCAGCAATACCAGCCGTTCGCCATGCAGCGCGCTCCACGGCACCGATTCGGCATTCGCCAGCGGATGATCGCGCCGGCAGACAAAGCAGAACGGGTCGGTCGCCAGCGGCGCGATGGTCAGCCCTTCCCGCGCGAGCGGATCGATCAATACACCGAAGTCCACCGCACCCGCGCGAATCTGCTCCAGGCCGTCAGCCTGTACGTTGTCGCGCACAAACAACCGGATCTCCGGGTACTGGCTTGCGCAGGCCGCGACATACATCGGCATCAGCCGCGCCGAAATCGTCGGGGCACTCGCTATCACAACTCTTCCGCGATAGCGCTCACCTAACTGCCGGGTCTCTTCCAGCGTGTCGTCAAGCTGGCCCAAAAGTCGCTCCAGTGCCGGCACCAATGCGGTACCGGCATCGGTAAGCACCACTTCGCGCGTGGTGCGATCCAGCAGCCGGACGCCCAGGGCCTCTTCCAGCTCCGCCACACCGCGACTGACGGCGGGTTGTGTGAGGCCGACGGCATCCGCCGCCCGGCTGAAACTACCGTGCGCCGCTACCGCCAGAAAGACCCGCAACTGCCGCAGTGTGTAATTCATGCAACGAAGAGATATATGGATGAAATAAATGAATTTGCATTCTAAGCAAGACAAGCGTCCAATACCAAGCGGAAACCCTTACGCACTATCCCCGATGCCTGCCATCCTTGCCCCTTTCAAGAAAGCCTACGATCTGATCGACGGCTTTGTCCTGATCATGCTGTGCGCCATTGCCCTGGCGCTGATTGCGCCCGATATCGGCGCCGGTGACGGCCCGCTGCATCTGGGCATCGTGACCAGCCTCGGTGTCGCGCTCGTGTTTTTTCTGCACGGCGCCGCATTGTCGCGTGACAAACTCGTAGCCGGTGCCAAGCACTGGCGCCTGCATGCATTCGTGCAGTCATTCACCTACATCGTGTTCCCGATTGTGGGTGCACTGCTGATGCTGTCGCTGCGCAACACACTGCCGCCCGAACTGCTACTTGGCGTGTTCTATCTGTGCGCGCTGCCATCCACGGTGTCGTCGTCCGTAGCCATGACGTCGATGGCGCGCGGCAACGTGCCTGGTGCCATTTTCAACGCGACGGTCTCGGGCCTGATCGGCATGGCACTGACGCCGCTGCTGATGGGTCTGGTGATCAGCGCCAGCGGCGCGTCGATGCCGCTGGGCCGTGCGTTGACGGGCGTGGCGCTGCAACTGCTGCTGCCATTCGCGCTGGGACAGGCGTTCCGTCCGCTGATCGGCAACTGGCTGGCCAAGAAGAAGCAGATCACGAACAAGATCGACCGCGGCGTGATCGTGCTGATCGTCTATTCGTCGTTCTGTGATGCAACGGCCGCGGGCCTGTGGCACCAGTATTCGTGGCAGACCATTGGCGCCGTGATGGGCATCGCCGCCGTGCTGCTGTTCGTGATCCTGGGCACCACCACGTTCACCGCGCGCCGCCTGGGCTTCTCGGTGGAAGATGAAATCACTGCGGTGTTCTGCGGCTCGAAGAAGAGTCTGGCCAACGGCATCCCGATGGCGAAGATCCTGTTTGCCGGCCACCCGGCGCTGGGTCTTCTGGTGCTGCCGCTGATGGTTTATCACCAGCTGCAACTGATCGTCTGCTCGGTGATTGCCGCGCGCTATGCCAGCCGTGACGATCTGAAGGAAGAGCGCAACGCCGTGCGCGCATGATGGCGGATTGCCTGCTCCATTGAAAAACGGCGCCTCGGCGCCGTTTTTTATTGTGCTGCGAATGTAAAACCTACACCGACGGATTCTTCGACAGCGGCGGATTCTTGGCAAAGTACGCCTTGATGCCGCGCAGGATCGCGTTGGCAAGCTGCTCCTGATGCGCGTCGTCATTGAGCTTGCGTTCTTCCTCCGGATTGGAGATGAACGCGGTCTCGATCAGGATGGACGGAATGTCAGGCGCCTTCAGCACGGCAAACCCGGCCTGCTCGACACTGCCCTTGTGGAGTTTGTTGATGCCGCCGATTTCCGTCAGCACCGACTTGCCCACCTGCATGCTGTCGTTGATCTGCGCGGTGGTGGACAGGTCCAGCAGCACGCGCGACACCTGGGCGTCCTTGTTGCCCATATTGGTGCCACCGATCAGATCGGCATTGTTTTCCTTGTTGGCCAGCCAGCGCGCGGCCGAACTCGACGCGCCACGCTCGGACAGCGCGAACACCGATGCCCCGCGCGCCTCTGGTGATACGAAGGCATCAGCGTGGATCGATACAAACAGGTCCGCCTGCACGCGGCGCGCCTTCTGCACGCGCACGTTCAGCGGCACGAAGAAGTCCGAATCGCGCGTCATCATCGCGCGCATATTCGGTTCCGAATCGATCTTCTTGCGCAGGCGCGTGGCGATCTGCAGCACCACGTCCTTCTCGCGTGAGCCGGCCGCGCCAATGGCGCCCGGGTCTTCGCCGCCATGACCGGGGTCGAGCGCCACGGTCAACAGCCGGCGCATCTTGAACTGGCTTGGCGGCGGCACATTGGTCTGCGCAATCGGCGGCGGCACGGGCGGAGCAGCCGGCTTGTCCGGCACTGACGGCCTGGGCTTCACAACCGCCACGGCAGGCGGCAGCGCGGTGGTAGCCGGCGGCAGTTGGTCGCGGTCTTCGAACTTGCGCACGATGGCGCCGATTGCATCCTCTTCAGCACCGGCGGGCGCACCGGCTACCGCCGAATCGCTACCGGCAGGCGGCGGATTGGAGGCAAAGCGGCGCTGCTTGTCTTCGGTTTCGCGTACGAGCTTCCAGAGCGGATCGGGCGGATTGACCGGATACAGGTCGAACACGAGCCGGTTCTTGTATTCGGCAATCGGCAGCAGCGTGAAGACCTGCGGGGAAACGTCTTCCTTGAGATCGAACACCATCCGCACCACGCGCGGCCGGTTCTGGCCCACGCGCACCGACTGGATATACGGGTCGTTGGGGGTGATCTTGGCCACCAGTTCGCGCAGTGTCGGCGACAGGTCAAGGCCATCGATGTCCACGACCAGGCGATCCGGGTTGCGGATCATCTGATGCACGGCCACCAGTTTCTCGTCGGATTCGATCGTGACGCGGGTGTAATCCTCGGCGGGCCAGACACGCACGGCCACGATGCCCGCGCCGAACGCGATCTGCGGACCAGCGAGCGACAAGACTACCGTCCCGGCGCTGACTTTCAGGGCCTGCGCCATCCATTTGCGGCGGGCCTGCAGCAGTCCGTCGGGTCCATCGGGTCGGTCAGTGGCGAGTCGCTTGATCAGCATGCGTTCAGCAGGATAAGTCCAGTGGGAGTATAGGCGCGCAATATTGCCATGCGGCGATCGACGCCATCGCCCGCCTCTATATCGGCGGATTGTGGCACGCGATTGTCCGATTGGAGCAACACGTGCAGGTCGGGTTCCCCTAGCAGGCGCCCGGCCTTCTCGGGCCACTCCACCAGATTGAACGCCGGCTCGGCAAAACAATCCCGGAAACCGGCATCGATCCACTCCTCGGGATCGGCAAACCGGTATAGGTCGAAGTGATACACGGTCAGCGCCGAACCATCGGCACGCTTCACGTCATACGGTTCGCACAGCGTGTAGGTGGGGCTGCGGACCTTGCCCGCGTGGCCCAGCGCGCGCAGCACGGCGCGCGACAGCGTAGTCTTGCCCGCGCCAAGGTCTCCGGATAGCTGCACATGTACCGTGCGCGGCGGCATCTCGCGCACCGCGCCGGCCAGTGCGGCGCCAAACCGTTCGGTGGCGGCTTCGTCGGGCAGCGGCAGGATGCGTTCTTCAAGCAGGGGCATTGCGTACAATTCAGGGATGATCGACCGTGCAGTGCCCACCCCTTCCCCCGCAAATAGCGGAAACAGCCCCGCAAGAGACCTGGTTCCGGCGCCCGCCGCGTCCGCTTCCGCAGTGACGGAGGCGGAGCTGGCGTCGCTGGCGGCCGCATTGCGCGACTGGGGGCGCGAGCTCGGATTCGATGAACTCCGCATTGCCGATGTCGATCTGCGGCACGCCGAGGCGGGCTTGCTGGCGTGGTTGCAGGCGGGCTACCACGGCGACATGGATTATATGGCCAACCACGGCACAAAGCGCGCGCGGCCGCATGAACTGGTGCCTGGCACGGTACGCGCCATCGTCGCGCGCATGCCTTACCTGCCCGCCGATGGCCCGGACAACTGGCGCCGCCATGAACTGGCACGGCTCGACGATCCCGCCACGGCTGTGATCTCGCTCTACGCCCGTGGGCGCGACTATCACAAGGTATTGCGCAACCGCCTGCAGCAGCTGGCAGCGCGCATCGAAACGGAAATCGGAAGATTCGGCTATCGCGTGTTCACCGATTCGGCACCGGTCATGGAGGTGGCGCTGGCCAGCCAGGGCGGACTGGGCTGGCGCGGCAAGCATACGTTGCTGCTCGACCGCGCCGGCGGGTCGATGTTCTTTCTGGGAGAAATCCTAGTCGATATCCCGCTGCCGGCCGACCCCGCGGAGGCGCCCCACTGCGGCAATTGCCGCCGCTGCATCGACATCTGCCCCACCGGCGCCATCCTGGAACCGTATCGGCTGGACGCGCGCCGCTGCATTTCCTACCTGACGATCGAGCACAAGGGCGCGATTCCCGAACCATTGCGCGCGCCGATGGGCAATCGCGTCTATGGCTGCGACGACTGCCAGCTTGCCTGCCCGTGGAACAAGTTCGCGCACCGCGCCACCCTGCCGGATTTCGACGTCCGCAACGGCTTCGACACGCCCGACATGGTCGAACTGTTCTGCTGGACCGAAGCCGAGTTCAACCAGCGGCTCGAAGGCAGCCCGATCCGGCGCATCGGCCATGAACGCTGGCTGCGCAATCTGGCGGTGGGGCTGGGCAACAGCCTGCGCGTGGCATCGGCCGACGACCCCGCGCTCGCCGCGCGCATCCGCGCCGCGCTGCTGGCGCAACGTGACACGGCCACGCCGTTGGTGCGCGAGCATATCGAATGGGCGCTTGCCCAGGACACAGCAACGGGAAACTAACTGACCAGCGATAGCCAGATTGGCGTGGTGACGACTGCCGCCACCGTCATCGCCGAAATGGTGGCCGCCACCATCGGCCCGTTGCCACCCATGCGCACGGCCAGGATGTACGCGCTCGATGCCGTCGGCAGCGCCGCATAGACGACCACGATCTCGTATTGCAGCGTGGTCAACGGCAAGTGACGCCCGGCCACCCATGCAAAACATGGCATGGCCAGCAGCTTCACCACGCTCCACCACGCCATCGGCCCCACTGCCCCCGTGGCGCCGCTCATCTGCAGGCCAGCGCCCACGGTCATCAGGCCCAGCGCGGTAGACGCCGATCCCAGCCGGCCCAGCGTCATGCCGACAACCTCGGGCGGATGCAGGCCCATCAGATTCGTGGCCAGCCCGATGGCCGTCGCCAGGATCAGCGGATTGCGCGCCAGTTCACGCAGCAGCCTGGCTTCCCCATGCCGCGCCAGGGCCCAGACGGCCACCACGTTACAGACCGGCACCGTGATACCCACGATCAGCGCCATCAGCGCCAGCCCTTCGCCGCCGCCGATGCGCGAAGCCAGGGCCAGCCCGATATAGGAATTGAAGCGGAATGCGGTCTGGAAGCCTGACGCAAAGTCGACCGGGTCCGGCCGCAGCACGAACCTGACCAGGAAACCGGTGACCATGCCAAACGCCATCGTGGCGAGTGCCAGGCCCAGCATGGCCGAGGTCGACGAGAAATCGAACCTGGCGCTGTTGGTGGATTGCAACAGCAGCGCGGGGAACAGGACGAAATAGACCAGCCGTTCCACGCCAGCCCAGAAAGTGCGGTCAAAGGAGGTAAATCGAACCAGCAGCCAACCGATAAGAATCAGGCTGAAGTCCGGCACCAGCAGCAGGGCGGCAGACATGTCTCAGATGCTTTGTAGTTATCGTCGTGCTCGACGGCAGGCTTCGTCAAAAGTGAAGCCTAGGGCAGATACGGATGGGTATTTTTTCAGAATTCCTGCACGATGGCACGCTGAATTTCGCCTTGCCTACGGTTTTGCAACCGCCTGTCGCACCATGAAGTCCGAGCAGTATTCGTCCCGCCGAGCCACACTTTCCCGCCGCCTTGCCGTTTCGCTGTGCGCGACGCTGGCGTTCGGCCTGCTGTTGCCGTCGGTATCGGCAATGGAGATCGACGGTGTGCGCTTCGACGACATCGCGCGGCTCGGCGGCAAGCAGTTGCCGCTCAACGGCACCGGGCTGCGGCAGGTATTCGTGATCAAGGGCTATGCGGCGGCGCTGTACCTGCCCGAGCGGGCGCGCAATGCCACCGTGGTGCTGGGGTCGCCGGGGCCGAAGCGGCTGCAGATCCGGCCGCTGCGCGAGGTGGAATCGGCCCAGTTCGTGAAGGCTCTCAACGAAGGGCTGCGCGAAAACCATTCCGAACTGCAGATGCAACTGCTGTCGGACCGCGTGTCGCTGCTGGAGCGCACGATGACCCAACTGGGCACGGCGCAGCGCGGCGACATCATCAATTTCGATTTCACGCCCGATGGCGGCACTGCCGTAACGCTCAACGGCATTCCACGCGGCCAGGCCATTCCGGGCGAGGATTTCTACCAGGCCGTGTTGCGTATCTTCCTGGGCGAACACCCGGTGGACCGCAACCTCAAGCGCGGCCTGCTGGGCGGCTGATTCAAGCACGCTGGCGCCATCGCAATCCGCGGCGCCGGTGATTCATGACCTCCCCGGGCGACCTGCCCGGCTTTTACGACGGGAGACCCTCATCCATGCAAGCTGTTAAGACCGCACTGACCCTGGCCATCGCGGCCGCCGCGTCCGTGGCATCGATTGCGCACGCGCAAAGCACCTATCCGACCAAGCCGATCCGCCTGATCATTCCATTTGCCCCGGGCGGCACGACCGACATCGTCGGCCGTGGCGTGGCGGATCAGATGAGCCGCATCCTGGGCCAGCCCGTGGTGGTGGAAAACCGCGCCGGTGGCGGCGGCTCGATCGGCGCCGACGCCATCGCCAAGTCGGCACCGGACGGCTACACGATCGGCATCTCGACCGTGTCGACGATGGCCGTCAACCCGGCCTGCAACCCGAAGCTGTCGTACGACCCGATCAAGGACTTCAAGCCCATCGCCAACGTGGCGAACGTGGCCAACGTGATCGCCGTGAACCCGAACTTCCCGGCCAAGGACTACAAGGAATTCCTGGCCGTGCTGAAGGCCAATCCGGGCAAGTATTCGTACGCATCGTCGGGCACCTGCGGCTTCGGCCATATGCTCGGCGAGCAGTTCAAGGTGTCGACCAAGACCTTCATGGTTCACATCCCGTATCGTGGCGCGGGTCCGGCACTGAACGACGTGCTGGCCGGCCAGGTGCCGATCATGGTCGACAACCTGCCTTCGTCGATGCCTTACATCAAGGCCGGCAAGCTGCGCCCGATCGTGGTGGCCTGGAACAAGCGCGTGGAAGGTCTGCCCAACGTGCCGACCTTCGGCGAAATGGGCCTGAAGGAGCCGAACGACCCGGCCTGGTACGGCCTGGTGGCACCGGCCGGCACGCCTGACGACGTCATCGCCAAGCTGAACGGCGCGGTGGTCAAGGCGCTGCAGGACAAGGGTTTCGCGGACCGCCTGCAAGCGGCCGGCGCCGAGCCGTCGGGCAACACCCCGGCCCAGCACGCCGCCGAAATCAAGAAGGAATTCGACAAGATGAAGAACCTGGTCAAGGTTCAGAACATCAAGCTGGAACAGTAATCCGGTTGCAATACCAGGGGTGTTCTCCCCTCTCCCGCCATGCGGGCGAGGGGGGCGGCAAAGGGCAAGCGCCCGATCTTCCAGACACCTTTCCACAAGGACCACCCATTCCGGTGGTCCTTTTTGTTTTTTGGTGTGTGCCTCGCGGCAAACGCGGCCGGCACCCTCCCCCCCACGCGGGAGCGGGGAGAAAACCACCGGTGTGCCCGGCAAATCGGCATAAAATTCAGGCTTGCCACCTGAATCGCCAATCACCATGCAACGTCCCTTCGATGCCGTCCTGCCCGCGCCATTCGGCAAGGTCGGCGTACGTGTCGATGGCGCGCGAATCCACGAGATCGTCTACCTGCCCGATTCCTTCGCGGAAATTGCCCCGGCGGACGCGCTGACGCAGCGCGTGGCCGAGCAGCTTGCGGCCTATTACGCCGATCCCGATATCGCCTTCGACCTGCCGCTGGCCACACGCGGCACCGACTTCCAGCGCAAGGTCTGGGATGCAATCTCCGCCGTCCCGCGCGGCGGCCTGACCACCTACGGCACCATCGCCAGATCGCTGCAGAGCATGCCGCGCGCGGTGGGCCAGGCCTGCGGGCAGAACTGGTTTCCGATTGTGATTCCGTGCCACCGCGTGGTGGCCGCCAACGGTCTTGGCGGCTTCGCCCATCATGGCGAGGAGGGTTTCCATCTGGGCGTCAAACGCTGGCTGCTGCGGCATGAGGGAGCGATGCTTATATGACCGCGACGCTGGACCAGGACCTGACGCTCATCGATCGATTCTGCGACGCGTTGTGGCTGGAAGACGGCCTCTCGCGCAATACCATCGACGCCTATCGGCGCGACCTGGCGCTGCTGGCGCGCTGGCTGCATGAAAGCGAAACCTGCGCGCTGCTGGCCGTCGACGATACGGCGCTCTCCGGCTACTTCGCGGCGCGCCATCCGGAAACGCGCGCGTCGTCCGCCAATCGGCGCCTGACGGTATTTCGCCGCTTCTACCAATGGGCATTGCGCGAGCACATGATCGAGGCCGATCCCTGCCTGCTGCTGCGCCCGGCCAAGCAACCACCGCGCTTTCCGAAGACCTTGTCCGAAGCACAGATCGAGGCGCTGCTCGACGCGCCCGACACCGAAACGCCGCTGGGCCTGCGCGACCGCACGATGCTCGAACTCATGTACGCAAGCGGCCTGCGCGTGTCCGAGCTGACGAACATGAAGACGATCGAGATCGGTCTCAACGAAGGCGTGGCGCGTGTGGTCGGCGGCAAGGGCAACAAGGAGCGGCTGGTGCCGTTCGGTGCGCAGGCCGGAGACTGGCTGCGCCAGTATCTGGCCGATGGCCGCCCCGCGCTGCTGGCCGGCCGCGCATGCGACGAACTGTTCGTCACGCAGCGCGGCGAAGGCATGACGCGCCAGACGTTCTGGCACCTGATCAAGAAGCATGCGCGCGACGCCGGCATCCACGCCCCGCTCTCGCCGCACACGCTGCGGCATGCATTTGCCACGCACTTGCTCAATCACGGCGCCGACCTGCGCGTGGTGCAGCTACTGCTGGGCCACGCCGATATTTCCACGACGCAGATCTACACGCACGTGGCGCGCGAGCGCCTGCGCGAGCTGCATCTGCATCACCACCCACGCGGTTGACCCCGCGCGGGCCGCATCCCATGAGCAAACAGAAACACATCTCCGAAACACCGGCCACGCAACTGCTGCGCAAGCACGGCGTGGCGTTCGGCGAGCACCCCTATGACTACGTCGACCACGGCGGCACCGGTGAATCGGCGCGCCAGCTCGACGTGCCCGAGCATGCGGTCGTGAAAACGCTGGTGATGGAGGACGAGGCCGCCAAACCGCTGATCGTACTGATGCATGGCGACTGTTCGGTATCGACCAAGAACCTGGCACGGCAGATTGGCGCAAAGAGCGTGCAGCCGTGCAAGCCCGAGGTGGCCCAGCGGCACAGCGGCTATATGGTTGGCGGCACATCGCCGTTCGGCACCAAGAAGCGCCTGCCGGTGTACGTCGAATCCACTGTGCTGGCGCTGGATACGATCTATATCAACGGGGGACGCCGTGGTTACCTGGTCAGCATCGCACCGGGCGTGCTGACCAACCTGCTCGGCGCGAAACCCGTGGACTGCGCGCTGCCCGACTGATGGTCATCAGACTGGCTGCGAAACCGGGGAAATCACGGAGTCCACTGACGCCGTGCCGCGCTACAATCGCGCCAGCCTGAAAATCCTTGTCTTCATCCCACACAATGGTCAACCTGATTTCTGCCGTCATTGCCTATCTGATCGGATCGGTGTCTTTCGCCGTCGTGGTCAGCAAGGTCATGGGCCTGCCCGATCCGCACAGCTACGGCTCCGGAAACCCCGGCGCCACAAACGTCCTGCGCACCGGCAACAAGAAGGCTGCGATCCTGACGCTGATCGGCGACGGCCTGAAGGGCTATGTGGCCGTGATGCTGGCCAAGTATGTTGGCGCACGCTACGGCATCGACGACACCGGCATCGCGCTCGCGGCACTGGCCGTGTTCCTTGGCCACCTGTTCCCGGTCTTCCACCGCTTTGCTGGCGGCAAGGGCGTGGCTACGGCGGCGGGCATCCTGTTCGCGATCGACCCGATCCTGGGCGCGGGCACGCTGGCCACGTGGCTCATCATCGCGTTCTTCTTCCGCTATTCGTCGCTGGCCGCGCTGGTGGCCGCGATCTTTGCCCCGTTCTTCTACGTACTGATGGAGGGCGTGGATGTCATTGCCGGCGCCGTCTTCGTCATCGGCGTGCTGCTGATCGCGCGTCACCGCGGCAATATCGCCAAGCTGCTGGCCGGCAAGGAAAGCCGGATCGGCGAAAAGAAGAAGGCTTGAGAAACTGACTGTTTCGACAGTTTCGACTGTCTCAACCGTCTAACTGTTGTGGCTCCCCTCTTCCGTCATTTGGGAGAGGGGAGCGAAACCCTCGGGCGGGACGATATCAAGCCGCCTGCGCCAGCGCCGCGAACGGAAACACCATTTCCACGCGCAACCCGCCTTCCGTGCGGTTGCTGATCGTCAGCCGCCCGCCGCCCTGCCTGACCAGACGGTCGACGATGGCCAGGCCCAGCCCCGAATGTGCGTTGCCGCCGCGTGCCGGGTCCAGCCGCACGAACGGCATCGTCACGCGCTCGATCGCGTCATCGGGAATGCCGGGGCCCTGGTCTTCCACGGTCAGGCACCAGCCCTCGCTGGTGCGCGCCGTGGCCACGTAGACGGGCGGCGCGCCATAGGCATAGGCGTTATCGACCAGATTGCCGATGATGCGGTCCAGTTGCGTGGCGATCATCCGGAAGCCGTCACCCGCCGTCAATTCCAGCACCACCTGCCGATCCTGCTCCTGCAGAGACGCCGCCAGCTCGCCAATGCGCCTGTCCACCGGCACCGGCCGTGCGGTAGGTTCGCTGCTCTGCGCGAAAGTCAGAAACTGTTCGACGATGGCCGACATCGAGTCCACGTCGCGCGTGACGCCAGCCGCCGCCTTGGGATCGGACAGCATCTCGGCGCGCAGGCGCAGCCGCGCCAGCGGCGTCTTGAGGTCATGCGCGATGCCGGCCAGCATCGTGTTGCGCTCCTGATCGATGCGGAACAGGTCCGCAATCATGCGATTGAAACGGACGATGAGCTGCCGCAGCTCATGCGGCCCGCGCTCGCGCAGCGGCGGCACGGCCTGCTGGCGCGACACCTTCTCGGCCGCCTCGGCCATGTCGCGCACCGGGCGCTGAATCTGCCACGCCACGAACAGCGCGAACACGATGGCAACGCCCACCACCAGCACCACGCCCGGAATCAGCCGGTTGTCGGGCGGCGGATTGTGGACGAACAGGATCGGCATGGCGATCCAGCGGTTGCGGTTCGGCAGCTTGATCCATAGCCGTGGCGTGGACAGCTCGTCTTCGAGCCGCACCTCCGAGCCTGCCGGCAGGCGACCCGTGAACTGCTCCACCAGCCGGCGCGGGCGGCCAGCCCGCGGCGGTTCGGAATGCTCGTCGGCGGCGGCGTTGTCGGCCACTTCCACCAGGCTCGGCAACTGCACGGGCGGCTTGGCGTCCAGCGCGCGCTCGATGCTGTCCAGCTGGAACAGCATCTGCTCGACCGAATAGTCGATCTGCTGCTGGCGCCGGTCCATGCGCAGCACGGCCAGCCACGAGAAATGGCTGATCACGAGCACGGCGGCAATCAGCAGCGCCATGCGGCCAAACAGGGTATCGATTCGCAGCTTCATTGCGGGACGTGGTCCTCGGCCTCGTCGGGCACAAAGGTGTAGCCGCGGCCACGTACGGTCTGGATGTAGCGCGGGCGCTGGGCATCTTCGTCGAGCAGGCGGCGCAGCCGCCAGATCTGCACGTCGATGCCGCGATCACTGATACCGTTGGCCGTGCCATACATGAGTTCGACGATCCGTTCACGCGACAGCACTTCCAGCGGATGCATCAGCAGCAGCTTCAGCAGCGCGAATTCGGTATCGCTGATATTGACGGCCTGCCCGCTGCGCTCCAGCGAGCGCTGGCGGAAATTCACGCGGAACGGGCCGAACGCGATCGACTCGCGGTCCTCCGGCGCGGCGGCCGGACGGGCCAGCTTGCGGCGCAGCACGGCGTTGATACGCGCCAGCAGTTCACGTGGCGAGAACGGCTTGCCAAGGTAATCGTCGGCACCGATCTCAAGTCCCACGATGCGGTCGATCTCGTCGCTGCGCGCGGTGAGCAGGATCACGGGGATATCGTCGTTCTTGGCGCGAAGGTTGCGCAGTGCGGTCAGGCCGTCGACCTTGGGCATCATCAGGTCCAGCACGATCAGCGCGGGGCGTTCGCGCTCCAGCCGGGCCTGCAGGCCGTCGCCATCGTGCAGCACCGACACCGCAAAGCCTTGCGATGTCAGGTATTCGCGCAGCAGGTCGCGCAGTTCGGGATCGTCGTCGACGACAAGAATCTGGGTGGGCTGATTTGTACGCATAGGCACATGATAGTCAGGACAGGCGTGCAACTTTGCAAACATCCCTGAACGTTTTGTTTCTGGAGGTTACACCCGCGCCGCTCGTAACCCGCTGTAATAAAAGCAGGAAAGCGCGAAATACGTGGGATGACGGCTGCACATTATGCTTGCACCCATGACGCGCCCACGCCGGGCGCCATCCCACCAGACGGCGGGTCGCCCTGCCCTCGCGATGCGGCATACTTCTGCCACTTCGCCGTCACAGTCGCTGTGCGAATACGTTTGGCACGCGCTCCTTTTTCGTCGTGCCGGTTCCCAGGATTCCGTTCATGTCCAACCCAGAACAAGGTCAGCCTCTTCCCCCCCATCCGCCGCGCGGACCGTCCGGCTCGCGCCGGCGCACCTGGATTGCCGCCGCCGTCATCGTCGTGCTGGCGGCCGCCGGCTGGTACTGGCACAGCCACCGCAATGCCGCCCGGGAAGCCGGCGCCGCCACCGGGGGCGCCAGCGGTGCGGCCGGCGCGGGCGCGGAGCGCCGGGGACCGGGCGGGCCGGGTGGTCCGAATGCGATGCCGCGCTCGCCCGTGGTGGTCAACACGGTGAGCAAGCGCAACATGGACGTGGTGCTGAACGGCCTGGGCAACGTCACCCCGGTGGCCAACGTCACCGTGCGCGCGCAGGTTTCGGGGCCGCTGCTCAAGGTGCTGTTCAAGGAAGGCCAGATGGTCAAGGCCGGTGACGTGCTGGCCGAGATCGACCCGCGCCCGTTCCAGGCCGCGCTCGACCAGGCCGTGGGCCAGCTCGCGCGCGACCAGGCACTGCTGCAGAACGCCAGGCTCGACCAGCAACGCTACAAGACGCTGCTGGCGCAGGATTCGATCTCGAAGCAGCAGGTCGATACGCAGGACGCGCTGGTGCGCCAGTATGAAGGCGTCGTCAAGACCGACCAAGGCAATGTCGACAACGCCCGGCTGAATCTGGGCTACACGCGGATCGTGGCGCCCACGTCGGGCCGCATCGGCCTGCGCCAGGTGGACCCCGGCAATATCGTCAATACCAGCGACACCAACGGCATCGCCCTGATCACCCAGATCCAGCCGATTACCGTGCTTTACACGATCCCCGAGGACAACCTGCCCGCCGTGCTGAAGAAGCTCAACGCGGGCGAGAAACTGTCGGTGCAGGCGTGGGACCGCCAGATGCGCAACCAGCTGGCCGAAGGCACGCTGCTGACCACCGACAACCAGATCGACACCACCACTGGCACGGTCAAGCTCAAGGCCATCTTCCAGAATACGGACGGGATGCTGTTCCCGAACCAGTTCGTCAACGTGCGCACCCGCGTGGACACGATGGAAGACGCCACCGTGATCCCCGTGGCGGCGATCCAGCGTGGCCAGCAAGGCACCTTCGTCTACGTGGTGGGCGACGACAATGCCGTGAAGGTCCAGGTCGTGACGCTCGGCCCGACGGACGGCAGCCGCACCGCCGTGCTCAAGGGCCTGGAGCCCGGCCAGCGCGTGGTGGTGGATGGCGCGGACCGGCTCAAGGAAGGCATGATCGTCGAAGCGGTGGACCCGGCCGCCCGCGCCGCGCAGCTACAGCCGTCGAGCGCCCCGCGCGCGCGCGGCCGCCGTGGTGCCAGCGGCGCGCACGGTGGCGCGAGTGGCGCCCACGGTGCGCCTGGCGCGGCCAGCGACGCCGCGGGCGCGCCAGGCGAGCACCGCCGCCACCGCGACGCCGACGCCAATCCGAACGCGACCACGAACACGCCGGCCAATCCGGGCGCCGGCGTGGGCCAGCGGCCGCAGCAGTAAGTCGAGGACAGGTAAGCGGCATGAATCCCTCACGCATCTTTATCGAGCGGCCGGTTGCCACGGCCCTGCTGATGCTGGCCATCCTGCTGTCGGGACTGGTCGCGTTCAAGCTGCTGCCGCTCTCCGCCCTGCCTGAGGTCGACTACCCGACCATCCAGGTCACCACGCTGTATCCCGGCGCCAGCCCCGACGTGATGACGTCGTCGGTCACCGCGCCGCTGGAGCGCCAGTTCGGCCAGATGCCGGGTCTGAAGCAGATGTCGTCGTCTTCGTCTGGCGGCGCCTCGGTAATCACGCTGCAGTTCGAGCTGACGCTGTCGCTCGACGTGGCCGAACAGGAAGTGCAGGCCGCCATCAACGCCGGCGGCAACCTGCTGCCCGCCGATCTGCCGATGCCGCCGGTCTACAGCAAGGTGAACCCGGCCGACGCGCCGATCATGACGTTGGCGATGACGTCGGACACCCTGCCGCTGCCCAAGCTGCAGGACATGGTCGACACCCGCGTGGCGGCCAAGATCTCCCAGATCCAGGGCGTGGGCCTGGTCACCATCAGCGGCGGCCAGCGCCCCGCCGTGCGCATCCAGGCCAACCCCACGGCACTGGCCAACCTGGGCATGTCGATCGACGACCTGCGCACCGCCATCGGCAGCGCCAACGTCAACGGCGCCAAGGGCAGCTTCGACGGCCCATCACGCGCGTCCACCATCGACGCCAACGACCAGCTCAAGTCGGCCGACGAGTACAAGCAGATCATCATCGGGTATCAGAACGGCGCGCCGATCCGCATCACCGATGTGGCGGAGATTATCGATGGACCCGAGAACAGCCGGCTGGCCGCATGGGCCAATGCAAAGCCGGCCATCGTGGTCAACATCCAGCGTCAGCCCGGCGCCAACGTGATCGAGGTGGTGGACCGCATCAAGATGCTGCTGCCGCAGTTGCAGTCCGCGCTGCCGGCATCGGTGCACGTGCAGATGCTGACCGACCGCACGACCACGATCCGCGCCTCGGTCAAGGACGTGGAGTTCGAGCTGCTGCTGGCCATCGCGCTGGTGGTGATGGTGATCTTCGTCTTTCTGCGCAACCTTTCGGCCACGATCATTCCGGGCGTGGCGGTGCCGCTGTCGCTGGTGGGCACGTTCGGCGTGATGTACCTGGCCGGCTTCTCGATCAACAACCTCACGCTGATGGCACTGACGATTGCCACGGGCTTCGTGGTGGACGATGCCATCGTGATGATCGAAAACATCATGCGCTACATCGAGGAAGGCGATTCCCCGATGGAAGCGGCGCTCAAGGGTTCGAAGCAGATCGGCTTCACGATCATTTCGCTGACGTTCTCGCTGGTGGCCGTGCTGATTCCGCTGCTGTTCATGGGCGATGTGGTGGGACGGCTGTTCCGTGAATTCGCCATCACGCTGGCGGTGTCGATCCTGATCTCGGCCGTGGTATCGCTGACCCTGACGCCGATGATGTGCGCGCGCCTGCTGCGCCATGTGCCGGAGAGCGAGCAATCGCGCTTCCACCTGGCCACGGGGCGCTTCTTCGACAACGTGATCGAGCAGTACGGCCGCGCGCTGGAATGGGTGCTGGCACGCCAGACCGCCACGTTGGTCGTGGCGGTCGGCACGCTGGTGCTGACCGGGCTGCTCTATCTGGTGGTTCCCAAAGGCTTCTTCCCGGTGCAGGACACCGGCGTGATCCAGGCCATCACCGAAGCCGCGCAGACCAGCTCGTTCCAGTCGATGGGCCGCAAGCAGGAAGCCGTGCAGAAGGTGATCCTGGAAGATCCGGCGGTTGCCAGCGTGTCTTCGTTCATCGGCGTCGATGGCACCAACCAGACCATCAATGCCGGCCGCATGCTGATCAACCTCAAGCCCAAGGCCGACCGCGACTCGATGGCGAAGGTGACCGATCGGCTGCAGGCGGCCGTGCAGAAACTTGGCGGCGTATCGCTCTACACGCAGCCCGTGCAGGACCTGACGATCGAGGACCGCGTGGCGCGTACGCAGTACCAGTTCACGGTGGAAGATCCCGACCCGAATGTGCTGGCCGAATGGGTGCCCAAGCTGGTGGAGCGTCTGCAGCAGGAGCCCGAGCTGCGCGACGTGGCCAGCGACCAGCAGAACAATGGACTGCGCGCATTCGTGGAAATCGACCGCGACGCCGCCGCGCGCTTCGGCATCACCACGGCCGTGATCGACAGCGCCCTGTACAGCGCATTCGGACAGCGGCTGATTTCGACGATCTTCACGCAGGCCAGCCAATATCGCGTGGTGCTGGAGACGATGCCCGAATTCCGCACCAGCCCGGCGTCGCTGGCCGAGCTGCGGCTGCCGTCGTCGTCGGGCGGCCAGGTGCCGCTCGGCTCCATCGCGCGCATTTCCGAACGCACGGGTCCGCTCGTGATCAACCATCAGGGCCAGTTCCCGGCCGCGACGATCTCTTTCAACCTGGCACCCGGTGAATCGCTGGGGGCCGCCGTCGACAAGATCACGAAGGTGGAGAAAGAGATCGGCCTGCCGATCTCGATGGCGACGGAATTCCAGGGCGCCGCGCTGGCGTTCCGGGCATCGCTGTCGAATACGCTATGGCTGATCCTGGCGGCCGTGGTCACGATGTATATCGTGCTTGGCGTGCTGTACGAAAGCACGATTCACCCGGTGACCATCCTTTCCACGCTGCCGTCCGCCGGGGTTGGCGCGTTGCTGGCGCTGCTGGTGTTCCAGCAGGACCTCGGCATCATCGCGATCATCGGCATCATCCTGCTGATCGGCATCGTCAAGAAGAACGCGATCATGATGATCGACTTCGCGCTCGAAGCCGAGCGCGAGCATGGCATGAAGCCGTATGACGCGATTTACCAGGCATGCCTGCTGCGCTTCCGTCCGATCCTGATGACGACGATGGCCGCCCTGCTGGCCGCGCTGCCGATGATGCTCGGCACCGGCATCGGGTCGGAGCTGCGCCGCCCGCTGGGTATCACGATGGTCGGCGGCCTGCTGGTGAGCCAGGTACTGACGCTGTTCACCACTCCGGTGATCTACCTGGCGTTCGATCGCGTGGCCTACCGGCTCAAGGACTGGCGCCACCGCAAGTTCGGCGACCCCAATGAAGGCGGCAGCGGCGACGACGACGATCACGGCGGCGTGAAACCGCAACCGCAGGAGCCGAACCGCTGATGAATCTTTCGGCCGCCTTCATCCATCGTCCCGTTGCCACGGCGCTGCTGACCATCGGCATCCTGCTGGCAGGCATTGCCGCGTTCCGGTTGCTGCCGGTGTCGCCGCTGCCACAGGTGGACTTTCCCACGATCTCGGTCTCGGCGTCGCTGCCCGGCGCCAGCCCCGAGACGATGGCCGCCACCGTGGCCACGCCGCTCGAACGCGCGCTCGGCGCCATCGCCGGCGTGACCGAAATCACGTCGAGCAGCTCGCTGGGGTCCACGCGCGTGACGCTGCAGTTCGACCTGTCGCGCAATATCGACGGTGCCGCACGCGACGTGCAGGCCGCCATCAACGCCTCGCGCGCCACGCTGCCCACGAGCCTGCCGAACAATCCCACCTATCGCAAGGTGAACCCGGCCGATGCGCCGATCATGATCATCGCGCTGACGTCGCCGACGATGACGCGCGGACAGCTCTACGACGCCGCATCCACGATCCTGGCGCAAAAGCTGTCGCAGGTGGAAGGCGTCGGCCAGGTCACGATCGGCGGGTCTTCGCTGCCGGCGGTGCGGGTGGAGCTGAACCCGACGGCGCTGAACCACTACGGCATTTCGCTGGAGGACGTGCGCAATACGATCAGCGCCACCAATGCGAACCGGCCGCTCGGTATTCTCGACAATCGCAATACCGCGTGGCAGGTGTATGCCAACGATCAGGCGATGGCGGCCAAGGACTACATGCCGCTGATCATCCGCTACGCCACGCCGGGCACGTACTCGTCGACCTCGGCCGGCGCGCTGATCGCCAGCACCGCCAATGCCGCGGCGGGTGGCAACGTCAGCACCAAGACCGTCAACGGCATCACCACGACCACGATTACCACCAGCAGCGGCACGCAGACGATCAGCACCGGTGCCACGGGTGGCAACACCACCAATCCCGGACCGAACTCGTTTGCGGTGCCGGTCCGGCTGCAGGATGTGGCCAATGTGGTGGACTCGGTGCAGGACATCCGCAACGCCGGCTCGGCCAATGGCAAGCCATCGGTGCTGCTGGTGCTGAACCGTTCGCCCGGGGCCAACATCATCGAGACCGTCGACCGCGTGAACGACATGCTGCCGACGCTGCGCAAGATGATCCCGGCCACGATCTCGATGGACGTGATGATGGACCGCACGCCCACCATCCGCGCGTCGCTGCGCGAGGTGGAGAACACGCTGATGATCTCCGTGGCGCTGGTGATCATGGTGGTGTTCGTGTTCCTGCGCAATGTACGCGCCACGCTGATCCCGAGCGTGGCCGTGCCGGTGTCGCTGGTAGGGACGTTCTCGGTCATGTATCTGGCCGGATTCTCGCTGAACAACCTCTCGCTGATGGCGCTGACGATTGCCACGGGCTTCGTCGTCGACGATGCGATCGTGGTGCTCGAAAATATCTCGCGCCATATCGAGGAAGGCATGAAGCCGCTGGCCGCTGCGCTGCGCGGCGCGCGCGAAGTGGGCTTCACGGTGTTGTCGATGAGCCTGTCCCTGATTGCCGTATTCATTCCGCTGCTGCTGATGGGCGGCATCGTTGGCCGCCTGTTCCAGGAATTTGCGATCACGCTGTCAGTGGCCATCATGGTGTCGCTGGTGGTGTCGCTGACCACCACGCCGATGATGTGCGCGCGGCTGCTGCGTTCCGCGCCCGCGGATGAGCCACAGGGCCGCTTCTTCCGGGCCAGCGAGCGGGTGTTCAACTGGATGCAGAATGCCTACGGCCGCACGCTGGGCGTGGCGCTGCGGCATGGGCCGGTTGTGTGGATCGTCCTGCTGCTGACCATCGCGCTGAACGTCTACCTGTACGTGATCGTGCCCAAGGGCTTCTTTCCGCAGCAGGACACCGGCCGTCTGATCGGCTTCATCCGTGCGGACCAGGCCACGTCGTTCCAGCTGATGCGCACCAAGCTCGACAACTTCATCAAGATCGTCCAGTCCGATCCGGCCGTGGTCAATGTCACCGGTTTCACGGGTGGCTCGCAGCGCAACACCGGGCAGATGTTCGTCACGCTGAAGCCGCTTTCCGAACGCAAGGAGACCGCGGACCAGATCGTCGCGCGTCTGCGCGGCAAGCTGGCCAAGGAGCCGGGTGCGAGCCTCTTCCTGACGCCGGTGCAGGACATCCGCATCGGCGGCCGCCAGAGCAGTTCGGCCTACCAGTTCACATTGCAGTCGGATGATCTGGAAGTGCTGCGGGCGTGGGAGCCCAAGGTGCGCGCGGCGATCTCGAACATCAAGGGTCTGGAGGACGTCGACACCGATACCAATGACAAGGGCCTGCAGACATCGGTGATCATCGACCGCGATGCGGCGTCGAAGCTCGGCGTCACGGCGCAGCAGGTGGATGCCATCCTCAACGATGCATTCGGCCAGCGGCTCGTGTCGACGATCTATCACCCGCTGAACCAGTACCGCGTGGTGATGGAGCTGAGTCCGGAGTATCTGCAGGGGCCGCATGCGCTGCAGGACATCTATGTGGTCACCGGCGGCGGCCACCGCGTGCCGTTGTCCGCATTCGCGCGCGTGGTACCCACCAGTACCCCGCTGGGCGTGAACCACCAGGGCCAGTTTGCCGCGTCGACGATCTCGTTCAACCTTGCCGAGGGCTACTCGCTTTCACAAGCCACGGATGCGATCAAGCTGGCGATGGCGCAGATCGGCGCGCCGGAAACGCTGCAGGCCAATTTCGCCGGCGGCGCCAAGGCATTCCAGGACTCGCTCAAGAGCCAGCCGCTGCTGATTCTGGCGGCCATCATCACGATCTACATCGTGCTGGGCATTCTCTATGAGAGCTACGTGCATCCGCTGACGATCCTGTCGACGCTGCCGTCGGCCGGCGTGGGCGCGCTGCTGGCGCTGCTGCTGTTCAAGACCGAGTTCAGCATCATCGCGCTGATTGGCGTGATCCTGCTGATCGGTATCGTCAAGAAGAACGCGATCATGATGATCGACTTTGCCATCGACGCCGAACGGCGCGACGGCCTGAGTCCGCGCGAAGCCATCTATCGCGCCTGCCTGCTGCGCTTCCGCCCGATCATGATGACCACCGCGGCGGCACTGCTCGGTGCGATTCCGCTGGCGCTGGGCCGTGGCGATGGCGCCGAGTTGCGCGCGCCGCTAGGTATCTCGATCGTGGGCGGCCTCGTGGTCAGCCAGCTCCTGACGCTGTACACCACGCCCGTGGTCTACCTGACGCTGGACCGCTGGCGACTGAAGGTCAATGCCTGGCGTGCGCGCCGGCAGCGTGGCGGCGACCATGCCGCACCGCACCTGGAACACTGAAGAAGGCAACTGCCATGATTCGACCTCTTTATTCATTTTCGGTAGTGGCACTGGCCTGCGCGCTGCTGGCCGGCTGCGCTGTCGGCCCCGACTACAAGCGTCCCGATGCACCGGTACCCAAGGCTTTCAAGGAAGCCAGCGACGCGATGCCGACGTGGACCGGCGACTGGAAAACCGCCGAGCCGCAGGACGCCATGTCACGCCCCGACTGGTGGCACGTGTTCAACGACCCCGCGCTCGATCAACTGATGTCGCAGGTGCAGGTGTCGAACCAGAACATCAAGGCGGCCGAAGCGGTGTATCGGCAGGCCACGGCATCGCTGGCCGCCGCACGCGCTGGATACTTCCCGACCGTGGGCGCCAATGCAGGCGTGTCGCGCGGCAAGGCCAGCTCCAGCGGCCGCGTCATCAACGGTCAGAACGCCACGCTCTCGGCCAGCTGGGAGATCGACATCTGGGGCCGCATCCGTCGTCAGGTCGAAGGTGCCGAAGCCGGCGCGCAAGCCAGCCAGGCCGACCTGGCATCGACGCTGTTGTCGACGCAGGCGACGCTCGCACAGAGCTACTATTCGCTGCGCGTGGCCGATGCCCAGCGCGCGCTGCTGGATCGCACGGTAGCCGACTATGCCAAGTCACTGCAGCTCGTGCAGAACCAGTACAAGGCTGGCACGGCGCAGCGCTCGGACGTACTGCAATCGGAAACGCAGCTCAAGTCGGCCCAGGCGCAGCAACTCGATATCCAGATCAGCCGCGCGCAGCTGGAGCACGCCATCGCCATCCTGGTCGGCAAGCCACCGTCGGAACTGAACATCGCTCCGGCCGACACAAACGGTCCCGTGCCGGTGGTACCGGTGGCCTTGCCATCGCAAATGCTTGAACGCCGCCCCGACATCTCGGCCGCCGAGCGCCGCATGGCGTCGGCCAATGCCGAGATCGGCGTGGCCCAGGCCGCCTACTATCCGACGCTGTCGCTATCGGCCACGGGCGGCCTCACGGCCAGCACGCTGGCGCGCTGGCTGTCGCTGCCAGACCGCGTGTGGTCCGTCGGCGCCGGTCTGGCGGGCACGGTATTCGATGGCGGCCTGCGCAGCGCCGCCAAGGCCCAGGCGGTGGCGGCATACGACCAGACAGTGGCCAACTACCGCCAGACCGTGCTGGAGGCATTCCAGGAAGTCGAGGACAACCTCGCGTCGGCCCGCGTACTGGAACAGGAAGCCACGGTCCAGGGCGACGCCCTGCGCTCCGCGCGCGAAGCGCTATCGCTGGTCAACAACCGCTACAAGGCAGGCACGGCCGCCCTGCTCGACGTGTTGACTGCCCAGACCGCCGCCTATACCGCCGAAACCACCACGCTGCGAATCATGGATCGCCAGTACACGGCGGCCATCACGCTGATCAAGGCGCTGGGGGGTGGGTGGCATGGGTATGACGTGGAAGTGGGTAAGGCGGAGGGCACGGCAGCGTCGACATCAACGGCAACGCAGTAACGCGGTAACGCACCCGCGCCTTCGCATCTCGATTTCGTAGGAATATGAAAGACAGTCCGTTACGACCGAGTTAGCGTTTTGCGCTGTCGCCCCCAAACGTGTCCACGGGGGCGACATGTCTTTCGAAGGCGCCAAAGAGTTCAAGGCACCACAGCCATACATCCGCAACAAGCTCGATCCAATCCTTGCGATCGAGCGACGCTGGAAGCTCTACGACGGACGGCGTGCCTGCACGCCGATGGACATCCGAGAATTCGGCCTGAGCCTGCATAAGGCACCCCCGCCCATACCCGACTGGCGGTACTACACGGCACCGCCCCGTGGCGCCGACTTTGCGGGCGCCTCAAAGGCATCCAAGGCGGCCGACACGCCGCCGGCAAAGTTCAATCGCTTGTATTCAGATATCCGCCACTTGGCGCTGCGCGAATCGATTCGTATC
This sequence comes from Cupriavidus sp. 291-E7, assembly GCF_057798835.1. Classification (NCBI taxonomy): domain Bacteria; kingdom Pseudomonadati; phylum Pseudomonadota; class Betaproteobacteria; order Burkholderiales; family Burkholderiaceae; genus Cupriavidus; species Cupriavidus sp. 291-E7. Next base: position 154,690 of record NZ_JBYOJV010000004.1, read on the forward strand.
GATCTGGGGATCGAATGCTAGTCCGGACGATACGCACGGCATGGATCCCCCTGGCAATTGCCAGCTATTTGGTACTGGTGCCAGGTGTGGTCGTAGCGGCGTTATTCCTGCTGCTGCGACCCAATATCGTGGCGCAGGTCTGCGACCGGCCCGAAATGAAGTTTGCCGGCACGGATTATCGGATCGAAACCTGCATAACCAGCGACTTCGATACCCGCCAGAAAATCATTCGTCTGCGCATTTACGACCGTGGAGGCCGTCAACTACTAGCGCACCGGCGCTTTATCTTCCTGATGGACTACACCTTGGGCGAGATCGAGTACCTGGAGAACGGCATCCGTTACACCGACGCCACAAAGACTCAGAACATCGACCTCCCGGAAGAAAAATTCCTGCGGTTTCCACCATCTCACTGGGACTGGCTGACTGCCAACCTGGTCCGCCTGACTTACGATCCTTGAACGGTCCCTGTTATGTCCGAAAAGACCTTTATCCGGCTGCGCACGCTGTTCGTGACTTGTCTTTTTCTGGTCATTGCCGTGATCGTCCATGCCATCAACCTAAAGCCGCGCGCATGGACTTGCGGCGCCGTCCAGAAATCGATCGCCGGTTCGCCCTATGTCATCGAGGTTTGTGACATCGACAGCGAGCCGGGTAGCGAGCTGAACGATGCGCGATTGCGTATCTACAATGAAGCCGGCGCGCTGCTCGCGCAGCGCCATTACTATTTCGAGCCTTGGTCGCACCGCAACAGCTTCGTTGTCGGTAATAACGAAATCCAGTACACCAACGCTGGCGTGCAATCCGACGATGGCACGTTCGAAATCCAAACCCTCACATTTCCGCCAACTCAGGCCGACTGGCGAGCAGCCCACTTCGATCGATGGTTCTTCGACAGATAGGATTACCGCTGCGCCTACCGCCCCTCCGGGACCGGCAACGGCTGCTGACTGACCCGTTCCCTTAGCCAAGTGGCAGCCTTGCCCAACGGCCGCTGTTTGTGCCAGACGATTTCCATCGCCACGGGCCAGTCCTGGTCCTGGAACGCCAGTTGCGGCGACACCAGCCCGGCGGCGGCTGGCGAGTTGGCCGCCACGTGCCACGGCACGAAGGCCCAGCCCAGACGGCGCTTGACCAGTTCAACGATCACCCACTGGCTTTCCACCCACCAGACTTCGGCGGCCACGCGCAACCGCTTCTTTTCCTCGCTGTCGCTGCGTGTCGCCACCATCAGCTGGCGATAGCGCTTCAGTTCCTCGAAGTCGACGCGCGGCTGTGCGGCCAGCGGGTGATCGGGCGCGCAGATGACCGGCATCGGCACCCAGCCCAGCGCGTGAAAACCCAGTTCGGGCGGAAGGATTTCCTGGCGCCACATGATGCCCAGGTCCGCGCACTGGCTCAGCACGAGACGGCTCACGTCCTCCATCAGCGGGAACAGGATTTCCAGCTCCACCGACGGAAAGCGTTGCGAGAATTCCGTAAGCAGCTCGCCCAGTGTTTCTTCGGGATACAGCTCGTCCACCGCCAGCGTGAGCCGTGACTCCACGCCTTCACCCAGACTCTTGGCCACGCCCCGGAAGTGCTCGCAGCGCTCCAGGATCACGCGCGCTTCGACCAGCAGCCGTTCACCGGCCGGCGTCAGCACCGGATACCGCGCGCTGCGGTCGAACAGCGTCGTATCGAGATCCACTTCGAGGTTGGCCACGGCGGCACTGATGACCGACTGCGCCTTGCCCAACTGGCGGGCGGCGGCGGAAAAAGAGCCGGTCTCGGCTGCTGCGGCAAACGCTTGCAATTGGTCCAGGGACAAGCTCATGGTGCGGGTCCGGTGATCTATCGGAATTTCAGATGGTATCCAACTTGCGATTAGCTGTCTCGCCGATAGAATGCCATCCATCGCTGAAATTAGCTGAGAGCTGGAGAGTTACATGCGCACCACCGCGGACCGTATCCGTCACACCATCGGGTTCGAGGTAATCGGTCTGATCGCCTTTGCACCGCTGGCGAGCCTGGTATTCGGCTACGAGCTGCACCAGATGGGTATCGTTGGCGCGGTCGCGGCATTGATCGCGGCAACCTGGAACTACATCTACAACATCCTGTTCGACCGGGCGATGCTCCGGTTTACGGGTCAGTTGAAGAAGACCACGGCGATTCGCGTGCTGCACGCCATCCTGTTCGAGGGCGGCCTGCTGATCGTGTTCCTGCCGTCGGTGGCGTGGTACCTGAAGATCGGCCTGCTCGAAGCGTTCATCATGGACATTGCCGTGGCTGGCTACTACATGGTCTACGCGTTCTTCTACAACTGGGCTTACGACGCGATCTTCCCGATCCCGAACGCCACGCCGAACGCCACGGCCGGGGATTGCCAGTCGGCCAATAGCTAGGAAAACGCCGGCCACGCGGCGCGTGGTCGACCTCGCTCGGGAAATGCGGCTGGAAACAGCCGCATGACGTCATCCGGCGCGCATGGGCCATGCGTTAACATGCTCGCCATGCCCATTCGCCCGTCTCTGCTCCGCCGCAGCCTGTCGCCCGCCATCGTCGCGGCCACGCTGCTCGTCTTTAGCCTGTCCGGAGCCCAGGCCAAACCCGTCAAGAACACCAAGGCAGCCCGCGCTGCGGCAGCAGCTACGGCGGCAGCCGCAACCGCTGGTGCCGCGCGCGCGAAAGCCGAACCCGCCGATCCGGCAGCCGCGCGCTCGGGGCTGCCGGCCACGGTGACCACGGCCTTGCGCCGTGCCCATGTGCCGCTTTCGTCGGCCAGTTTCTACGTCGTCAAGGTTGGCGCACCGCAGGCCCGCGTGAGCTGGAATGCGGAAACGCCGATGAATCCGGCTTCGACGATGAAGGTCGTGACCACGTTTGCCGGCCTGCAACTGCTCGGACCCGAATACCGTTGGCTGACCTCGCTCTATTCGGACACCCAGCCTGGCCCCGACGGCACGATCAACGGCAACGTCTATCTGCGTGGCCGGGGCGATCCCAAGCTCGTGCCCGAGGAAATGGCCAAGCTCGTGGCGACCGCGCGATCCAGCGGCGCCAGCACCATCAATGGCGACGTGGTGCTCGATCGCAGTTTCTTTGCCGATGGCATGGATGGCGCCTACACGATCGATGGTGAAACGCAGCGCGCGTATAACGTGAATCCGGACGCGCTGCTGTACGCGTTCAAGACGCTGTCGTTCACGATCACGCCCGACGCGACCAACCGGACCGTGGACGTGGCAGTCACTCCCGCGCTGGCGCAGTTGCGCGTGGACAATCGCCTGAGACTGGCCAATGGCCGTTGCGGCGACTGGAAAACTCGCGCCACGCCCGCCATCTCGCCCCAGCCCGACGGCACGATCATTGCCTCGTTCGACGGCAACTATTCGGCCGACTGCGGCGAGCACATCGTCAATCTGGCCACGCTGAGCCACAGCGACTTCATCTGGGGCGGTTTCGTCGCCGAATGGCAGAACGCCGGCGGGCGCTTTGCCCGTCCGCCTGGCCTGCGCAGCGGCGCGGTGCCGCGTAATGCCTTCCTGCTGGCGCGCCACTATGGCCAGCCGCTTGGCGACATCGTGCGCGACATCAACAAGTACTCGAACAACGTGATGGCGCGCCAGCTATTCCTCACGATCGGCGCGGAAATCGATCGCAAAGGCCCGGCCAGCACCGACAAGTCGTCACGTGTCATTCATCAATGGCTGGCAAAGCAGGGCCTGGATATGCCTGGGTTGGTGATGGAGAACGGATCGGGTCTGTCGCGCGAGGAACGGATCAGTGCGTATGACATGGCGCGGCTGCTGCAACAGGCGCTGGCCAGCAACGTCGGGCCGGCGCTGATCGATTCGCTGCCGATCCTCGGGGTTGATGGCACGCTGCGCAACCGTCTGACGCGCGCCAATGCGGCTGGCAATGCCTATCTCAAGACCGGGACGCTAACCGATGTGCGGGCGCTGGCTGGCTACGTCGACGCGCTCAATGGCGAGCGCTACGTGGTGGTGGCTTATATCAACCATCCGAACGCATCGGGCGCCCAGGAAGCGCATGATGCGTTGATGCAATGGGTGTACAAGGGCGCGCCGTGACTGGTGGCTTCGGCGTGATCGGGATTTGACCTGCCTGCCCTCTCCCCCAACCCCTCTCCCGCTCGCGGGAGAGGGGAGAACAACGGGGGTAGAGCGAAAGCTATCGGCTTCTCAGCTGTTCTCGAACGCAGCCGCTGCGCGGCCCAGCCGGTCGCGCACGCCATCCCACTCGTGCGAATCGGGGACCGGCTCGAACACCAGTCGCTGGAACCCTTGCTTGTCCAGCTTGCGCAGCAGGCCGTAGAGCGCCTGCGCATAGGCGTCGGGCGTGGCCGGTGCTTCCACGAATTCGCAACGTGGATCGGCGCTCGCCGGCGTCTTGCCGACAAACGCCAGCCGGCCGCCCTCGGGCAGACCGTGCAGGTATTTCTGCAATGCCTCGGCTTGCGCCAGCGTCAGCGTGGTGCGCGGCGCGTAGTGGGCCTTCAGCGTTCCCGACGCACGCGGCGCGGTGGCATCGGGCGGGAGCGGCAGCGTGCCAAGCACATCGGCCATCATCGTCGCCGTGATCGCGCCGGGACGCAGCAGCACCGGGCCAGCGGTTTCCAGGCGGGAAAGATCGACAATCGACGATTCGATACCGACGTCCACGCCATCGCCCTCCAGCACATAGACCGTGCCGCCAAACTCGTCGCGTACATGCTCGGCCGTGGTCGGACTGACCTGGCCGAACTTGTTGGCCGACGGCGCTGCAATGCCGCCCCGGCCGCGCTTGAAACGCGACAGCAGCAACTGCGCCACCGGATGCGACGGGCAGCGCAGGCCAATGCTGTCCTGCCCGCCGGCCACCGCCGCCGGAATATGCGCGGCGCGCTTCAGGATGATCGTCAGCGGACCCGGCCAGAATGCGTCGATCAGCTTCTGTGCCGCTTCCGGTACGTCGTCGGTCCAGTAGCTGACATCGGCTCCGTCCACCACGTGCACGATCACGGGGTGATTGGACGGACGGCCCTTGGCGGCGAAGATGCGCGCCACGGCCTCGGGGTTCTCGGCATCGGCGCCGAGACCGTAGACGGTTTCGGTCGGAAAGGCCACGAGCTGGCCCGCTTCCAGAAGTCGGACCGCCTCGTCAAGCTCGGCGGCCGTGGGCATGCGTGAGGACATCGAATATCAGAGCGGGATGTGCAGCGCCGTCGCGGCGGCATCGAACGCGGTGGCCGCGCCTTCGGCATGCTCGCCCACGCAGTTCACATGGCCCATCTTGCGCGACGGACGCGCATCGTTCTTGCCATACAGATGCAGCTTGGTACCGGCCAGGGCCATCACTTCATCCCATGCCGGCGTGCGCTCCAGGCCGAACTCGAACCAGCAGTCGCCCAGCAGGTTCAGCATCTTGCCGGCCGAATGCTGGCGTGTGCTGCCCAGCGGCAGTCGCGCCATCGCACGGACCTGCTGCTCGAACTGGCTGGTCTCGCAGGCATCCATCGTGATGTGGCCCGAATTGTGCGGGCGCGGAGCCATCTCGTTGGCCACCAGCGTGCCGTCGGTCAGCACGAAGAACTCGATGCACAGCACGCCCACGTAGCCCATTTCCGACGTGATCGTGGCCGCCGCGGCACGAGCGCGCGTGGCGATATCGTCGGACACGCTCGCCGACGGCATCGTGGTCGAAAACAGGATGCCGTCGCGGTGCACGTTCTCCGCCAGCGGCCACGTGGCCGTGCTGCCGTCCGCGGCACGCGCGGCCAGCACCGAAACCTCGTACGCCAGCGGCAGCATTTGCTCCAGCACGCACGGCACGTGCTGCATCGCCTTCCACGCGGCACGCACATCCTCGCGTGTCTTCACGCGTGCCTGGCCCTTGCCGTCGTAGCCCATGCGCGCGGTCTTGAGGATGCCGGGCAGCACGTTGTCGGGCACGTTGTCCACATCGGCATCGTGCTGGATCACCCAATGCGGGGCCGGCGGCACGCCGGTACGCTCGGCGCACGCGGCAAAGAATTTCTTCTCGCCGATGCGGTTCTGCGCGATCGACACGCAGTAGCCACGCGGCGCCACGAACACGCCAGCCTGTTCGAGCCGGTCCAGCGAAATCGACGGCACGTTCTCGAACTCGGTGCTCACGGCCTGGCACAGCTTTGCCACTTCGGCCAGCGCGGCCTCATCGGTAAAGCTGGCACAGATATGACGATCGGCCACGTTGCCGGCCGGGCTGTCCTGGTCCGGGTCGAGCACGCAGACGCGATAGCCCATCGACTGCGCCGCATGCGTGAACATGCGGCCGAGCTGGCCGCCGCCGAGCATGCCAAGCCAGGCGCCGGGCAGGATCGGGGCGCCGGGAGCGTCCACGCCAAATTCGACACGCGACTCCGGCGTATGGGCTTCGGACAGGTAGGGATGGATATCGGTCGGCATGGCTCAGGCTTGGGTCTTCTTAAACGGGCAGGGTCATCGCGCGCGCGGCTTCGGTCTGCTTCGCGCGGAACGCTTCCAGTGCACTGGCCAGCGCGTCGTCGGTCGTGGCCAGCGTGGCAATCGCGTGCAGCGCGGCGTTGGCGGCGCCAGCTTCGCCGATCGCAAACGTGGCCACGGGTACGCCCTTGGGCATCTGCACGATCGACAGCAGCGAATCCTCGCCGCGCAGGTACTTCGACGGCACGGGCACGCCGAACACCGGCACGATCGTCTTGGCGGCGATCATGCCCGGCAGGTGCGCGGCACCGCCGGCACCGGCGATGATCGCGCGGATGCCACGGCTGCGTGCCGACTCCGCATAGCGGAACATGTCGTCGGCCATGCGGTGCGCCGAGACTACCTGCGCTTCGAACGCCACGTTGAAATCCTTGAGCATGGCCACGGCGTGTTGCATCACGTCCCAGTCGGAACTGCTGCCCATCACCACGCCCACCACCGGCTTTGCTGCGTTGCTCATGTCTGTTCTTTCCTTGCGCCTTACAGCAGCTGCTCGCCGGTCAGGCGGGTCAGCGCTTCCTTGTACTTGTCAGCGGTCTTCAGCACCACGTCTTCCGGCAGCTTCGGCGCCGGCGCGGTCTTCGGCCACGGCTTGCCGTCGATGCGCACGGCTTCCAGCCAGTCACGAACGAACTGCTTGTCGAACGACGGCGGGTTGGTACCCACCTGATACGAATCCGCCGGCCAGAAGCGCGACGAATCGGCGGTCAGCACCTCGTCCATCAGCGTCAGCGTGCCGTCTTCGTCCAGGCCAAACTCGAACTTGGTGTCGGCGATGATGATGCCGCGCGTGGCCGCGTAATCGGCCGCTTCCTTGTACAGGCGGATCGAGATGTCGCGCATCTTGGCGGCCAGCTCCTTGCCGATACGCTGTTCCACTTCGTCGAACGAGATGTTCTCGTCGTGCTCGCCCATCTCTGCCTTGGCGGCCGGCGTGAAGATCGGCTCGGGCAGCTTCTGCGCGTTCTGCAGGCCGGCCGGCAGGTCGATGCCACAAACCTTGCCCGTGGCCTGGTAGTCCTTCCAGCCGCTGCCGGCCAGGTAGCCGCGCACCACCGCTTCCACCAGGATCGGCTTCAGGCGCTTGACCACCACGGCGCGACCCTTGACCTGGGCCACTTCGTCCGCGGCCACCACGCTCTCCGCCGTCACGCCGGTCTCGTGGTTCGGCACGATGTGCGCGAGCTTCTTGAACCAGAAGTTGGCCATCTGGTTCAGCACGCGGCCCTTGGCCGGAATCGGCTCGCCCATGATCACGTCGAAGGCCGACAGGCGATCGGTCGTCACGATCAGCAGCTTGTCGTCGCCGACGGCGTAGTTGTCGCGGACCTTGCCCTTGCCGAGCAGCGGCAGGGATTGGATGGAGGATTCGTAGAGGGCGTCAGACATGGTGTGAAGGCGGCTGCGGCTGAAAACAAGCGGGGCTTCGTGCGCAATGCGAAGCCCCATCAAACTCGAACGCCCCGCGCGCAATCCTGCGCGGCGGGGCGGCACGGCACGGCAAATTACTGCACGACCTGGGCAAGCTTGCCCGACTTGTACTGGCCGGCGATGTCGACCAGCGACACCGACTTGATCTTGCTGGCCTGGCCTTCGCAACCGAAAGCCACGTAGCGGTCCTTGCAAACCAGCTTGGCGGCTTCGCGGGCCGGCTTCAGGTATTCGCGCGGGTCGAACTTGCTCGGGTTTTCCGCGAAGAAGCGGCGGATCGCGCCAGTCATCGCCAGACGGATATCGGTGTCGATGTTGATCTTGCGCACGCCGTACTTGATGGCTTCCTGGATTTCCTCCACGGGCACGCCATACGTTTCCTTCATGTCGCCACCGAACTTGCGGATCTCTTCCAGCAGTTCCTGCGGCACCGACGACGAACCGTGCATCACCAGGTGCGTGTTCGGAATACGGGCGTGGATTTCCTTGATGCGGCTGATGGCCAGGATGTCGCCAGTGGGCTTGCGCGTGAACTTGTACGCGCCGTGCGACGTGCCAATGGCAATCGCCAGTGCGTCCAGTTGCGTGGACTTGACGAAGTCGGCGGCCTGCTCCGGATCGGTCAGCAGCATCGAGTGGTCGAGCTTGCCTTCGGCGCCGATGCCGTCTTCCTCACCCGCTTCACCGGTTTCCAGCGAGCCCAGGCAGCCCAGTTCGCCTTCCACGGTCACGCCCACGGCGTGGGCCAGTTGCACCACCTTGCGGGTCACGTCGACGTTGTACTCGTAGTCCGACGGGGTCTTGCCGTCTTCCCGCAGCGAGCCGTCCATCATCACCGACGAGAAGCCCAGGTCGATCGCGCCCTGGCAGATCGCCGGCGACTGGCCGTGATCCTGGTGCATCACCACGGGGATGTGCGGGTACGCTTCCACGGCGGCTTCGATCAGGTGACGCAGGAAGTGCTCACCAGCGTATTTACGCGCACCGGCCGAGGCCTGCATGATCACCGGCGCATTCACTTCGTCGGCGGCCTGCATGATGGCCTGAACCTGCTCAAGGTTGTTCACGTTGAAGGCCGGCAGGCCGTAGCCGTTCTCGGCGGCGTGGTCCAGCAGCTGGCGCATGGATACGAGTGGCATGTCTTACTCCTGAATAAAAAAACTGGTATTTCGGTATTCTTCTCGATGCAGCGCCGGGCAGGTTCGCGCATCCGTGACGGGCCGTCGGTGCACCACGCCACATCGGACGTAATCGTTACTTGAACTTGCTGCCGACCCTCACGATCTTGAGCGTGTTCGTGCCGCCGGCCTGGCCCATCGGCTCGCCGATCGTCAGCACGATGAAGTCACCATGCTGCACGGCGCCCTGTGCCAGCAGCAGTTCCTCGGCCTGTTCCAGCGCCTCGTCGCGGTCGGTGCTCGATTGCAGCGGCAGCGGTACCACATTGCGGTAGAGCTGCATCTTGCGCTGCGACGCCAGGTTCGGCGTCATCGCATAGATCGGCACATGGATGCGGTGGCGGCTCATCCACAAAGCGGTGGCGCCCGAATCGGTCAGCGCGGCAATCGCTTTCACTCCTAGATGATAGGCCGTGAACAGCGCACCCATCGCGATCGACTGGTCGATGCGCGAGAACGTCTGGTTCAGGAAGTCGGTGTCGAGCTGCACCACCTCGGACTTTTCAGCCTCCAGGCAGATCGCGGCCATCGCCTCGACCGTTTCCACGGGATAGCGTCCGGCGGCGGTCTCGGCCGACGTCATCACGGCGTCGGTGCCGTCCAGCACCGCGTTGGCCACGTCCGAGACTTCGGCGCGCGTCGGCACCGGGTTCACGATCATGCTTTCCATCATCTGCGTGGCGGTGATGGTCAGCTTGTTGGCCTCGCGGGCCAGCCGGATCATGCGCTTCTGCAGCGCGGGCACGGCGGCGTTGCCAACTTCCACGGCCAGGTCGCCACGGGCCACCATGATGCCGTCCGACGCCCCCAGGATTTCCTCGAGCACGCCCGGCCGGATGGCCTCGGCGCGCTCGATCTTGGCGATCATGCGCGCCTTGTGGTTGTACGGCTGGCCGGCCACGTTCGCCAGCTGGCGCGCCATTTCCATGTCGGTGGCGTTCTTCGGGAAGCTGACGGCCACGTAGTCCGCATTCAGGGCCATAGCGGTCTTGATGTCCTCCATGTCCTTCGCGGTCAGCGCCGGCGCGGACAGCCCGCCGCCCTGGCGGTTGATGCCCTTGTTGTTCGACAGGTCGCCGCCCACGCGCACCGTGGTGAAGATTTCGGTGCCGATCACGCGATCCACGACCAGTACGATCAGGCCGTCGTTGAGCAGCAGCACATCGCCCGGCCCCACGTCGCGCGGCAGGTCCTTGTAGTCCAGACCGACGCGCTCCTGATTGCCCATCTCGCAGGTCGAGTCCAGAACGAACGCATCGCCCGTCTTCAGCGTGACCTTGCCATTTTCGAACTTACCCACGCGGATCTTGGGACCCTGCAGGTCGGCCATGATCGCCACCTCGCGGCCGCACGCCGTCGCGGCTTCGCGTACCAGCGCGGCCCGGTCGATATGGTCCTGCGCGGTGCCGTGCGAGAAGTTCAGGCGCACCACGTCGACACCGGCACCGATCATGCGGGTCAACACGTCCAGCGAGCTGGATGCGGGGCCAATCGTGGCAACGATCTTTGTGGAGCGGGTCATTCGGGCGGTTTCCTGGGTTTCGGGGGCTTTCAGGGGCGGGCCGGCCGGCAAACCGGCCTGCCCGGTATGGCTTCAGCCAGCGGCGCGCTGTTCCAGCACTTCAAAAGCGGGCAGCTTCTTGCCTTCCAGGAACTCCAGGAAAGCGCCGCCGCCGGTGGAGATATAGCCGATGCGGTCGGCAATGCCGTACTTGGCGATGGCGGCCAGCGTGTCGCCGCCACCGGCGATCGAGAATCCCTTCGACGAGGCGACGGCTTCGGCCAGCACCTTGGTGCCGTTGCCGAACTGGTCGAATTCGAACACGCCAACCGGGCCGTTCCAGACGATGGTGCCGGCGGCCTTGAGCTGGTCGGCCAGCATGGCGGCGGTCTTCGGGCCGATATCGAGGATCATGTCGTCGTCGGCCACGTCCTTGACGTCCTTCACCGTGGCGGCGGCCGTGGCGCTGAATTCCTTGGCGCAGACCACGTCCACCGGAATCGGCACCGATGCGCCGCGGGCGGCCATGATGTCGATGATCGCCTTCGCATCGCCCACCAGGTCGGCTTCGGCCAGCGACTTGCCGATCTTCAGGCCGGCGGCCAGCATGAACGTGTTGGCGATGCCGCCACCCACGACCAGGTTGTCCACCTTGTCGGCCAGTGCCTTCAGGATCGTCAGCTTGGTCGATACCTTCGAGCCGGCGACGATGGCCACCAGCGGACGGGCCGGCTGGCCCAGCGCACGGCCCAGCGCATCGATCTCGGCGGCCAGCAGCGGGCCGGCGCAAGCGATCGGGGCGAACTTGGCGATACCGTGGGTCGTGGCTTCGGCGCGGTGCGCGGTGCCGAAGGCATCGTTGACATAGACGTCGCAGAGCTTGGCCATCTTCTGAGCCAGCTCGTCGCTGTTCTTCTTCTCGCCCTTGTTCACGCGGCAGTTTTCCAGCAGCACCACGTGGCCGGGCGCCACTTCGACGCCGTCGACCCAGTTCTGCACCAGCTTGACGGGCTTGCCCAGCAGTTCGGACAGGCGCGCGGCGATCGGGGCCAGCGAATCCTCGGGCTTGAACTCACCTTCGGTCGGGCGGCCCAGATGCGACGTCACCATCACTGCCGCACCGGCATCCAGGCAAGCCTGGATGGCCGGCACCGAGGCGCGGATGCGGGTGTCTTCCGTGATATTGCCTGCGTCGTCTTGCGGCACGTTCAGATCGGCGCGGATAAACACACGCTTGCCGGAGAGTTTGCCTTGGGAAATGAGATCGGTAAGACGCAGAACAGAGGTCATGGCAATAAGAGCGGGGACGCGGACGGCATACAACCGTCCACAGAAATCGGGGAAACCGGCATTTTACCTGATCGCCGTTACGGATTTGCGCCTTCCCGGCCTCGGCCGCCTCACCCATTCCATGACGGCGGGATGACACCCCCACTTTAGGAGGGGCACATCCCTGCCCCGGGCGCCTGTAGCTTCGGTTAATGTACGGTTAATGTACTAAACGTATGCATTGTTAGGCTATAGAATCATTTTTATTAGTTCTAGTACATAGATTGGCAGCCGGCGGCAGACTGGCGCCTCAACCATTTCCGCGGACGTGTAACGACGGACACGCGGGAAGGATTGTCGTACGTGAATGCAAGGGGGTAGTCAGATGGAGCAAGCCGCCATCCACGGTGCCATCCGCGGATTGTACGAAGGCGTCCTCGATCCGGCCGCGTGGCAGCGAAGCCTGCGCGCCCTGACCGAGATCGCGGACACGGCCCATGCGTCGATGATGATATGGGACACGGTACGCGACCAGGTGACCGTCAACGAGATCGTCAACCCGGTTCCGGAACTGTTCGCCGCCTATGAAAACGATTTCCAGACCATTGATCCGGCCAAGGCGTTCGCGCCCCGGCTGGTGCCGGGCGCCTGGTACATCGACGCGCGCGACCTTGGCCCGCAGGCTATGGCGCGTCATCCGTTCTACCGCGATTTCTTCAACCGGTTCGAGCTGCGATCGTATGTAGCGTGCCTGGTGGAAAGGCAGCCGCACTACGAGGTCTACTTTTCGATGCAGCGCGCGCTGTCGCAGGACGAATTTTCCGGCGAAGACACGCGCAAGCTCGACTGGGTCATCCCCCATATGCGCAGCGCCATCGCCATGCGCGACCGGACGCTGGCGCTGTCGACGATGGCCTCGCTGTCGGCCCGGCTGCTGGAGCGGATGGCATTCGCCGTGGCCGTCTACACGCCCGACCGGCAACTGCTGCTGGCCAATATGGCTGGCGAGCGCTGGGCGCGCCGGCTCGATCCCTCCGGTAAAACGGCCAGCTGGCAGCTGTCGCGCCCGTTTGCCGAGATGGTGCAGGCGGCATGCAATCCGGCCAATCCGCTTGGCGCGCAAGCGGCCCGCGCGACCGATGGCCAGGGCAAGCAGGCCGATGTCCTGGTCTTGCCGCTGCCCGCCACGCACGCCTTTGCCGCGCAGTGGCAGCAGCCGGCGGCGCTCGTCGTCGTGCATGAAGCGGGCGCCCCCTCGGTATTGCTCGACACGGTGCTTCGGACCCTGTTTGCCCTGACACCGGCCGAGACCCGTCTTGCATCCCGCCTGGCAACGGGCGAGGGCCTGCCCGAAGCCGCCCGGCAAATGCGCATCCGCCACGAGACCGCGCGAACCCAGCTCAAGTCGATCTTCCTCAAGACGGGCTGCACCAGCCAGGCGCAGTTCACGCACCTGCTGACCCGGCTGGCCACCACGCTCGACGGAGGTTGAGCGGCCACGCGCCTTCTGCAACGCCCCCATTCGAAAGCCTGAGAGCGTCGAACAACTTCTGGCTCCGGCAGGCAGCGAAACGCGGCGGATACCCTCCTCCCGCGCGTTCGCCAAGACAAGAAACGAAGGAAGCAACCGATGAACCACGGTGACATGCACGAGACCATTCGCGGCCTCTACCAGGGCATTTTCGAACCCTTGGCGTGGCAACGCAGTCTCCACAGGCTATGTGAACTGAGCGGCAGCATCCAGGTATCGCTGCTGGTACTGGACACCCGGCAACAGACCGTGCAGGTGCGGCACCTGGTCAATCGCGCCCCCGACAACCTGGCCATCGTGCCGCCGCCATATCGCACCTACAGCGCCATGTCCGTGGGCGGCTGGCACATCGACCGGCGCGACATGGCAGGCGCCGCGGCACCTCACGAGGCATTCCGTGGCGAATCGTATGACGTCGTGACGCAGACCTCGGTCATGGCCTGCCTGATCGACCGTAGCCCGACGCGCGAGATCTACCTTGCGCTCCAGCGCCCGGCCAGCGAGGAAGGCTATTCGGAGGCCGATGCGCGTGAACTGGACTGGGCCATACCGCATTTGCGAGAGGCGATGATCCTGCGGGACCGCACCCATGCGGTGGCGGAACAGGGCCACGTATCGGCCGATCTGCTCAATCGACTGCCGTTCGGGGTCATCGTGCTTGCCGAATCAGGCAAGGTGCTGCTGGCCAACGCGGCCGGCCGGCCCTGGGCAAGCCGCCTGCTGCCGGTGGAGACCCATGACGCACCGCCGCCGAACGGGAATGGCATTGGAAATGGCAACGGCAATGGCTGGCGCCTGTCGCGCCCGTTCTGCGATGTGGTCCGGTCGCTGTGCGACCCTGGCATGTTGCAGCCGGCCCAGGCCATCCAGGCCATCGGCGCGGACGGCCGCGCGGCGCAGATCGTGGCCGTGGCGCTGACGCCTTCGCTATACCTGTCATCGGAGTGGGAAGGCCAGCCGATCCTGGTGGCGATCCACGAAAGCCACGGTCCGCCACGCGCGGTGCCGCCCGTGCTGCGAGACCTGTTCGGTCTGACACCCGCCGAAAACCGCCTGGCCGTGCTGCTGGCCACGGGCGTGGGCCTGCCCGACGCGTGCATCCAGCTCGGCATCAAGCGCGAGACCGGGCGATCACAGCTTAAGTCGATCTTTACCAAGACCAGCACCAGCACGCAGGCCCAGCTCGCTCACCTGCTGACGCGCCTGGCCAGCATCCTGGCCGAGCCGGACAGCCAGGCGTCCAAAGCCGCCTAGCCCAGCAGCCGCAGCGCGGTGTACACCGCCATGCCGACCACGATCATGCCGACCATGCGCTTCGTGAACACGTAGAACATGGTGGCAGCCACGCCGGCCATGAGTTTGTCGTTGCCCGGTGAAATCGTGAAGTGACCCTCGAAGGTCAGCAGGTCCGGCAGAATGATCGCGGCCAGCGCCGCGGCCGGCGCATAGCGCAGCGCGCGCTGAATGCGGTCCGGCACGGTCACGCGTTCTCCCGCCATCAGGAACAGCGCACGGGACAGCACGGTAACCACGGTCATGCCGACGATGGCGATCCAGGTTTCCAGATGACTCATGCCTGGTCCCCCGTCGGCTGGCCGCCCTTGCGCGCGCGGATGCCCCGCAGCGTCGCCCGCGCGGCCATTTCGTCGCTGGCCATGCCGGCCGCGATGGCGGCCACCACGGCAATCACCAGCGCCAGGCGATACGGCAGATCGAAGCACAGCAGCGCCACCACGGCCGACACCACCACGGCCATCAGCGTCGAGCGCGAATTGATCGTGGCGATCATCACCGGAATCAGCGCCAGCGTGCCCGCCAGCGCCAGGCCCCAACTGTCGGGGAACATGCTCGCCAGCAGGATGCCGATGACCGACGACACCTGCCACGTGGCGCCGTTGATCAGCGCCATGCCCCAGAAGTAGCCTTCCTTGCCCGGCGCGTAACCGGGCTCGGCATAGCGCTGCATGAAGTAGACAAAATGCAGGTCGCCGTTGAAGAAGCCCAGCAGCGTGCGGCGCCAGCCCGGCAGATAGTTGAAGTGCGGCTGCAGCGCGGCGCTGAAGATCACGAAGCGCAGGTTGACCACGGCGGCCGTCAGCCAGACCGTCCAGATCGGCATGCCGGCGGCAAACAGCGGCAGCACGGCAAGCTGCGCCGATCCGGCATAGACCAGCAGCGACATGCCGATGGCCTCGGGCACGGTCAGCGCCGACTTGCTCATGGCCACCCCGGTGACCAGGCCCCACGAAAATACCGCGGGCAGTGAAGGCGCAAAGAATCGTGCACCTTCTAGAAAGGCGTTGCGCTCCACCTCGGCAAAGCGATGCCAAAGGCGCAACCACACCGGGGACGACTGTCGGGGTGTCATGGCGAGATGAGAAGAGACGGTACGGCAGGCCGTCTTGCGCGGGATTGCCGTCAGGAAGGACCATCGGCCACGCGAAACACGTGGCCGATGGCGGAGCAGCCATTATAGGCCCGGGACAGCCGCTGGTAAGCAGCAGCTTAAAAGTGATGCGGCAACTGTTGTATCGAGGTCAAACCGCAGCCGCCGGCTTCAGGCCGGCTTGCCCGCGGGGGCCGTCTGCGCCATCGCGGTCGCGGCTTGGGCGGGCTGCAAGGCTTCGTCGGCGTCGTCGCCGCCACCGGCCTGCCCGAGATCGATCCCCGATGTTTCCGGCAGCAGCGCCGCGGACACCATCACCAGCGCATAGCCGACGCCGGCCACCATCGCGATCGCCAGGGCCAGCGACGTGCGCCCGCTGTTGAGCCAGCCCACGGCCAGCGGAAAGAACGATCCGATCACACGACCCAGGTTGTACGACACGCCGTAGCCCGTGGCACGCACGCTACTCGGATATGACTCGGAGATCGTGGCACCGATGCCCGAGAACACGCCCTGCATCAGCACACCGAGCGGAAAGCCCAGGAACAGCATCGACGTGTTCGAGACCGGGATCACCATGTAGATCATGGCCATCACGAACGCACCGGCCGCGAACGCGATATAGGTCAACCGGCGGCCCCAGCGGTCGGTGGCATAGGCACCCGCCACGTAACCGACCAGCGATCCAAGGATCGTCACCGCCAGGTAGGAACTGGTGCCGAACACCGACAATCCGCGCTCGGTCTTCAGGAATGTGGGCAGCCACGTGGCAATCGCGTAGTAGGCACCCAGCATGCCGCCGGACAGCAGGCTGCACAGCAGGGTCTTGCGCAGCAGCGGCTTGCGGAACACACGTGCCAGATCGGCCGCGGGCGATGCCGCGACGCGCTCGGCCCGGCTCTTCAGAAAGACTTCGGGTTCCTGCAGATTGCGGCGCAGATAGACCACCACCAGCGCGGGCAGAATGCCAAGGAAGAAGCAGACGCGCCATGCCACTTCCGGCTCGAACAGGCTGAACGTGATGGCGTAGGCGATGGCCGCCCCGCCCCAGCCAAACGAATAGCTGCTGGCCGTAAAGCCCGAATACTTGCCACGATGCGCCGGGTTGCGGATCAGCTCGGTCACCAGCACCATGCACAGCGACGATTCCCCGCCAAAGCCCAGCCCCTGCAGCATGCGGAACACCATCAGCTGTTCCGGTGAATTGGCGATACCGCACAGGAAGCATGACACCGCGAAGACCAGGATCGTCCAGCGCAGCACGCGCACGCGGCCAAAGCGGTCGGCCAGCAGCCCGGCCCCTACCGCGCCGACCAGCGACGACACCAGCGTCCACGTGACGATGGCGCCGGCCATCGACTTGCTCATGCCCCACTGCGCGAGCAGCGTCGAAATCAGGAACGAATAGATCATGAAGTCGAACACGTCGACCGCATGCCCCAGGAACGCTCCATAGAATCCCTTGCGCTCCGCGCGCGACAACTCCCTGAACCAGTCCAGCATGATCGCCCTCCCCTTTTCTCTTTAGCGATGATCGTCAGATGCGTGGCGGGCGGAACGCGTAGCCCGCGTCTTCAAGCAGTTGCGCAAACCGCAGCGAAGTGAGGTCCCCAAAGCGCCGCGCCACGATCTGCACGCCCACGGGCAGGCCGTCGCTGGCGGGGCCGATCGGCGCGACCGTCGACGGCAGCCCGCACAGCCCCGAATGGCCGGCCCAGAACAGCTGGGACGTCAGCGGCCACGGCCGGCCGTTGACGGTGATCGTGCGCTGCCACGGCTCGCCCTGCTCGTCGATCGGAAATGCCGTGGTGGACGCGGCGGGACACAGCAGGACGTCGTAGTCGCCGAAGAACCGATTCCACGCGCGCGCAAACGCTTCGCGGGTGGGCTGCATCAGCAGCCAGTGCCGATGGCTCAGCGCGGCGCCCGTGAACTGCATCGTTGCGTAATCGGCATCGTCGCCATTGGGATCGCCGGCACGTTGCACCGCATCGGCAAACGCGGCGTCGTCCATGTGCAGCGACGTCGTGGCGCGCAACAGCAGCACATAGGTGCGCCATAGCTGCGCGGCGTCGAAATCGGGCCGGACGTTCCAGGCCACCTGCGCGCCGGCCTGCTCCAGCCAATGCCCGACCCGTTCGATGGCGCCACTGACCGTGGCGTCCGCTTCGGCCAGCGGATGGCTCGGCAGCACGGCCACGCGGAAGTCAGTCAGCCGCGTGTGATCGCATGGGGGCAGGTCAAGCTGCCACGCGCACGCCTCGGCGGCATCCGGCCCGGCGATGGCGCGCAGCACCAGTTCCAGGTCACGCGCGCTGCGCGCCACGGGGCCGGCCACATTGATGTCCTGCGCGGCAAACCCGGCGCGGCCATTGCCGTGGCCACGCAGCGGCACGATGCCGTGGCTGCTCTTATGCGAGAACACGCCGCAGTAGTGCGCGGGATTGCGCAGCGACGAGCCGATATCCGAGCCGATATCGAAATAGCTCATGCCGGCGCAAACGGCCGCGGCGCTGCCGCCGGAAGAACCGCCCGGCGTGCGCGACAGGTCGTGCGGATTGCGCGTGGTGCCGTAGATGCCGTTGTAGCTCTGCCAGTCTCGCAGGCCCAGCGGTACGTTGGTCTTGCCCAGCAGCACGGCGCCATGCGCGCGCAGGCGCTCGACCACCACCGCGTCGGTGCCGGCGCGATGCGTGGTGCGCGCCGGCACGCCGCAGGTGGTGGGCCACCCGGCCACGTCGAACGATTCCTTGATCGAAAACGGCACGCCATCGAGCGGCCCGCGCGTGCGGCCGGCCTGTCGCCGTGCATCGCTTTGCAAGGCAGCCTCCCGGGCCGCTTCGAAATCGGCCAGCACGATCGCATTGATCTGGCCGTGATGGGCCTCCCAGACCGCCTGGCACGATTCGACCAGCGCCAGGGCCGTGGTCTCCCCGCGCGCCAGTTGCGCGGCGGCAATGTGGGCGGGCATCCAGCGGACATCTGGCCGGGACGGATCGGCCGGCACGGAATCGGGCAGGGTCACAGTGGCTCCGTTGTTGTCATGGGCACGGCGCAATGCAGACGGCCGGGCCTGTGGGGGCGAATCAGGAAGCAACGATCGGTATACTATATTCAGAATCCAGCAAATCACAAGGCAGTATTTATGCCAAGGCTGGATGCACCGCAACAGGATTTGACCGGCACCGGCCGGATCACCTCCTACCGCTTACAGGTCAGGCGTTAAGGGCGAATGGCAGGCATATCGCACCCCGGCTCCGGCGGGATGCAGGGCCCTGCCAAGGAAAGCCGAGGATGTGCGCTCGCACCAAACTCGGGACTAATTTGTATACCGTTTGGTGCAAGCGCCGTCAGATTGGGATTGGGCGAGGCTCGCTCCCCACGCCGGGCAAGAAAACTTCAACGCCGCAGCAAACCCACGAGTTCGTCGATATCGGGCAGTGGCACGTCACGGCCCGTGGCCTCATCGGCGGATGCGTCGAGCACGCCCTCGGCCAGCGCGCGCTTGCCCTGGTGCAGGTCGACGATACGTTCCTCGATCGTGCCGGCCGTAATCAGCCGATAGACCGTGACCGGCCGCTGCTGCCCGATACGATGCGCGCGGCCCATCGCCTGGTCCTCGGCGGCGGGATTCCACCACGGGTCCGCTATCACGACATAATCGGCCGCTGTCAGGTTCAGGCCGAAGCCGCCCGCCTTCAGGCTGATCAGAAAGACATCGCCCTCGCCGGCCTGGAACGCCGCGACGCGCTTCGTGCGCTCGGCGGCAGGCGTGGCGCCATCGAGGTATTGGCACGCCAGCCCGGCCTCATCGAGCGGCTGGCGCAACAGTTGCAGGAAATCGACGAACTGGCTGAAAACCAGCGTCTTGTGGCCATTGGCAGCCAGCGTGGCCGCCAGCTCGGCGAATGCGCGCACCTTGGCGCCGGGGTGGCCGGTTTCTGGCGTGGCCAGTCGCGGATCGCACGCGGCACGTCGCATGCGCATCAATTGCGCCAGCACGTGGATGCGCGCCTCCGGCTCGGGGAGCGTGGCGCGCGCCTTGCCATCCTTTTTCGGCCGCAGCAGCGCACGCTCGGCCTCGGACAGCGCCTGGCGGCGCAATGCCTCGTAGTGCGCGGCTTCGGCGGGCTCGGGCGCCACGCGAATCACCAGCTCCGTGCGTGGCGGCAATTCGTCCAGTACCTGGGCCTTGGTCCGGCGCAGTACGAACGGCGCGATCATGCGTCGCAGCCGCACACGCGGGTCGCGCGCGCCGTTGCGTTCGATCGGATTGGCGAAATGCTCGTTGAAGCGGGCCAGCGATCCGAGCAGCCCCGGATTGCAAAAGCGCATGACGGCCCACAGCTCCGCCAGGCGGTTTTCCACGGGCGTGCCGGACAGCGCGATGCGGCAATCGGCATCGAGCGCGAACATGGCCTGTGCGCGCCGTGACGAAGGATTCTTGAACGACTGCGCCTCGTCGGCGACCACGGTATGCCAGTGCCGCTCGCAGAATGCGCGCCTCGCCTGTTGCAGCAGGTTGTACGACACGATCACCAGATCGCCCGCGCCAGCCTGTTCGACGATGGCCGTGCGGTCGCCCTCCGCGTAGACGTGAACCTGCAGCGACGGCGCAAATCGCCGTGCCTCCGCCGCCCAGTTGCCGCACACCGAGGTTGGTGCCACGACCAGCGCGGGGCCACCGGCGGCGCGCGCCAGCAGCAGCGCCAGCGACTGCAGCGTCTTGCCCAGCCCCATGTCATCGGCCAGACAGGCGCCGAATCCGGCCTCCGCCAGCGACATCATCCAGCGGTAGCCTTCGAGCTGGTACGGTCGCAAGTCCGCGGCCAGCATCGACGGCGCCGCCGCATCGCTCTCGCGTGCCGCACGCAATCGCTTTACGCGCGTGCGAAAGTGCGCGTCCGGATCGATGCCGACGCCGGCCAGCACGTCGTCGAGCCAGGGAGTGGCCACCAGCGGCACGCGGATACCGTCGCGCACGCCGTCACCCACGGCGGCGAGATCGCGCAGCCGCTCACGTAGCTGGTGCGTCAGTGCCACATACACGCCGTGCTCCATCGGGATGAAACGGCCCGCATGGCCGTGCGCCCAGGCCACGAGCTTTTCCAGCGACAACACCAGTCCCTCGGCCACGTGCAGCTCGCCGACCAGCTTGAACCATTCGCTGCCGGTTTCCACGCTGACCGCCAGTTGCGGCAGATCGGCCGGCAAGACGCGTAGTTCGCGGCCACGCGGCCATTCCAGGTCGATCACGCCCTTGAGACCCGGCAGTATTTCGATCACAGTCAGGGCGTCTTCGGGATCGTCGAGCGCCCAGCTATGCTCGCCGCTGGCCGGCGCCTGCTGGACCAGGAACGGTAGCGCGTCGAATACCTCCGCCACATGCGCCTGCTCGGCGTCGAGGTCGCGGTAAGTCGCCAGCGTCTCGCCTCCAATCGTCGCCATCAGTTGTGCCCGGCCATGACCGGGAGCCAGGCGCGGGCCAACCTGGCCGAGCGGCGTCACCACCAGGCGCAGGCTGATACCGCGCCCCACCGGTGCCACTTCGGCACGGAGCCGCGATTCGGGATCTCGCTCGCGCGCTTCGCCCGAGCTATCGGCGTGGATCTGGAAATGCCCGGCCAGCGCACGCAGCGTACTGTCGAGCCGGGCCTGCGCGCTCGCGGGCACCGTCAGGCCGCCGGAAATCAGTTTCGCGGCCTCCTGCTGGGCGGCGGTGAAGCGGATCACGCGCAGCCGCCGTGCGCCGTCCTGCAGCACGGTGATCAGACGCAGCGCTTCGGCTTCCTGCTTCGCCGTGGCTGGCAGGAAGTCTTCCATCGAGCGCGGCGCGCGCATCGGCGGCACGATGCGTAGCATGAAGCGATCGCCTTCGCGCACGGCCTCCAGCGCGGGCGCCGCCTCCAGCACTTCCATTGCCACGGTGGGTGCATGGGCCAACACCACGGCCGGATGACCGACCAGCGCCACGATGGCCGCGGCACGGTCCAGCACGAGGCGGCGGTTGCGCGAAGCATCGCGCCGGATCGCTCGCGCCACGCGGGCATCCCACGGCGGGAGGGTATCGTCATCGGCCACGCGGGCCAGCGGCACCGGGCGCGGCCTGCTCCAGCCCCGCGCGCCCCAGGTCTGTTCCATCGGCTCGATGGTGCCGATCTCGCCGTCGGCATCGAGCGTCAGCGCCCAGACCAGGCGGCGGCCCGCACCGGCGGCATCCGGAGCCGGCTCGCCGCCCGCCAGTGCCTCAAGGGCGCCCAGCGCGTCCTGCCAGCGATCTTCGCTGGCGGAGGTGTCGGGTTCGGGGAAGGCTGGAGCAGACTGGGTCACGCGCGCGATCCGGGGAAAGGAAGGTGCGATTGTAGAACGGTGCGTGCGCCGCACCGCGTTGGCACACAAGGCCCCCCGGCTTACAATGACGCCTTTACGACTTTTGTTGGTGACAGGGAGACGACCATGTCGATGGCAGATCGGGACGGCAAGATCTGGATGGACGGCAAGTTGATTGAATGGCGCGACGCCAAGATTCACGTGCTGACGCACACCCTGCACTACGGCATGGGCGTATTCGAAGGCGTGCGCGCCTACAAGACGCCTGAAGGCACCGCGATTTTCCGCCTGAAAGAGCACACGCGCCGGCTGTTCAATTCGGCCAAGATCTTCCAGATGGCCATGCCGTTCGACGAAGCCACGCTGGAAGCCGCCCAGCGCGAAGTGGTACGCGCCAACAACCTGGAGTCGTGCTATATCCGCCCGCTGGTCTGGATCGGCTCCGAAAAGCTCGGCGTTTCGGCCAAGGGCAACACGATCCACGTGGCCATCGCCGCATGGCCGTGGGGCGCCTACCTGGGCGAGGAAGGCCTGGAGCGTGGCATCCGCGTGAAAACGTCGTCGTTCACGCGCCATCATGTCAATGTGTCGCTGGTGCGCGCCAAGGCCAGCGGCTACTACATCAACTCGATCCTGGCCAACCAGGAAGCCACCGGCCTGGGTTACGACGAAGCATTGCTGCTGGATACCGACGGCTATGTGAGCGAAGGCTCGGGCGAGAACGTGTTCATCGTGCGCAACGGCGTGATCTACACGCCGGATCTGGCCTCGTGCCTGGACGGCATCACGCGCGATGCCACGCTGACGATTGCGCGCGACCTCGGCATCGAGGTACGTGAAAAGCGCATCACGCGCGACGAAATGTATTGCGCGGACGAAGCGTTCTTCACCGGTACCGCCGCCGAAGTGACGCCGATCCGCGAACTGGACGACCGAGTGATCGGCGAAGGCCGTCGAGGCCCGGTGACCAAGCGCATCCAGGACGCGTTCTTCGCGGCCGTTGGCGGCACCGACGAGAAGTACAAGAAGTGGCTGACGCTGGTCTGATCCGGCGCCATCCCGAAAACATCCACCCTGCAAGACAAACGCAACACCATGACGCAAACCGCAACCGTCGTCGAAATCGGCGCTGAAGACATTCCGCTGCATTGCCCCACCGGCAATACCCCGGCCTGGAACTACCACCCCCGCGTCTTCCTGGACGTAGTGGACACCGGCGAGGTCAAGTGCCCGTACTGCGGCACCGTGTACAAGCTCAAGCCGGGCACCGTGCTGAAGGGCCACCACTGACCCGCGCCATCAGCCTCTGTTTCGAACCGACGCCCCGGGCCGCAAACGCGCCCCGGGGCGTTGACATGCCCGGGCACTACAAAAAAGAAAAGGGCCGCGTACTACCCACCCCATGAGAAAAGCCCTCGTTATCGCTCCGAACTGGATCGGCGACGCCTTGATGGCGCAACCGCTCTTTGCCATGCTGAAGGCACGCCATCCGCGCCTGGTCATCGATGCGCTGGCACCCAAATGGGTGGCGCCAGTGCTGGCTCGCATGCCGGAAATCAGCAAGGTATTCCCGAGCGACCTCGCGCACGGCAAGCTGCAGCTGAGCGCGCGGCTGATGTTCGCGCAACAGCTCAAGCACGAAGGCTACGACGTGGCCTATGTGCTGCCGAATTCGCTGAAATCGTCGCTGATTCCGTTCCTGGCCGGCATTCCGCTGCGGATCGGCTATCGCGGCGAAGCGCGCTTTGGCATGCTCAACATCCGCCACAAGAACCCGCCGCGCGACAACCGCCCGCCGATGGTGGAGCACTACGCGCGCCTGGCGCTCAAGCCGGGTGCCAGGCTGCCGGAATCGATTCCCGACCCGCAGCTCAAGGTGGACCCGGCCCGCATGGCTGCCACGGCAGACCGGTTCGGCATCGCCCCGGGCACGCGCGTGATCGCGTTCTGCCCCGGCGCGGAGTTCGGCCCCGCCAAGCGCTGGCCGGCGGCCCACTTCGCCGCGCTGGCGCAGATGCTGCGCCGCTCGTATCCGTACGCGCAGATCGTCACGCTGGGCTCGGCCAAGGACGCCGAAATCGCCGACGAAATCGTCAAGGGCGCGCCGTTCGTACGTAACCTGTGCGGCCAGACATCGCTCGACGATGCCGTGGACCTGCTGGCGCTCTCCGAGGCCGCGGTTTGCAACGATTCCGGCCTGATGCACGTGACCGCCGCACTGAACCGGCCCCAGGTGGCCGTCTATGGTTCCAGTGACCCGCGCCATACGCCCCCGCTGTCACAGGCAGCGAGTATCATGTGGCTTCAACTCGAGTGCAGCCCCTGCTTCAAGCGCGAGTGCCCGCTCGGCCACCTGCGCTGCCTGAAGGAGATCGAACCCGAAATGGTGTTCGTCGAGTTGCGCAAGCTCCTGCACCGTCCCTGACCCAACCAACATGCCCCGTTTCGCCCGTCTGTTCGATTCCGCCGAAGACATCGTCGATGCCTTCCGTGAAGCCATGAAGCTGCGCGACGCCGATGGCGCGCTGCGGCTCTGGCTGGACGAAGACTCGATCACGTGCGTCATGCCCGATGGCCAGCGCCTGATCGGCCATGAAAATCTGCGCCAGGCCTTTGTGCAGTTGCTCGAAGAGCAACCGGTGCTGATCGATGCCATCGAGACCAGCAGCCACTCATCGCTTGGCGTGTCGATCTTCGACGTCACCGAAGCCCTGCGCTTTGGCGAAGGCCGCGTGGAAGCCGACCTGTTCGTGCACACCACCTACGTGCTGATGCAGAACCACGAAGGCTGGCGCCTGGCCCATATCCACTGCAGTCCGGCCAACGCGGTGCAGGTGGCCGCCGTGGCCGCCGCGCCGGGACAGGCCCTGCATTGACGGCCATGCGGGCCATGCCGTTCGGCGACGCATTCCAGACACCGTGGTGGTTGCGCGGCGGCCACGCGCAGACGATTCTGCCGGCCCGCTTCACGCGGCATCGTCGCATCGGCTTCCGGCGCGAGCGCTGGGATACGCCCGACGGCGACTTCATCGACCTCGACTGGACCACGCACGCGTCCGCGCCCGACACGCCGCTGGTGGTGATGTTCCACGGCCTGGAAGGCGATTCCGGCAGCCACTACGCGCAGACGCTGATGGCCGCGCTCCGCGAGCGTGGATGGCAGGGGGTGATACCGCATTTCCGCGGCTGCTCAGGTGAACTGAATCAGGCGCCCCGCTTCTATCATTCGGGCGATTCGGCCGAAATCCGCTGGGTATTGCGCCGTTTGCGTGACGACGTGCACGCGGTCACGCCAAACCGGCCGATGCTGGCGGTGGGTATCTCGCTGGGAGGCAATGCACTGCTGCGCTTTCTGGGCGAGGACGGCCGCGAAGCCGGCTTTCTGCGCGCGGCCGCGGCCATCTCCGCACCGGTCGATCTGGCAGCCGGCGGCGCCGCGCTATCGAGCGGCTTCAACATGATCTACACGCGCATGTTCCTGCAGACGCTCAAGCGCAAATCGCTGGCCAAGCTGGACCAGTTTCCGCGCCTGTTCGATCGTGATGACATGCTCCGCAGCCGCGACCTGTATGCGTTCGACAACGTGGTGACCGCGCCGCTGCATGGCTTTCGGGATACCGACGACTACTGGGCGCGCGCCTCAAGCAAACCGATCCTTGGAGCGATCCGCATCCCGACGCTGGTACTCAACGCGCGGAACGATCCCTTCCTGCCGGGCAAGCATTTGCCTGGTCCATCCGATGTCAGTGCCGACGTGCTGCTGGAGCAGCCCGAGCACGGCGGCCACGTCGGCTTCATGACACCGCGCGGCGGCCTGCTGGGGCAACTGCCCCTGCTGCCGCTGGCCGGGCACATCGACTGGCTGCCGGCACGCATCCTCGACTTTTTCGACAGCGCCGGCAAGTAAGGAACCGGTTCACCATGAAACGGTACCGGTACCGCAAGGAGACACCGTGGACGAGGTAGTGAAACAGGCCATGACGCGCTGGCCCAACGTGCCGAACTGCTTCGGCTGGCTGGCGCTGGATCGTCGCGGGCAATGGCGCATGCGCAATGAATTCGCGCAGCAGCACGGACTGTCTGGCGACCCGATCCGCCATGAGGCGCTGATCGGCTTTATCGAACGCAATTACACGCACGATGCCAGCGGTGCCTGGTATTTCCAGAACGGCCCGCAGCGCGTGTTCGTCTCGCTGGCCTACGCACCCTGGATCGCACGCCTGCACAATGGCGCGCTGACGACTTCGACTGGACGGGCGTTCACGCCCTCGTCGTGCTTTGCCGACGAACACGGCAATGTGGTGCTTGGTGGCGCGGTGGAGGGAGTCGACGGCGAACAGGCGGCGGTATTGCACGACCACGATCTGGACGCGTTCAGCACGGCCAGTGACTGGCATGGCGAGGCATGCGGCGCGGTGCTGGGCGTGTTCCACCACGATGGGCGCGATCTCGACATCGAACCGATCGTGGAAGCCGAGGTGCCGAAGCGGTTTGGATTCGTCAGGACGCCGACGGCGCCGGAAACCCCCGCCAGCTAGTTCGGCATTCCCTTGTTGTCCTGCCGGTCTTCCTTGTACTGGAGTTGCAGCTGGTGCAGGCGTGCGTCGACTTCGGACAGCGTATAGAAATCGCCATCGCCGGCCTTGCGCGCAATCTGCAGTTGCTCGATCGCGGCCTGGTACGAGCCATCCATCGCGTACTTTTCCGCCAGCGCCTGATGCTGCTGCAAGCGCTTGCCCTGCGCGGCGTAGGCGCGCGCCAGCATTTCCCACCACTCCGAGCGCCCCGATTCCTCGCGCGTGCGCGACCGCAGGAACGTGACCGCATCGTCGAGCCGGTTTGCGGCAAGCAGCGTATCGGCGTATGTCATCGCAGCCGCATGGGATAGCGGAAAGGCCTTCAGCGTGGCGGCCGCCTGCGTCAGCGCATCCTGCGTACGGCCTTCGCTACGCGCCAGCTCCACGGCCATGACGTCCAGCATCGGCGTGCCCGACGTGGCGCCGGGGATCGTGCCGTAAAGCCGGCGCGCCTCGGCCAGCGCCTTGTCGGCATCGGGGAAGCGGCCCAGTTTCTGATTGGCGAACGCTATGCCGTAGTACACGGCGGGCAGCCGCGTGGGCGGGGCGTTGGGCACCTGTGCCTGGAGGTTGGCCAGGAGATTGCGCAGGTCATTGGGCGTGGGGGCCTGCAAGACCGCCGCGCGGACGCGTGCGAATTCGTAGTCGGGCGTATTGCCAACCCGGTGCGCGGCCACGTGACGCACACGGTCCTGCATATCGGCGATACGTTCCGATGTCAGCGGGTGAGTGCGCACGTAGGCAGGCACCGAGTTGTCCGAGATACCCATCACGCGCTGCAGGCGCTGGAAGAAATCGGGCATGCCCTGCGGATCGAATCCGGCCGCCGTCATAATCTGGAAGCCCACGCGGTCGGCCTCGCGTTCGGCGCCGCGCGAGAACGACAGCTGGTTGGCGATGGCCGCACCCTGCCCGCCCATCGCCAGCGCCGCCGCCGCATCGCCGCTCTTGGTCGCAGCCAGGCCGGCCAGCACCATCGAGGCCAGCGCAATCCACATCGACTGGTCCTGACTGGTGATGCCACGCGCGATGTGCCGTTGCATGACGTGGCCGATTTCGTGGCCGAGCACGGAGGCGAGTTCGGACTCTGTATCGGACTGCACCAGCAGACCCGTATGCACGCCGATGTAGCCGCCCGGCATGGCGAACGCGTTGATCGACCGGTCACGCACGCCAAACATCTCGAATCCGGTGGCGAAGGTGCCCGCGCCGTTGGACCCGGCGATGTTCATGCGCCGCGCGGCCTGCACCAGCCGGTAGCCGAGCGCGTTCAGGTAGTCGTTCAACAGCGGGTCCGACACATAATCCGGATCGCGCCGGATGCTGCGCATGATGCGGTCACCCAGCCGCTTTTCCATGTCGGGCGACAGGGACGCCGTGGAGGGGTCCCCCAGATCGGGAAGCTGGATGCCAGCGCTTTCCACCACCGTGTTGGCGCTGCGCAGACCGAATTCGGACTTCTGCCCGGCGCGGACGCTTCGGTTAAGGTTGTCGTAGACCTGGTCGCTGACGGCACCGTTCAGGCTGGGCGCCGGAACTGGCGCAGTCGCCTGCGATGCCGAAGCCCCCGACGTGGCCAGCTTTGCGTTGGCGGCGGCCGCCGCACTGGTGCGCGCTGGCTGCGTGGCGGGCGTCCCCTGCGGCCACGCCGGTGCTGCCGTGGTCAGTACCAGCACGGCCGCCAGTGCGCGCGTCAGATGTGACGTACGAACG
Organism: Cupriavidus sp. 291-E7; assembly: GCF_057798835.1. Taxonomy (NCBI): domain Bacteria; kingdom Pseudomonadati; phylum Pseudomonadota; class Betaproteobacteria; order Burkholderiales; family Burkholderiaceae; genus Cupriavidus; species Cupriavidus sp. 291-E7. The sequence continues at coordinate 183,094 of NZ_JBYOJV010000004.1, forward strand.
GCAGGCACGGTGGGGTCGCAGGCGCGGGCGCTCGACCGGATGGGCAGGCGGCGAGGCCATGATGTCTTGGGCATGTTGCTATGATAGCGGCCTCTGGATGACGTTCCCATCGGGCAAGCCCCAGCGTGGCCTGCCCTTGTTCGGCGCCACGTTTATCCTTTTCCGATCCAGCATTTCTCGCCTTTTCCGCCCATGAGTCAGCTCACCCATTTCGACACCGCAGGCCAGGCCCACATGGTCGACGTTGGCGACAAGGCCAACACCCATCGGGTAGCCATCGCCACCGGCACCATCACCATGCTGCCGGGCACCTTCGCACTGGTACGCGACGGCACCGCCAAGAAAGGCGACGTGCTGGGCATCGCCCGAGTCGCGGCCATCATGGCCACCAAGCGCACGGCCGACCTGATCCCGTTGTGCCACCCGATCGGCCTGACCCGTGTTGCGGTCGACTTTGCCCTCGACGAGCCAAGTTCGACCATCGCCTGCGTGGTGCGCACCGAGACACACGGCCAGACCGGCGTGGAAATGGAAGCGCTGACCGGCGTGCAAGTGGCCCTGCTGACGATCTACGACATGTGCAAGGCCGTGGACCGGGGCATGGTCATGGGCAACGTGAAGCTGCTGGAAAAGCACGGCGGGAAGTCGGGGGATTGGGTGGCGAAGTAACCCACCTGTAGCGCTCTTGTTGCACCTGCGTGCCGGCACGCTCACCTTGTTCATTCCGCCCGTAATAAAGGTAACGCCGCATTTCGACATGGCCCAAACTGCCCCTGCCTGCCGCAAATTGATATTCAATACAACACGTGACAACAGTCCGGTAAGCCGGAAGCGCGCGTCAGGCGTTTAGAAACAAGCAGCAACTTGGGATGCAGATCATGAACGGGCGCAAGCTCTGCCAGATCGCTCTGGCATTGGCCGCGATGTGCGCGGCCGGGTACAGCACGACATCGCTGGCACACGGGTATTACCACGGCGGGCGTGCCCGTGTGGGCGTCGGCGTTTATGTCGGCCCGGGATGGGGTTATGGCCCTGGGTGGGGCCCCGGCTGGGGTCCGGGCTGGTATCCATATGGACCGTATTATTACCCTGGCTACTATCCGGCACCTGCCGCGGTTGTCATGCCTCAGCAGAATCCACCGCAGTACATAGAACAGGGCAACGATGGGAATCCGACCGTCACCGACGGGTCGTCGCCCAACGCCTGGTGGTACCACTGCTCGCAACCGGAAGGCTACTACCCGTATGTGAAGGAATGCCCCGGCGGCTGGCAACGCGAGCAGCCGCGTGCACCGTCTTCGTCGGCCCCCGTGCCGGCCACGCCTGGAGTGACATCATGAGATTGCGTTCGCTTTGCCTGCTGGCCACGGTTTCGCTGGGGCTGGGAGCCTGCGCCGTGATGCCTTCGGGTCCGAGCGTGATGGCGCTGCCGGGCACCAACAAAACGTTCGACCAGTTCCGGGGGGACGACTACAACTGTCGCCAGTTCGCCTTTGGACAGATTGGTGGCACGACTCCGCAACAGAACGCCAATGCGGCAGCGGTAGGAAGCGCCGCAATCGGAACCGCGCTCGGCGCAGCGGCCGGTGCCGCCTTCGGTGGCGGCGAGGGTGCCGCGGTGGGTGCGGGTGTGGGCCTGCTGACCGGGTCCGCCGTCGGGGCGGGCAACTCGTACAACGCGGGCTACGGATCGCAGCGTGCGTATGACGCCGCCTATGTCCAATGCATGTACGCCAGCGGCAATCGCGTGCCGGTCTATGGCCAGATGACGACGGCACAGCCGCCCGCGCGTGCAGCAATGCCGCCGGCCAACTACCAGCCTTACTATCCGCCTCCGCCCCCGCCGGGCTACATGCGCTAACCGCCGGTAGCTGCCTGGCTATGGCCGCGCTGGTCGCGCATGCGGACCCATGCACAGAACTCGCGTGGCCGGTGGTCCGCGGCCACCGCATCGCAATCACGCGATAGCGCGGCGATCTGGGCTGCCTCGTCGCCCTGGTAGTAGTAGCGCAGGCGCTCCATCCAGAGCCGTGCGCGCGCCTGTTCGCCAGTCAGCGCAAGCAGCCACGCAGTGCGGCGGATCAGGTTTGGCGTCGGCAGCAGATGCAAGGCGTCGACATGCGCCGGCAGCAGACTGGCAGCGCTGCCGGGCGTGATCGTCATATGCTCGGCGATATCCGATGCCGCATGCTGACGGAACCAGTAACGGGGCAACGGCAGCGCGTCCCGACGTTCCTCGCTCGCATACTCGCGCGCTTCCACGCGCTTGTAGTCTTGCCACAACGTGGTCAGTACAACCGCCGATGCCGCAACGAAAACCACGCAAACGAGCGTGGTGGCACTGCGTGGCCAGCGCCCGCCGATACCCGTGGGTTCGAGCCAGGCCAGCAGGAAGCAGAACGGCAGGAAAAAATACAGATAGTGCAGCGGGTATTCGAGCATCGAATGCGCGCCGAGCATCGCCAGCCAGATCAGTACCAGCGCCGTCAGTCCTCGCTCGACGGCCGTGCCACGCCAGATCCTGTCCCGAACCACACGCCAGAGCCAAGCTGCCAGTACCAGTACGACGCCGGCCGCACCGACCGTCCCGCTCTTCGCCATCAGATCGAGCAGCGCATTGTGCGCATGCAGTGACATCTCGGCCACGACCTGCACCTGGGAAGCCACCTGGAACTGCCCCCAGCCGAATTCACCATATCCCACACCCAGCCACGGATGCGCGCGGAACATCGTCAATGCCTGGGACCACAAGGCACTACGGTATGAAATCTGGTTGCCCGACTGCAGCTGCGACACGGTGTCGAACAGGCGCCAGTCAAACGCTTGCCCGGCCATTTTGATCGCCGGCTGAAGTACCACGATGCCGACCACCAGGATGACAGCGGCAGCAATCAGGCCAGGCGCCCGGTGCATCGGACTGGCACCGCGCGGCGTGCCGCGTGCCATGAACGCCGCCAGCAACGCATACAGGGCGGACAGGCCCACGTGGACCAGACCGGTGCGCGACCCGGAAAGCACGATGCCGCTTTCCAGCAGCATGGTTGCCGTCAGCCACGCCGGAAATTGCAGCCAGCTGCGCGTGGCGAGCCAGATCGCCGATGCCAAGGCCAGGCCATTGAGCGTCGCCTGGTGGTTCGGCTGATTCAGGTTGCCCCAGAGACGCCGGTTCGCGTCATAGAAGTACTCCGACACCAGCCCGAACGTCTGGTCCTCCATATGAAGGACCTGAATCCACTGCGCCAGGGTGCCCAGCAGGCCGGCAATCAGAAACGCGATGGCCAGCGCGTCGACGATCGTGGCACGACGGTCGGCGGACGCCTGCCCAATACGCCAGGCACCCAGCATCAGCGCCGTGCCCAGCACCAGTACCAGCTGTGTGGTCAGGCGACTCCCGGTGACGTCCGCCATGCCGGAAACCGACTGAAGGATCGTGGTGACGAGCAGCCAGACCGGAAATGCCGCCACCCACGGAAAAGCCCTGGCCGGTCGCCGTCCCGGCGTATCGACGCGGACGAAAGCCAGCACGACAACGAGCGCGACACCAAGGGCGGCAGCAGTCCATTCGCCAAAGAACGTTGCCAGCGGCAACGTATGCCGCGAGACCAGGAACGGAAGGGTAAAGGCAACGACAATCGCCGTCGCGGGAAGCGTGGCTCGGTGGACCGGCATGCGCGCGGAGAACCTAAAGGGGGCAAAGGCGCCATGATAGCGTGGCGGCCTGCGCCTATGGCGCAGAACCGCTCACGCGCCCCCGTTCGACAGCCCGCGCTGCTCGGGGATCTGTAGTCTTGTCTTCCCCTTCCGGTATTCACCGGCACGAGTCACAAAGTCATCACTTGCCGCGGACTATCCGCGTCTCGTATGGATGATCCCCACGCTGCCATCCATCTTTGTCGAAACACGGACCGAGCGATCGGCCCGCACCCTCACAGCAGCGTCCTCAAATCTTCTTGGACGAGCCGACACATGCCTGCGGAAGAAAACGCTGCTCGATCTTGTCTGCCGAACATTCCCACTTGACCGCACCCTTGTCGGCGTTGCTCATCGTCAGCGTCATGGTCTTGCCTGCCAGCTGTTTGGACACATCCTTCTGCCTGAACGTCGCCATGATCGTGCAGTTGCCGGAGTCATTTGACGTTCCGCCGACGTTCACCCGCTCCACGTATTTGCCTGAGATATCGACGGCAGCCGGAATGCCATATGACATCTGGGCAGCGTTATTCGGACAACTGGCGGTCTGCGAGAATGTTTCCATCACTGGCGCCTTCTGCCCCGACGCCAGACTCAATCCCTCCGAAAATTGAGCCCGGGCGATGTAATCCTGGTACTGAGGAATCGCAATCGCGGCCAGGATGCCAATGATTGCGACGACGATCATCAGTTCGATCAGCGTGAATCCAGCATGGCGGATGCGACTACGGATACGGTTGCGGTTTTGCATGTTGACCCCCTATCGAGTTTGTTTTGAATGGCGCGCCAACGGCCTCCACGGGCCTCGGCACGGCGCAATCTTCAGGGGAGTCACGGCACATCAAATTTGATTTAGTACAAGACCACACCCGATGTCGCATTTACAGATAGTCACCACAAATCCGACACCCATCGTCCGGATCGGATGCTTCTGAAATGCGGATCGGACGCATCCGATCCGCATCCACTTGTCACGATACGACGTTCATCGCGCTCACGATTCGCTCGCTGCCTACAGTTGCGAGCAGGCTTGTGGCAGGTACTTCTTGTTGGCCGACGACTCGCACTTCCAGGTCACCGATCCTTTGTCGGCGTTACCCATCGTCAGCGTCACGTACTTGCCGGCCAGCCCCTTGGCAATGCCGTCGTCCTTGAAGTTCGCCGTGATCGTGCACCCGCCGGCGTCGGTGGCAGTGCCGCCAACCTGCACGTTCTCGACGTAGCTGCCGACGATGGAGGCCGCCGCGGGAACGCCGTCGGCAGCGCCACTGCCGTTGTCGGGACAGGCACCCGTGTACGAGAACGTTTCGGTCACCGAAGCCTTCTGGCCCGACGCCAGGTTCACGCCTTCGGTGAATTGTGAGCGCGCCACATAGTCCTGGTACTGCGGTATGGCGATGCCTGCGAGGATGCCGATGATGGCCACCACGATCATCAGCTCGATCAGCGAAAAGCCGCGTGCGCCGAAAACGGTAAGGCGCGAGCCACGGCGGATGGCGTTCGGATTGCGTTGCATATTGACCCCTTTCATTGATGTGTTGGATGAGAAGTTCTGCAACGCGCCGCACACCGGCAGGCATGCAAGGCGTCGCGGGGTCATGATCGGAAGAACGCTGGCAAGGTCCCAATGACCTCGGACAATTCCCACAGGAAAGTGGGAATTGTTTGGAAATCCGCAGGAGTCCGTGGTTTGGATGCCGCAGCTTTGGGTGTTGCAAAAACAAAACGGGCGACCCGTTATGGGTCGCCCGTTTCAGGCTCGCGATGATACTTCGGTGTTGCCCGATGCTGTCGTCAGGCGGTCTGCGCGCCGCGGCGGCGCAACAGCTTACCGATCAGCACGACCAGGGCCGCGCCAATCACGCCAAACACCAGGTGGGCATGCGGCACGTGTACCTGGAACCATTCGGCGTCCACCGGATCGCTGACGAGCATTTCGCCCGCCAGGTAGCCCAGCAGCGCAGCGCCCAGCACGATGATGATCGGGAAGCGCTCCATCACCTTCAGCAGCAGCGTGCTGCCAAAGACAATCAGCGGGATCGACAGGCCCAGGCCGATGATCAGCAGCATCAGCTGGCTGCCTTCGGGACCCTTCTGCGCGGCGGCGGCCACAGCCACCACGTTGTCCAGCGACATGACCAGGTCGGCGATCAGGATCGTGCGGATCGCGGCCCAGATGTTGTCCTTGGCGTCATGCCCATCTTCGTCGTCGTCGCCAGTCAGCAGTTGCACGCCGATATAGACCAGCAGGATGGCGCCCACGATCTTCAGGTACGGCAGGCTCAACAGCTTGACTGCAGCCACGGTCAGCACCACGCGCATGATGATGGCGGCGGCGCTGCCCCAGAAGATGGCCTTCTTTTGCTGGGCGGGGGGCAGGTTGCGCGATGCGAGCGCGATCACCACGGCGTTATCGCCCGACAGGACGATATTGGTCAGGATGATCGATCCCAGCGCAATCCAGAACGTGCTGCTGGACAACAATTCCACGGCAAGACTCCTCGAATATCAAAGTTATGTTCCGTGCCCGCGGACCTTGCTTTCTGCGGACTTTCGGATGTCTGAACTTCCAGACATGAAGATGTATCGCAGAAACCTTTCGATTCGGTTTCAACGTGGCGTAGCCGCCCTCCGGATATACCCTAGGGAGCGCCCCGCCAGAATGACATTGCCCCCGCCGCAATGGCGAGGGCAATGTCGCGGCACATGGCCACGTGTACTGCACGCCGCACCGCTCGCCGCTTGAAAGCCGCGCACGGTGCCGCGATGAGCGCGCTGCTTACAGCATTGCCTTCAGCAGGCGGCCCATTTCCGACGGGTTCTTGGTGACCTTGATACCGCAGGCTTCCATGATTTCCAGCTTGGCCTGAGCGGTGTCGGCACCACCCGAGATCAGCGCGCCGGCGTGGCCCATGCGCTTGCCCGGAGGCGCGGTCACGCCAGCGATGAAGCCAACCACCGGCTTCTTCATGTTTTCCTTGATCCAGTAAGCCGCATTGGCTTCGTCCGGACCGCCGATTTCACCGATCATGACCACGGCGTCCGTATCCGGATCGTCGTTGAACATCTTCATCACGTCGATGTGCTTCAGACCGTTGATCGGGTCGCCGCCGATACCGACAGCCGACGACTGACCCAGGCCCAGAGCCGACAACTGGCCCACGGCTTCGTACGTCAGCGTGCCCGAGCGCGACACCACGCCGATGCGGCCCTTCTTGTGGATGTGACCCGGCATGATGCCGATCTTGATTTCGTCCGGCGTGATCAGGCCCGGGCAGTTCGGTCCCAGCAGCAGCGTCTTCTTGTTCTGCTTACGCATCTTGTCCTTGACTTCCATCATGTCACGGACGGGGATGCCTTCGGTGATGCAGACCACCAGGTCCAGGTCGGCGTCGACGGCTTCCCAGATGGCGGCGGCAGCGCCCGCGGGCGGCACGTAGATCACCGACACGGTGGCGCCGGTCTGTGCCTTGGCGTCCTTGACGCTGGCGTAGATGGGAATGCCTTCGAAGTCTTCGCCGGCCTTCTTCGGGTTCACGCCGGCAACGAACGCGTTCTTGCCGTTGGCATAGTCACGGCAGCCACGGGTGTGGAACTGACCGGTCTTGCCGGTGATGCCCTGGGTGATGACCTTCGTGTCCTTGTTGATCAGAATGCTCATTTGCTAGTCCTTTTAGTCGCCCCGCCCGGCTGCGGCCAGGCGGCAACGAAAGTTGTCCTTACTTGCCAGCGACAGCGGCCACGACCTTCTGGGCGGCTTCTTCCATCGTGTCAGCCGAGATGATCGGCAGACCGGATTCGGCCAGCATCTTCCTGCCCAGTTCTTCGTTCGTACCCTTCATGCGGACGACCAGCGGCACGCCCAGTTGCACGGCCTTCGACGCGGTGATCACGCCTTCGGCGATCACGTCGCAACGCATGATGCCGCCGAAGATGTTGACCAGGATGGCCTGCACGTTCGGGTTCTTCAGCATCAGCTTGAAGGCTTCGGTCACCTTCTCGGTGGTGGCACCGCCGCCCACGTCCAGGAAGTTGGCCGGCTCGCCGCCGAACAGCTTGATGGTGTCCATCGTGGCCATTGCCAGGCCGGCGCCGTTCACCAGGCAGCCAATGTTGCCGTCCAGCGAGATGTAGGCCAGGTCGAACTTCGAGGCTTCGATTTCGTTGGCGTCTTCTTCGTCCAGATCACGGTACGCAACGATTTCCGGGTGACGGAACAGTGCGTTCGAGTCGAAGTTGAACTTGGCGTCCAGGGCGATGACCTTGCCGTCGCCGGTCAGGATCAGCGGGTTGATTTCGGCCAGCGAAGCGTCGGTGTCCCAGAACGCCTTGTACAGACCTTGCAGGGCCTGGCGAGCCTGGGCGATGCTTGCGTCGGGCACACCGATCTTGCGGGCGATGTCGTCGGCGTCGGCGTCCTTCAGACCTTCGGCCGGATCAACGATCAGCGTGTGGATCTTTTCCGGGGTGTGGGCAGCGACTTCCTCGATGTCCATGCCGCCTTCGCTCGAGGCCATCAGGGCCACCTTCTGCGACACGCGGTCCACCACCAGCGAAACGTACAGTTCCTTCTTGATGTCGGCGCCTTCTTCGATCAGCAGGCGGTTGACCTTCTTGCCTTCCGGGCCGGTCTGGTGCGTCACCAGCGTCATGCCGAGAATGTTGCTGGCGTAGGTCTTGACCTCGTCGATGCTCTTGGCAACCTTCACGCCGCCGCCCTTGCCGCGGCCGCCTGCGTGGATCTGCGCCTTGACGACCCACACCGGGCCGCCGAGCTGTTCAGCCGCCTTCAGGGCCTCTTCGACCGAGAAAGCCGGGATGCCGCGCGGAACCGGCACATTGTATTTGCGCAGGATTTCCTTGCCTTGATACTCATGGATATTCATGCGTGTTTCCTTTCGGGTAGGCGTAAAGGGATTGGAAAAATGTTTGGAGACGAAGGGCTTGCGCCTGTTTCCTTGAGCCGACCGTGACGGTCAGCCCGACGTACCGTTGGGCCGGTGGGCCAGGGTGTCTTCGCCACCTGATGCGGGGGCATCGGCGCGTGACGCGGTCTGGGGGGACGACGCCGCAGCGCCGGCTTTCGGTTTCGGCTGGTGACCATACCAGCGCGGGTAAAACTGGCGAACTGCCTCGCCTGCGAAATGGAGCGCGTGGCATCCATGAAGCTGCATGGGCGGTTCGGGATTGGGATCGTCGGCCCCGTCGCGGATCTTGAACACATCGCCCGCGAAGGCCTGGATTGCAGCGGTCGGCAATACGCCGGCCAGCTCGGTAAGGTGGGTGCAGCCCGCCACGCTGCCCAGCCGGTCGCGCACGGCCTTGCGGAATCCCTTCGTCAGATTCAAGCCGATCAGCTGACGGTAGGCCGGGCCAATCGTGTCGCAATGCGTGGGATACGGAACCCAGTCGGAGCACGCTTCGGCATCGACGATATTCAGGCGCAGGTCGATCGTCACGCGCAGCCACAGGTCATGCAGCGGCTGGCCCTCGGGCCGGATGCGGTTACCGGCCAGCTCGATATCGCGTGGCTTGGTATCCGTCAGGCGTGCCTCGATGTCCCACAGGCCGTCGTCCCGCAAATACGCTTCGGCCGTGATGGCACGGCGATGACGCAAAGCACGATTGACGGGTGGGGAAAGCGGCATGACAGCAGGGGCTGAAGCGGCAGGCTGATGTGTGGCGGTATTCAGGGGCAAAGCTTATGGCGAACTCCGCAACCCGCTTTCTTGCGGACAGCCCGGCGCTTGCCGGACGGCCGCCTGGGCCGGAGAACTCGTGGAGTTTAACATGCCGCGCTGCTTTGACCGGGAACATCCTGCGGAACGCTTTGTCTGGCGCCGATTGTTGCAGGGGCAAAAGCGGCAAACCCGCGCCACATCAGGGAATACGGAAAACCGGGAGGCGCGCCGCTGCGTTGCATCAGTGGTACGACAACCGGCTTGACGGCCAGACGAATACCCCTTATGCGTACGCAGGTATGCAACTGGCTACTCCTCGTCCTCCGCGCCGCGGATGATCTTGCCGACCACGGCCCGGGAAAAGCCGCGCGCCATCATGAATCGGATCTGCTTGGCCCGCGCCTCAGGAGTATCCGGCGGCACGCCAAAGCGCTTGCGCCAGACTTCTTTTGCCCGATCCAGCTCGGTATCGCGCAACCTGTCCTGGAGATCACGTAGCTGCTCGTTGCCAAGCTGATGCGTTTTGGCTTCCTGCATCACACGCGCGGCGCCATAGCGACTGGCGCGGCGATGGACCAGGCTGTCGACGAAGCGGTCGTTCGACAACCAGTTTTCACGCTCCAGGGCATCGAGCAATGCTTCCACCTCTTCAGCCGATTCGGCATGCGGCGCCAGCTTGCGCGCCAGCTCGGCACGGCTATGCTCGCGGCGTGAAAGATAGCCAACGGCACGGGCTTTCAGAGAGAGCGGGGGGCGGGTACCAACCATCGGAAATCAGCAGTGACGAATAAGAGCAGGGGCGCGAAACAATAAAAAAGCCGCCGCACTGTCATGCGACGGCTTCCGTTGCCGAGTGGCAAGACCCTCAGTCTTCGATCTCGGCCGGTGCGGCAGCTACCGGGTTCGTCAGCGCCACGCCCAACGCGGCACGCACCTTGTTCTCGATTTCCGAGGCGATGTCCGGGTTCTCACGCAGGAATTCGCGAGCGTTGTCCTTGCCCTGACCGATTTTCTCGCCGTTGTAGCTGTACCACGCGCCCGACTTCTCGACGATCTTGGCATCCACGCCCAGGTCGATGATTTCGCCCTGACGCGAGATACCCTGGCCGTAGAGGATGTCAAAGAACGCCTCGCGGAACGGCGGCGAGACCTTGTTCTTGACTACCTTGACCTTGGTTTCGTTACCCACCACCTCGTCGCCCTTCTTGATCGAGCCAATGCGGCGGATGTCCAGGCGCACCGACGCGTAGAACTTCAGCGCGTTACCGCCGGTCGTGGTTTCGGGCGAACCGAACATCACACCGATCTTCATACGGATCTGGTTGATGAAGATGACCAGGCAGTTGGTGCGCTTGATGGTGCCGGTCAGCTTGCGCAGCGCCTGGCTCATCAGGCGGGCCTGCAGACCCGGCAGCGAATCACCCATCTCGCCTTCGATTTCGGCCTTCGGCACCAGTGCGGCCACCGAGTCGATCACGATCATGTCGATCGAGCCCGAGCGCACCAGCGCGTCGGTGATTTCCAGCGCCTGTTCGCCGGTGTCCGGCTGCGAGATCAGCAGGTTGCCGACGTCCACGCCGAGCTTGCCGGCGTATTGCACGTCCAGCGCGTGTTCCGCGTCGATGAACGCACAGGTGCCGCCCAGCTTCTGCATTTCGGCCACGACCTGCAGCGTCAGCGTGGTCTTGCCCGACGATTCCGGGCCATAGATCTCGACCACGCGGCCGCGCGGCAGTCCGCCCACGCCCAGCGCGATGTCCAGGCCCAGCGAACCAGTGGATACCACCTGGATATCCTGTTCGATGTCGCCATCGCCCAGGCGCATGATCGAGCCCTTGCCGAACTGCTTCTCGATCTGGGAGAGCGCGGCGGCAAGCGCCTTTTGCTTCTCAGCGCTCACGCCGGCGCCGGCCTTCTTGTCGTCCATGGTCGTCCTTCAGTTCAATTGATAGCAATTGGTGTATAAATAGGCCGCATGCGGCTTGGCGCCCGATTTTTAAGGCTTTTCCGGTTGAATTCGGAAGCTCTGGCGCCTGACCCGGCCTCGGCGCGGATCCCTTTCGGGACCACCTGCGCGGAATGACGGGTACTGTATAAAAAAACAGTATGCTTGGCAAGCCCCACCGGTACCGCGCCCGGCGGACGGCAATGCCGGCCTCAAAAAAGCTGGACAAGGGTGGAGACAAACCATGCGGATTCTGATCGCCGAAGATGACGACGTGCTGGCAGACGGCCTGACGCGCTCGCTGCGCCAATCCGGCTATGCCGTCGATCACGTCGCCAATGGCGTGGAAGCCGATTCAGCACTCTCCACGCAGAGTTTCGACCTGCTGATCCTGGACCTGGGCCTGCCGCGCATGCCCGGCCTGGAAGTGCTCAAGCGGCTGCGTGCGCGCGGCGCCATGCTGCCCGTGCTGATCCTGACCGCGGCCGACGGCGTGGACGAACGCGTCAAGGGGCTGGACCTGGGCGCCGACGACTATATGGCCAAGCCCTTTGCACTGTCCGAGCTGGAGGCGCGCGTGCGCGCGCTGGTCCGGCGCGGTGCCGGCGGCGGCGCCACGCTGATGCGCCACGGCCCGCTGGCATTCGACCAGGTCGGCCGCATTGCATTCCTCAACGACCAGATGCTGGACCTCTCCGCGCGCGAGATCGGCCTGCTGGAAATCCTGCTCACACGCAGCGGCCGGCTGGTATCGAAGGAACAGCTCGTGGACCACCTGTGCGAATGGGGCGAGGAAGTCAGCAACAACGCGATCGAAGTCTACGTGCACCGCCTGCGCAAGAAGATCGAGGTTGGCGGCATCCGCATTGCCACCGTGCGCGGCCTGGGCTACTGCCTGGAAAAATTCCAGCCCGCGATGGCCACGCATGGTTGACGCCGAATCCGAGATGGGACGTCCATGAGCCTGCTGCGCCTGCCCTGGCGACGCCATTCCGCCACAGGCGCCACCTACACGCCTGAACCGGCGCGCCCCACATTGGCCGACGCCGCCGCCGAAGATTCGGCGCTGGCCGACGCGCTACCGCATCTTGAGGAAACGTCCGCGCATCCCGCGCCGCGTTCGCTGTTCGGCGAGATTCTGGACTGGATGCTGGCACCGCTGCTGCTGCTCTGGCCGATGAGCATCGCGGTCACGTACCTGGTGGCCAAATCGATCGCCAACGGGCCATTCGATCGTGCGCTCGAAGCCAGCGCCATCGTGCTGTCTCAGCAGGTGCGCGAGGTAAATGGGCGCGTGACACTGCAGCTGCCGCTCTCGGCCCGCGAGATCCTGCGCGCCGACGAGACCGACAACATCTACTACCAGGTGGTGGGCAAGCGTGGCGAGTATGTCGCTGGCGACCACGACCTGCCCCTGCCGCCCGAGGACGAACAGGGCCATGCCGGGCTGGTGTCGATGCGCGACGATCGCGTGGCCGGCAACGATGTGCGCGTGGCCTATACCTATGTCGATCTGAAAAATGTCGGCGGCGACCAGCCGGTGCTGGTGCAAGTGGCTGAAACCCTGGACAAGCGCGCACGGCTCGCCAACGAAATCATCAAGGGCGTGATCCTGCCGCAGTTCGTGATTCTGCCGCTGGCGGTGGTGCTGGTGTGGTTCGGTCTCACACGCGGCCTGGCGCCGCTCACCGCGATTCAGCAGCGCATTCGCGCGCGCAACCCGGGCGATACCAGCCCGATCGACGAGCGCGCCGCGCCGCAGGAAATCACGCCGCTGGTGGCATCGTTCAACGACCTGCTGGCGCAGCTCGACCAGTCGGTCCAAACGCAGAAGCGCTTTATCGCGGATGCCGCGCACCAGATGAAGACACCGCTGGCCGGACTGCGCATGCAAGCCGAGCTGGCGCAGCGCGAGCAGTCGCCCGAAGAGTTGCGTCGTTCGCTGGCGCAGATAGCCGGCAGCTCCGAGCGCACCGCGCACCTTGTGACGCAGTTGCTGTCGCTGGCGCGCATGGAGAACCTGGCGGGCGCGGGCGGCATGGCGCCGCTGGATCTTTCCGCGTTGGCGCGCGACGTCGTCAAGGACTGGCTGCCGCAGGCGTGGGCGCGGCGCATCGACCTGGGGCTGGAAGCCGACGATCATCCGGTCCTGATCACGGGCAACCGCCTGATGCTGACGGAGATGCTCAACAACCTCGTCGACAACGCCATCCGCTACACCCCTTCCGGCGGCCATGCCACGGTGCGCGTGAGCACCGATGCGTTCGAACCGTTTGCCTACCTCGACGTGGAAGATACCGGCCCCGGCATTGCGCCCACGGAGCGTGAGCGCGTGATGGAACGCTTCTATCGCGTGCTGGGCACCAATACGGAAGGCAGCGGACTGGGCCTGGCGATCGTGCGCGAAATCGTGCAGCAGCACGGCGGCGAAGTCACGATCGACGACAACGTCTACCAGGCATCGCCGCGCATGGCCGGCGCGCGCTTTCGTATTACGCTGCGCCGCACGCCGTCCGAAGAGACGACCGCATGAAGAGAAGAACGCCCCGCGACCAGATGACGCCGCAGGAACGGCGCGCCTGGTATCACAACGTGCGATGGATCGTTGCGCTGCTGGCAGCGTGGTTTCTTGTGACCTTCGTCGTGAGCTGGTTCGCGCGCGAGCTGCGTTTCGACTTCATGGGCTGGCCGTTCTCGTTCTGGATGGCCGCGCAAGGGTCGCTGATCCTCTACGTGTTGATGGCGGCGCTCTACGCCTGGCGCATGAACCGCGCCGACGACGAGATACACGCACAGGAACAGGCCCACATCGACGCCCATCCGGCACCGCCTGCCCAACCTGACGGCAAGTCCGGCAACGCTGACCCTGGCACGATCTAAGGGCGATCTAAGGGTTTCCTCTCGACCCGCCTCAATTGCTGCGGGGCAAGAACGCCGCGCGCCGCGACGCCATGCGGTTGTGACTTGCAAAGCCTCGCAATGCAGCACGGCCAGCGCCCGCAAGACTGGCGCCGCGGCTAGCGTATACCCCGACGGATTCAGACCGGTTTGGCTTGAATCTGTCAGAACTCAGTAAGTTTCGCCTCCCACAATCGTTGCAACCTTGCCGTAATGGGCCGGTCCGCGCACACGCACGCGGCTCCAATGACAGGGACCCTTTAAAGATTTTCGACGGAAGAACGGAAACGGAGGAGACAACAAATGGCAAACGCGCATAACGCGGGAGCGGTGCCTGGCGGCACGGCTCACAATGCGCCGATGACGAAGGAAGAGAAAAAGGTCATTCTGGCCTCTTCCCTCGGCACGGTGTTCGAGTGGTACGACTTTTACCTGTACGGTTCGCTGGCGGCGGTCATCGCCAAGCAGTTCTTCGCCGGCCTCGATCCGACGTCCGCATTCATCTTCGCGCTGCTGGCATTCGCCGCCGGCTTCATCGTGCGCCCGTTCGGCGCGCTGGTGTTCGGCCGCCTTGGCGACATGATCGGCCGCAAGTACACCTTCCTGGTGACCATCCTGATCATGGGCCTGTCGACGTTCATCGTCGGCCTGCTGCCGGGCTACGCCACCATCGGCTGGGCTGCCCCGATCATCCTGATCCTGCTGCGCATGCTGCAGGGCCTGGCACTGGGCGGCGAGTACGGCGGCGCGGCCACCTACGTGGCCGAGCACGCGCCGCACGGCAAGCGCGGCGCCTATACGGCGTGGATCCAGACCACCGCCACGCTGGGCCTGTTCCTGTCGCTGATCGTGATCCTGCTGGTTCGTGAAGCGACGGGTCCGAACTTCGACACGTGGGGCTGGCGTATCCCGTTCCTGGTCTCGATCCTGCTGCTGGCCATGTCGGTGTACATCCGCCTGTCGATGAGCGAATCGCCGGCCTTCCAGAAGATGAAGGCCGAAGGCAAGACCTCGAAGGCACCGCTGACCGAAGCATTCGGCCAATGGCGCAACCTGAAGATCGTGATCCTGGCGTTGGTGGGTCTGACCGCCGGCCAGGCCGTGGTCTGGTACACGGGTCAGTTCTACTCGCTGTTCTTCCTGACGCAGGTGCTGAAGGTCGATGCCAAGACGGCCAACCTGCTGATCGCCGGCGCACTGGTGATCGGCACGCCGTTCTTCATCTTCTTCGGCTCCCTGTCGGACAAGATCGGCCGCAAGTGGATCATCATGCTGGGCTGCGCGCTGGCCGTGCTGACCTACTTCCCGCTGTTCAAGGCGCTGACCCACTACGCCAACCCGGCACTGGAACGCGCCCAGCAGTCGGCACAGATCGTGGTCACGGCCGACCCGGCCACCTGCTCGTTCCAGGGCAGCCCGATCGCCCGCGAGATCGACTTCCGCAGCTCGTGCGACATCGCCAAGCGTACGCTGGCACAGGCCTCCGCCAGCTATGACGTGGTGAACGCCCCGGCCGGCACGGTCGCTTCGGTCAAGATCGGCGACAAGGAGATCAAGGCCTTCGACGCCACCGTCGGCAAGGGCACGTTCGACGACGCCAGCAAGAAGCAGATCGCCGACTTCAAGAAGGCAGTCAGCACGGAGATGTCGTCGCACGGCTACCCGACCAAGGCCGATCCGGCCCAGATGAACACGATCATGGTGCTGGTGATCCTGGTCATCCTGGTGATCTACGTGACGATGGTCTACGGGCCGATCGCGGCCATGCTGGTGGAAATGTTCCCGACCCGCATCCGCTACTCGTCGATGTCCCTGCCCTACCACATCGGCAATGGCTGGTTCGGCGGCCTGCTGCCAACCATCTCGTTCGCGCTGGTGGCCCAGAACGGCAACATCTACTACGGCCTCTGGTACCCGATCGTGATCGCCGCCATGACCTTCGTGTTGGGCGCGCTGTTCGTCCGCGAGACCAAGGACATCGACATCTACGCCAACGACTGAACAGCCAGAACATCGCAGCATTCACCGGAGGGATACGACCGGTAACCCTCGCTCAGGATGGCTGGCCTACAGGCCAGCCGCTCCTTCCAGGCAGACCCCAGGGTCTGCCATTTTTTTTGGCAGCCGCCGAAGCTTGCAGAAAGTTGTCACGAAGGTGTTGACAGGCCGCAAAGCGTAGGTATAATTGCGGTCTTCGTTGGCGAATTAGCTCAGTTGGTTAGAGCGACGGAATCATAATCCGCAGGTCCGGGGTTCGAGTCCCTGATTCGCCACCATCTATTTGAAAAGCCGCAATCCTTCACGGGATTGCGGCTTTTTGCTTTGGGGCTCGTTAGGGCTTCAAGGCGTACCCGCCCCGCACGCCGCAGCGTTCGGGGCGTCCATCGTTGTCGACTCAGACCAGCGCCATCAGCGCGGCATGCTTGGGACTCTGCGCCGCAAGCGTTCGCTGCTCCTCCAGCACGCCTTGCAGGATTTCGTGCGTCGTATCCGGATTCGCCAGCACCACCCTGAACACCGCGATGGCCCGCCCGTCCCACTGCGACGACGTCAATTGCGTCCGCGACACGAATGAATGGCCGGCGTCGCGCTGCATTTCCTGGATGCTGATCGTCAGCGCGTCCAGCGCCTCCTGAATCCGCTCACGCTGGTCCGCCGGGGTCGAAGCGGATGCCAGCGCCGCCCGCGCGGCCTCCGGCACGTAGCGATAGGTGAGGATGCAAAGCTGCGGCCGACTGTCCAGTTCGAAGTCCGGTTGCTGCTCGATCAGTGATGCGAAGAACTTCGCATTGTCGATGCCGGTGTCGATCAGCCTGGCCAGCCCCTTGCGGCCCAGCAGGTGCAGGTTCGCGTAAAGCATGACGGCCGCCGCACCGCGCGAGCCTTCGAGCGTATGGCGGCCCAGGTCCACCGATCCCCTGCGCACGATGTAATTCGCATGCTGGATGATTTCCTGCGCCCAGGCCGGATCGCGGAACAGCACCATGCCGGCACCCATCGGCACATAGAACTGCTTGTGAGCGTCGATGACGACGGAGTCGGCCCGTTCGATGCCGGCGAACCGCCCACGCTCTCGCTCAGACAGCAACGTAGCGCCACCCCAGGCCGCATCGACATGGAAATGGCAGCCAGCTTCCTGTGCCACATCGGCAATGGCATCGAGCGGATCCACTGCGCCGGTCTCGGTCGTGCCCGCAATGCCGACGATGGTCATTGGCTTGATATTGCGCCGCTCCAGATCCCCGAGCGTTTCGCGCAGCTTGTCGATACGCATGCGCCCGTCGGCATCGACGGCCACCGGCACAAGATTGTCGCGGCCGATGCCCAGCACATCGGCGGCCTTGCGCAGCGAGTAATGACCGCGCTCCGACACGACGATCGCCAATCCGTCGTACCCGTAGTGGCGCAACGCCGCCGGCAAACCGGCGCTATGGATGCCGGCGAATCCCTCGCGGGCGCGCAGCACATTGTTGCGGCTAGCCCAAAGTGCGGCCAGGTTGGCCGTCGTGCCACCCGAACAGAATGCGCCGAGCGAATGCTCCGCATTGTGCAGCCATTGGGCGTAAAAACCGTCCTCGCGCCCAAACACCAGCTTGTGCAGCATGCCGATAACCTGGCGCTCCAGCCCCGTCAGCGCGCCCGAGGTTTCCAGCTTCACGACGTTCTGGTTCAGCGCTGCCACGATCTTTGCCAGTGACGGCATGAACGATGGCAGCGATGAGGTCATGTGACCGACGAACGTTGGCGCGGCCACCGGCATCACGTGGCGGAATACGTCGTGCAGCAGATGATCGGCGTGCACCTGCGGGGCGGTTGGATTCTCCGGCAGGTCCACCGAGGTGAACTGCGCCTCGCGCGTAGCGCAGGCGCCGGCCGGATCGAAATCCGGGCTCGCAAAGAAGTCCGCGGGATGCTCGGCGATCCGGCGTTCCAGATCCTCGAACGCTCCCCGGTCCGCATCGAACCAGTGCAACGGACAATCGGTGTCCGCATGCGCGTCTTGCGCGGTTGCCTCGCGAGCGTTGTCTGACGTCTCCGTCGTGCGCGCCTTCATCTGCCTTGTCCGTTCCAGTGCCGTGCCGCCGCAACAAGCGGCACCGATAGGGCTGGAATTATGCCGGATTGGCGGGCGGCGCAGATACATTCCGTATCCGCGCCGTACCGGCTTCGGCAAAGCCCGCACGAGGTCCGCGCAGCCGCGCCTTCGTGCCGGTGAGCCTCGTGGATGTGGAGACCTAGCCGAGTGACGCCGCCGGGATCTTCGGCCGCAGTGTCGCCGGCGCGATTTCCGAGGGCGCCAGCCCATGAATACGCGCGAACTCGGCGAGGTCGATCAGCGAGTTCAGGCCCAGCTTGGTCAGGATACTGGCCTTGTGCGAGCTCACCGTCTTGTTGCTGATGTTCAGCACCGACGAAATTGCCTTGTTGGAATGCCCCGCCGCCAGAAAGCGCAGCACGGTCAGTTCACGGCGGCTCAGCAAGCTTCTGGGGTCAGCCGGATTGGCCGCGGCGCGGCGGAAGGTCGGCAGCGACCTTAGCGGAAAGGCGGCGTAGCCACCCATCACCGCGCGCACGGCATCGGCCAGCCCCTCCAGGCCGGCATTCTTGTCGATGAAGCCGTGCGCGCCGGCCAGCAATGCCCGCTCCGCCGCGCGCCGCTGTGCCGACAGCACCAGCACCCGCGTGTCCGGGCAGGTCGACACAACTTCTTCCAGTACGGCGTCTCCCGGCACATCGTCGAGGTGCAGATCCGTCACAACCAGATCTGCGGCGCGCTCGCGCAAGGCAAGCAGGGCATTGGAACCACCAGGTGCCAGGCGAACTTCGGCAAAGCCGGCGTCCTCGGTCAGGACGCGGTAGACAGCCTGGCGAATAACGGGGTGCGGATCGATAACCAGTGCATTGGGCATGTCGGATCTCCGAGTGAAGGAACCGGCAAAGCTTAGAGATCCGGCAGCGCGGGGGGTTACGGAAAGGTCTGGATCTTGGCAACGAAGCGTCTGGGCATTCCTACAGAAATTTCAGATGTTTCGGACTTGTGTCCACGAGCCGCGCCGTTAGACCCGTCAGTCCCTCGACCATTCGGATGGCCAAGCAAATGACAATCGTGAAATCCTCAAATATTCCGCATGGATTTGATCTACGTTACGAAGTGAGCATCTTGCGCGTGCCATGATGGTCACGTTGCGCTCCAGCGCCCGACGTATTTTCCAAGGAGATTGCGCCATGCCCCCGCTGTCCAATATCGTGCTTGCCACCGACGGTTCCCCCTTCAGCGATGCCGCCGCACGCTTTCTTGCCGATGGCAAGTTGCTGCAGACCGGATTCACGGTGCACGTGGTGCACGTATCGCCCGACGTTACGGGTCAGGTGCGTGCGTTCGTCAGCAAGGAAACCATCGACGCGTGGCACAACGAAGCCAGCGAGAAGGCCATGACATCGGTCTGCGCAATTCTTGAGGCCGCGCATATTCCGTTCGAGCGCCACGCGCTGCACGGCTATCCGCCGGAAAAGATTCTGGGCCTTGCGAAGTCGGTGACTGCCGATGCCATCGTCATGGGCACGCACGGCCGGGGATCGTTCTTCGACGCCGTGCTGGGTTCCGTAGCAGGCCGCGTGCTGGCGCAGGCCGATTGCCCGGTGGTGATGGTGAAAGCGGAAAAGGACCAGAAGGCCTGAGACGGCCTAAAACTACCCGAACGCGGACGAATCAGGTAGCCCAGAGTGGCGGTTCGTCCATCAGCGCGATCTGCTCGCGCAGTTCGAGGATGCGATCCTGCCAGTAGCGCGCGGTGCCAAACCAGGGAAATGCCGCCGGAAACGCCGGATCGCGCCAGCGGCTGGCCAGCCACGCGCTGTAGTGCAGCAGCCGCAGCGTGCGCAGCGCTTCCACCAGCCACAGCTCCCTCGTATCGAAATCGGTAAAGTCCTCGTAGCCCGCCACGATGTCGGCCAACTGGTCCTGCATCGCGGCGCGGTCGCCTTCCAGCAGCATCCAGATATCCTGCACCGCCGGACCCATCCGGCTGTCGTCGAAATCGACGAAATGCGGTCCTGGCACGCCACGGCCGCGCGCGTCGGCTTCATCAATCCACAACACATTGCCGCGATGGCAATCGCCGTGCAGGCGCAGCGAACGCACGTCGCCAGCCCGTTCGTAGCAACGGCGCACGGCATCTAGCGCCAGGTCCACCGCTGCGCGCCAGGCGACGAGCAGGTCGGCCGGAATGCAGTCGTGCTGGATCAGGTAGTCGCGCGAGGCCACGCCGAAGGTTTCGATATCGAGCGTGGGACGCGCCTGGTATGGCGCGGCAGCGCCACAGGCGTGAATCCGGCCGATGAACCGGCCCAGCCACGTACGCGTCTGCGCCTGGTCCAGCGGCGGTTCACGGCCACCGCAGCGTGGAAATACCGCGAACCGGAAGCCCGCGTGCATCAACAGCGTGCTCTGTGGCTGCCCCCCAATGCTGGCGCCCAGCGCCGGCACCGCGGGGATTTCGGCGTCGGCCAACTGCTGCACGAACGCATGCTCTTCGAGAATCGCCGCGTCGGTCCAACGGCCGGGCCGGTAGAACTTGACGACGACCGGCGAGGCATCCTCGATGCCAACCTGCCACACGCGGTTCTCGTAGCTGTTCAGCGCCAGCAGACGACCATCCGGATAGAACCCCGCAGCCTCGAGCGCATCGAGAATGCACTCTGGCGTTAGTCCCGCGTAGGGGACATCGTCGTTCGGTGCAGGGCTATCCGGCGTTGTCATCGCTGGGTTCGATCAGGGTGCCGGCTTGCGGTTACCGCCGAGCAGCGCTGCCTGGGGAGCAGGACGGCGATTGCGAGCCGGCGCCGCACCAGCGGCGTCCTGCGCCGGACGCGCCTGTTGCGGGCGAGCCTGCTGCTGACGCGGCTGTTGTGAACGCGGCTGCTGCGGACGCTGGCCGGCAGGCTTGCCCGCACCGTTCTGCGCACCATTGCCATTGCCGCTGCCATTGCCGTTTCGGCCCTCGCCACGCGCCGGCTGGGCGGCTGCTTGTGCCGGACGTTGCTGACGCGGGGCGTCCTGACGTTGCCCTTGCGGTGCGCGCGGCGCGCGGCGTTCACCGGCATTGGCATTGCCATTGCCGCCGCCGTTTCCACGCGGCTGCGCGCCACGGCCCTGACCGCCGCCGCCGCGCTGCTGACGACCCTTCTGGATCGGCTCGGCCGCGATGGACGGGTCCACCTCAAACCCCGGCAGCACTACCTGCTCGATCTGACGCTTGATCAAGCGCTCGATATCGCGCAGCAAGACGTGCTCGTCGACACATACCAGCGAAATCGCCTCGCCTTCGGCACCCGCGCGGCCCGTGCGGCCGATGCGGTGCACGTAGTCCTCGGGCACATTGGGCAGGTCGAAGTTCACCACGTGCGGCAGCTGGTCGATATCGATGCCGCGTGCGGCGATATCGGTCGCCACCAGCAGGCGCAGCGTGCCGGCCTTGAATTCGGTCAGCGCGCGCGTGCGGGCCGACTGGCTCTTGTTGCCGTGGATGGCCAGCGCCGACAGGCCGTCCTTGGTCAGCTGTTCCGCCAGGCGGTTCGCGCCATGCTTGGTGCGCGTGAAGACCAGCACCTGGTGCCAGTCGTGCTGGCGCACCAGATGGGCCAGCAGTTCGCGCTTGCGATCGCGATCCACCGGGAACACGCGCTGCGCCACGGTTTCGGCCGTGGTGTTGCGGCGTGCCACTTCGATCGACGCGGGATTGTTCAGCAGGCGATCCGCCAGTGCGCGGATGTCGTCCGAGAACGTGGCCGAGAACAGCAGGTTCTGACGCTTGGCCGGCAGGATGTTCAGGATCTTGCGGATGTCGTGGATGAAGCCCATGTCGAGCATGCGATCGGCTTCATCGAGCACCAGCAGTTCCACATGCGACAGATCGATGGTGCGCTGCGAGACGTGATCGAGCAGACGGCCCGGGGTGGCAACCACGATATCCACGCCACGCTTGAGGGCATCGATCTGCGGATTGATACCCACGCCGCCGAACATCACCATCGAGCGCAACTTCAGGTGTTTGCCATAGTTGCGCACACTTTCCTCGACCTGGGCGGCAAGCTCGCGCGTGGGCGTGAGCACCAGGGCTCGCACCTGCGGACGGGCACCGCGCGGCGCGGGATTACGCGCCGCGGAGTCGGACAGCAACTGCAGCATCGGCAGCGTGAAGCCCGCCGTCTTGCCGGTACCGGTCTGAGCACCGGCAAGGAGGTCGCCACCTTTCAGAATTGCGGGAATGGCTTGCGCCTGGATTGGGGTAGGCGTGGTGTAGCCCTGTTCGGCCACGGCACGCACCAGCTTGTCGGACAAGCCAAGTTCGGAAAAAGACATGAAATGACGCTTCGGCCGCCCATCGCGCAGCAGATGTGCGCCAATCGTGAAGCGGCTCGGGTAGATAACCGTACCTGAGGGTCAGGCCGGCGGGATGGGTCGATTGCCCCCGTTCCCGGGCTGGAAAGGCACGTAGTGTACCAGCCTGTGGAAAGCAGCGCGTCGCTTGTCGGTGCCAGGTGGCGCTGCGCTATCATGGCGGCCACCCGGTGCCGGCGCGCCCAAGCCCCCTCCCTTCCTCATCGCCATGCGGTTCCGTTTCCTCGAAGACCAGGAAGTCACACTCTTTGCGGCCATCCCGGTCGGCCTGCTGGCCGGCATCGTGACCACGCTGTTCAAGGATGCGCTGGAAGCCAGCGGGCTGGTCATGTTCGGCAAGGATGCCGACATCGTGCTGATCTTTGCCGGACTGGCGCTGGCCTGGCGCGTGGTGATCCCGATGATGGGTGGCGCCCTGGCCGGTGCGCTGCTGGTGGCGGCACAACGCTATGCCCGCACCGAAACCCTGCCCAGCGAATATATGGAAGCGGTGGCGCGCGGCACCGGCCGCCTGCCCGTGCGGATTACGCTGTTGCGCGCGTTGTCGTCGTTCTGCTCGATCGTCTCGGGCAGTTCCGTGGGTAAGGAAGGCGCGATGATCCAGCTTGCCGCGCTCACTGGATCGCTCTTCCCTTCCGGACGGGCCGACCAGGGTACCGGCGACGGCAATATGCGCCGCATGCTGACCGCGTGCGGCGCGGCGGCGGGCCTGGCCACGGCCTATCACACGCCGTTGTCGGCAGCCGTGTTCGTCGCCGAAGTCGTGTTTGGCGCACTGGCCGTGCAGCGCCTGATGCCGCTGCTGCTGGCGTCCGTGGCAGGCACGATGGTCAGCCAGTGGCGCGGGGGCCTGGAACCGCTCTACACGGGCCTGCATATCGGCCCGGACCTGCTCCAGCAGCCCCATCTGCTGCTGGCCGCCGCCGGTATCGGCCTGATTGCCGGCGTGTCCGGCGCAGTGTTCATGCGCGCCAATACGCTGGCGCGCAATGCCTTTCAGCATGTTCCCGGTGGCCCGGTCGGGCGCCTGGCCTTGGGCGGCCTGCTGGTGGGGCTGCTTGCCACGGTTGTGCCGGAAGTCGTAGGCAACGGCTACTACACGATCCAGACCATCCTGCGCAACGAACCGCTGTCCGTGGCCGTCTGGGGCGTGCTGCTGGCCAAGCTCGCGGCCACGGTGGTCAGCATGGGCTCGGGCGCCGTTGGCGGTGTCTTCACGCCATCGATGTTCGTCGGCGCGGCACTTGGCCAGTTGGTGGCGCTGGCAATTCCGGGCGGCACGGCCACGCCGGTTCTGCCGCTGGTCGGCATGACGGCTTTCCTGGCCGCCACCAGCCAGGCACCGCTGATGTCGATCCTGATGGTCTTCGAGATGACGCTGGCACCCACGCTGCTGCTGCCGCTGATGATCGGCGCCGTGGCGGCTTACTACACGGCGTCCCGCTGCCAGACGCTGTCGCTCTACAGCGTGGTGGTGGAGCGCGCGCAGGCATCGGCCGCTGTCGAGCGCGCCCGCGGGCTGCGCCTGGCCGGGCTGTGCGATCCCACCGACACGGTGATCGATCCCGAGGCCACGCTGGCCCAGGCCGCCGACAAGTTTGCCGAAACCGGCACGCGCTACCTGTATCTGGTGGACTCCAGCGGCAAGCTGCTGGGCGCGATCTCGATCCACGCCGTCCAGCGTGCACAGCGAGAAGCGCCGGACGCCACGCTGCTGTCACTGGGCGACCTGGCATTCCCCTCCCTGACGCCCGACTCGCGGCTGCGCGATGCGCTGGCGATATTCTCCGAACATGGCATCAACCGGATTCCGCTGGTGCGCGACACCGCCAGCCGCGAGCTGATGGGGACGGTGTCCAAGCAGCGCGTGCTGCAGGAAGCGTCCTGCCTGTTCTGAGCCGGACTCACCTGCGCCAGACTCACGCGCCAGCGATGTACGGTTTGCGCCACATCGCTCAGACGTGGCATCCCCCTGCCCGCGGCGCAAACGGGTAAAATCGCCGGTTACCCTGCCTGCGCGATGTGGCTGCAAGCGTGATGGCGTCCGGCGCCGGCGGTATTCCAAGAACGATCGCTGTATTTTTTGTCGGGAGTCTTCATGCTGAAGCTGTTTTCGCGTGCGTCGCACATTGCGTGCGCCGCTGTGCTGTTGTTGTCCGCCGCCCCTGTCCTGGCGCAGGAAACCCAGCCGATGCCGGGCGCGCCCGTGCGTGTGATTCCAGCGGACGCGCCGATGGCCCGCATGGAGCTGGCGCGGCCATCCGCCACCGATCCGCTGCAGGCCAAGCTCGACGGCAAGATCGTCGGCGTGGCTCCCGGCCTACGGATCTTCAGCACCGAAACGATGCTGATGAACCCGGCAACGGTGGCAGGCAGGAAGCTCAATGTGCGATACAAGCTCGACCTCTATGGCCAGCTGCTGACCGCGTGGGTACTGACCGACGCGGAAGTCAAAGCCTGGAAGGCCGCGCACTGACCCTTTTACGAAACAACCTGTTGTGCCCTGGCTGCCCCCAGGTAAACCACTGAGACCGGCACCATGAAGAAGGTATTTGTCAAAACGTACGGCTGCCAGATGAACGAGTACGATTCGGACAAGATGGTGGACGTGCTGAACGCCACGCAGGGCATGGAGCCCACGGACAACGTCGAAGACGCCGACGTGATCCTGTTCAACACCTGCTCGATCCGTGAAAAGGCCCAGGAGAAAGTGTTCTCCGAACTGGGCCGCATGAAGGCGCTGAAGGCCGCCAAGCCCGACCTCGTCATTGGCGTGGGTGGCTGCGTGGCCAGCCAGGAAGGCGCGGCGATTGTCTCGCGCGCCCCGTACGTGGACGTCGTGTTCGGGCCGCAGACGCTGCACCGCCTGCCCGACCTGATCAACCGCCGTCAATCCACCGGCCTGTCGCAGGTCGACATCTCGTTCCCCGAGATCGAAAAGTTCGACCACCTGCCGCCGGCCCGCGTGGACGGCCCGAGCGCCTTCGTGTCAATCATGGAAGGCTGCTCGAAGTACTGCAGCTACTGCGTGGTCCCGTACACGCGCGGCGAGGAAGTGTCGCGCCCGTTCGAGGACGTGCTGGCCGAAGTGGCCGGTCTGGCCGATCAGGGCGTGCGCGAAGTCACGCTGCTGGGCCAGAACGTGAACGCCTACCGTGGCACGATGGGCGGCACGAGCGAGATTGCCGACTTCGCGCTGCTGATCGAATACGTGGCCGAGATCCCCGGCATCGAGCGCATCCGCTACACCACGAGCCATCCGAAGGAATTCACGTCGCGGCTGGTGGAACTGTACGAACGCTGCGACAAGCTCGTGAATCATCTGCACCTGCCCGTGCAGCATGCGTCGGACCGTGTGTTGATGGCCATGAAGCGGGGCTACAGCGTGCTCGAGTACAAGAGCATCATCCGCCGTCTGCGTGCCATCCGCCCGGACATGTCGATGTCGTCGGACTTCATCATCGGCTTCCCCGGCGAAACCGATGCCGACTTCGACAAACTGATGGCGATGGTCCACGAGATCGGCTACGACACGTCGTTCTCGTTCATCTTCAGCCCGCGCCCCGGCACGCCGGCCGCCAACCTGCACGACGATACGCCGTACGAGGTGAAGCTGCGCCGGCTGCAGATTCTGCAGGCCGCGATTGAAGAGAATGTGGTGCGGATCAGCCAGGGAATGGTTGGCACCGTGCAGCGCATCCTGGTGGAAGGCCCGGCCCGCAAGGACCCGACCGAGCTGCATGGCCGGACCGAGAACAACCGCGTGGTCAACTTCGCGGTGCCGGGCGTCCCGCAGTCCCAGCGTGACCGCATGGTCGGCCAGATGGTCGACGTGAACATTACGCAGGCGTTCCCGCACTCGCTGCGCGGTGAAATCGTCGTGCGTCAATAAGGCAATATGAAGATCCCTTCAGCGGAATTCGTCGCTCCCAAGGACGACAACACACGCCTGCAGAACCTGTGCGGGCCGCTCGATGAAAACCTGCGCCAGATCGAGCAGGCGCTGGACGTCACGATCCAGCGCCGCGGGCACCGCATGACCGTGCGCGGCGAGCGCGCGCAGGATGCCGCGCTGGCACTGGAACGCTTCTACAACAACGCCAAGGTGACGCTGTCGATCGACGATGTGCAGCTCGGCCTGGTGGAATCGCGCCAGATCGCCGCGCACGGCGCCTACCTGCCCGGCAACGACGGGGAAGCACCCACCGGCCCGGACGATGAATCGCCCGTGCTACATACGCGCCGCGCTGGCCTGCAGGGCCGCACGGCCACCCAGCGCGAATACCTGCGCAACATCCTTTCGCACGACCTGACCCTCGGCATTGGTCCGGCGGGCACCGGCAAGACCTACCTGGCCGTGGCATGCGCCGTCGACGCGCTGGAGCGCGACGTGGTCAAGCGCATCGTGCTGACGCGCCCGGCCGTGGAGGCGGGCGAGCGGCTCGGTTTTCTGCCGGGCGACCTGGCACAGAAAGTGGACCCGTACCTGCGCCCGCTCTATGACGCGCTCTACGACCTGCTCGGCTTCGATCGCACGCAGAAGATGTTCGAGCGGCAGATGATCGAGATTGCGCCGCTGGCGTACATGCGCGGCCGCACGCTCAACCATGCCTTCATCATCCTGGACGAAGCCCAGAACACCACGCCGGAACAGATGAAGATGTTCCTGACGCGGATCGGGTTCGGTTCCAAGACCGTGATCACCGGTGACACCACGCAGATCGACCTTCCGCGCGGCCAGAAGAGCGGCCTGGTGGAGGCGCAGCACGTGCTGCGCGATGTGCGCGGCGTGGCTTTCACGCGCTTTACCAGCATCGACGTCGTGCGCCATCCGCTGGTGGCCCGCATCGTCGAGGCTTACGACGAATATCACGCCCAGCACAAGGACGCCTGATCTTGACCAAGAAGTCTCCCGCATCAAAAACGACCGACGCCACGCGCGTCGTCCTGTTCGACGCCGAAGGCCGCGCACGCAATGCGTCGGCCCACGCGCTGCGCATCCAGCTGGCCGATGGCCGCAGCCTGACGCTCGACCTGTCGCAAGCCAACGAAGGCGTGGTCGCCTTGCTGGCCGAGCACACCGATACGCGCCAGCAGGCTGGCCTGCTCGTGCGGCCCGACAACAGCGACACGCTGTCCGTGGCGGTCACCGCCACGCCGATCGTGACCACCACCGGCACGCCGGCCACGCCGCCTGAAGTCGAGCTCGACATCCAGTTTGGCGACGGCGCGAAAAAGCGTCCCGGGGTGCCGGGTCGCAAGCCGATCGAGAAATGGGTGAAATCGGCGCTCTATGCCGACGCCGCGCTGACCGTGCGCTTCGTCGACGAAGAGGAAGGCCGCACGCTGAACCGCACGTATCGCGGCAAGGACTATGCGACCAACGTGCTGACCTTTGCCTATGCCGAGAACGCCGATGATCCGGTCACCGGCGACATCGTGCTGTGCTGCCCCGTGATCGAGGCCGAAGCGAAACAGCAAAAGAAGCCGCTGGAGGCGCACTACGCCCACCTGATCGTGCACGGCGTGCTGCATGCCCAGGGCTACGAGCACGATGACGATGCCGAGGCCGAGGAAATGGAAGCGATCGAAACCGAGACGCTGCAGGCGCTGGGATTCAGCGACCCATACCTGCCGGTGCGCGAGTAGTCACACGAACGGCTACCTGTGACGGATGCGGCATTGCAATGCAGCCGTCACGGGGCTGCAAGCCTTTTAGTGTATGCTTCAGACGATCTCCACCACGCGCTCGCCGCGACATGAACGACCCCTATCCCAGTTCGAAGGCTGCCAACTTCAAGCAGCCGGATCGGCCCCGATCCCTTCTCGAACGCCTTTCGGATTTCATCTCCCCTGAGCCGGACACCCGTGCCGAACTGCTGGAAGTGCTGCAGGACGCGCACGAGCGCAACCTGATCGATGCCGATTCCCTCTCGATGATCGAGGGCGTATTCCAGGTGTCGGAACTGACGGCGCGCGACATCATGGTGCCGCGGGCACAGATGGATGCAGTCAACATCGCGGACGCACCAGAAGCGTTCATCCCGTTCATGCAGCAGACCGCGCATTCGCGCTTTCCGGTGTATGAGGGCAACCGCGACAACATCATCGGGATCCTGCTGGCCAAGGACCTGCTGCGCTACTACACCGACGAGAACTTCGACCTGCGCGAAACACTGCGTCCGGCCGTGTTCATCCCGGAATCGAAGCGCCTGAACATCCTGCTGCGCGAATTCCGCATCAACCGCAATCACATCGCGATAGTCGTCGACGAATATGGCGGCGTGGCGGGGCTGGTGACGATCGAAGATGTTCTGGAGCAGATCGTTGGCGACATCGAGGACGAATTCGACCTGGACGAAGACCAGGACATGATTCTGCCCACGGCGGATGGCGCCTGGCGTGTACGCGGCCTGACCGAGATCGAACATTTCAACGAGGCATTCGGTACGGCGTTTCCCAATGACGACGTCGATACCGTGGGTGGCCTGCTGACCAATCACGTGGGCCACGTCCCACACCGCGGCGAGGTTATTACGTTGCCACCGATCCGCTTCGAAGTACTGCGCGCCGACGCGCGCCAGGTGCACCTGCTGCAGGTGCACCGCGAGGCTCCGGCTGAAACCAACGGCGTGGCCGACGCATGAAGCGCGCCGGCGCGCCCGACGCCGTGGGTACCCGCCGCGCCGATCCGATCGTCGGCGGCGGTCCGTCTTCCCCCTCCGCCTCCCCCGCCGGCGCGCTACGCGCCGCATCGCGCCAGGGCACACTGTTCCGCCTGCTGATTGCCGCCGTGCTGGGCGTGGCGCACACGCAGGCATTCGCCCCGCATGACTGGTGGTGGCTGCAGATCCTGTCGCTGGCCGGACTGCTAGCGCTGGTTGCCGGTGCACCAAGGCCGCGCGCGGCAGCCGCCACGGCCTATGCATTCGGCATGGGCTGGTTTCTGTCCGGCATCTGGTGGCTCTATATCAGCATGCACGTCTACGGCGAGATGCCGGCCTGGATGGCCGCGCTGGCCGTGGTGCTGTTCGCCGGCTACCTGTCGATCTGGCCGGCCCTGGCGGCCGGCACGTGGCATTGGCTGAGCCGGCGCGGACGCGACGGCGTCCTGGCGGCGCTGACGTTCGGCGCGGTCTGGGCGTTGTCCGAGTGGCTGCGCGGCGTGGTATTCACCGGTTTCCCGTGGCTGGGCAGCGGCTATCCGCATACCGACGGCCCGCTATCCGGCTTTGCGCCGCTGATCGGCGTCTATGGCATCACGTTCCTGGCCGCCTCGGTGTCCGCACTGCTGGCGGTGGCGGTCCGGGCCGGTCTGCAGCGGGCCGAGCCGGGCGCCACTGGCATCGCCGTGTGGTCGGTCGGCCTGGTCGCCGCCGCGCTCGGTGGCGGCGTGCTGCTGGCGCCGATCGCGTACACGTCGCCAATCGGCCAGCCCATCAGCGTGCGGCTGCTGCAAGGCAACGTGGCACAGGACATCAAGTTCGAGCCGGTTGGCATCCAGCGCTCGCTGGAGCTGTACCGCGACATGATCGTCGCAGCACCGGCCGACCTCGTGGTCACGCCGGAAACCGCGTTCCCGGTAATCCTGCAGGACCTGCCGCTGGACATCGCCAAGGCGGTGCGCACCTACATGGAATCGACCGGCACGACGGTCGTCTTTGGTGCGGCGGGCGCCGACTCACCCGTGGATTTCACCAACAGCGTCTTTGCGATCGGGCCGGAGCAGAACGAGCTGTACCGCTACAACAAGCACCATCTGGTGCCGTTTGGCGAATTCATCCCGTTCGGATTCCACTGGTTCGTCAACATGATGAAAATGCCGCTGGGCGACTTCCGGCGCGGCACGCTGGACCAGCCGGCGGTACCGGTGCGCGGCATCCACGTGGCCCCCAATATCTGCTACGAGGATTTGTTTGGCGAAGAAATCGCCGCCACGCTGCGGCAGCAGGCTACGCCCGCCAATCTGCTGGCCAACGTGACGAACCTGGCCTGGTTTGGCGACACGATTGCGCTGGACCAGCATCTGCAGATCTCGCGCATGCGTGCACTGGAAATGCGCCGGCCCATGCTGCGTGCGACCAATACCGGAATGACGGCCGTGGTCAGGCCGGACGGGACGGTTCAGGCAAAGCTGCCGACGTTCGAAGTGGGCACGCTGACGGCTGACGTGCAGGGCATGCAGGGCCTGACGCCATATATCCGCTGGGGTAACGTGCCGGTGCTTGCCGGCAGCGTGCTGGTGCTGTTGCTGGCGCTGCGGGCGCAGCGCCGGAGGCCGGCCTAGCCGACCAGCGAAGTCGCCATTGACACAGCCGCGGCGGCAACCATCACGGCGATGGCGACGATATAAGGTTTGCGAGAAAGCAGCGACATGACGAATCCCCTAATGTTGTTTCCAAGACTACGGACCGCCCCGACCTGCTGAAGGCTGGAGCTTCGACCCTGGGAAGCTGACGGTCCGATATTGCAGCCATCTTGTTTGTGATGCGGTGGCTGCGTACTTCCACTGTATACAAAAACGGTATCGGCACCTATCGGACGATTCTGAAACCCAGGTCGGGATTTACCCGACCCGTTGTAGCCGCCCGACAGTCATCACACGCACGATTCGTGCCCTGTCACACCCTTTTCCTGCTCCAGCGCGGCTGAGAGCGGCCAAAAACCCGATAGAATCCGAGGTTTGGCAAACCCTGTGCGAGATGGTTCGCGCACTTGCCCGCCGGCTTTCTATTTCGCTTTCCTATGCTGACCTTCCAACAAATGATTCTGACCCTGCAGGCCTACTGGGACCGGCAGGGCTGCGCATTGCTGCAACCGATCGACCTGGAGGTTGGCGCCGGCACATCGCACGTGCATACGTTCCTGCGCGCGATTGGCCCGGAGCCGTGGCGCGCGGCCTACGTGCAGCCGTCGCGCCGGCCCAAGGACGGCCGCTATGGCGAGAATCCGAACCGTCTCCAGCACTACTACCAGTACCAGGTGGTGCTGAAGCCGGCACCCGAGAACATCCTGGAGCTCTACCTGGGCTCGCTGGAGGCGCTGGGCCTGGACCTGAAGCAGAATGACATCCGCTTTGTCGAGGACGACTGGGAAAACCCGACGCTGGGCGCCTGGGGCCTGGGCTGGGAAGTCTGGCTCAACGGCATGGAAGTCACGCAGTTCACGTACTTCCAGCAAGTGGGCGGCATCGACTGCAAGCCCATCACCGGCGAAATCACCTACGGCATCGAGCGGCTGGCGATGTACCTGCAGAAGGTGGAGAACATCTACGACCTGGTCTGGACCGAGTGGGAAGAAAACGGCGTGACGCGCCGCCTGACCTACGGCGACGTCTACCACCAGAACGAAGTGGAGCAATCCACCTACAACTTCGAGCACAGCAACACCGAGATCCTGTTCCGCCACTTCGCCGAGCACGAGCGCGAAGCCAAGCGACTGATGGGGGATACCGGCGAGAAGAACGAAGACGGAACGCCGAAGACGAACGGCACACGCCTGGCGCTGCCGGCTTACGAGCAGGTGCTCAAGGCCGCCCACACGTTCAACCTGCTCGATGCGCGCGGCGCAATCTCGGTGACCGAGCGTGCCGCTTATATCGGCCGCATCCGCAATCTGTCGCGCCTGGTAGCGCAGGCCTATTACGATTCGCGCGAAGCGCTGGGCTTCCCGATGTGCAACAACGGGGCGCGCGCATGACGGCCCGCGTACGCGGCGCCATCGCACTCGCCGCGTTCGCCCTGCCGATCGCATTGTCCCCGGCGGGCGCCCTGGCCGCGGCACGCACTTCGGCGGCGCCGTCACCGCAGGCGCTGTACCTGCCGGCGGAACTGGCCAATGTCTGCGAGGCCGATACCCAGGCGCTGCAACAGGCCATTACGCGGCACTGGCGGCCGTCGCTGTCGGCCATCGACCAGTGGACGCAACTGGTGCGCTCGTTCTCGTGCGATCTCTCCGGTTCGCGCGATCTCGGCTGGCACCGCGTACCGCTGCGGGCGTACGAAAGCGCGATCCGCTACCCGCTGCAGTGGGTGGAATGGGAAGAACGCGCCGGCGGCACGCGCCGCACCGTGCGCACCTATTATTCCGCCACGCAGTTGCCCGCGAAGATCGATTTCTGGGTGGGGGGGCGCATCGACGAGATCCGCTACGACCGCCGGTCCCATCGTATCGACGCACGCTTTCCGGCCGCGGGCAGCCGCGGCGCTTCCGGTGTGGCCGCCCAATGCGCCTACACCACGCTGCAATTCCGCCAGCAGAACGGCCTGTGGCTGCTGTCTGGCGTAGAACCCAATCTCGCGCCGCGCTGCTGATGCGCGCGGCCATACCTGTTGGATAGATTCATGTCGCAACCCATGACCGATTCGCTGCTGATCGAACTGTTCACCGAAGAACTGCCGCCGAAGGCGCTGGCCCGGCTGGGCGAAGCCTTTGCGCAGGGCGCGTTCGACGGCCTTGGCGCGCGGGACCTGCTCGAAACCGGCGCCACCGTGACGCCTTTTGCCACCCCGCGCCGCCTGGCCGCGCTGGTCAGCGGCGTGCGCCGCACCGCGCCGGACCGGGAGCAGCGTGAAAAGGTGCTGCCGCTGACCGTGGCGCTCGACGCAAACGGCGCGCCGACCGCACCGCTGGCCAAGAAGCTGGCGGCCCTGGCAAAGTCCGTGGGCGTGGGCGAGATCGACTGGCAGACGCTGGAGCGCGCCTCCGACGGCAAGGCCGATGCCTTCTTCTATCGCTATACCGCCCGTGGCGCCGCCTTGGCCGATGGGCTGCAGGCCGCGCTGGACGATACGCTGACCAAGCTGCCGATTCCGAAGGTGATGAGCTACCAGCGCCCGGACGGCGCCACGGTGCACTTCGTGCGTCCGGCGCATAGCCTGATCGCGCTGTACGGCGCCGAAATCGTGCCGGTGTCGGTGCTCGGCCTGCAAGCCAGCAACGTGACGCAGGGCCACCGCTTCCTGTCGCAGGGCACGATCGAAATTCCGCATGCCACCGAGTACGCGGGACTGCTGGAGTCGCGCGGCCGTGTGATCGCCAGCTATGGCGACCGCCGCGAACGGATTCGCACCGCGCTGCTCAAGGAAGCCGGCGCCGATCAGGTGGTCATGCCCGAGTCACTGCTCGACGAAGTGAACTCGCTGGTCGAATGGCCGGTGGTCTACCCGTGCCACTTCGAAGAAGCGTTCCTGGCCGTGCCGCAGGAATGCCTGATCCTGACGATGCAGACCAACCAGAAGTACTTCGCACTGACCGACGCCGCCGGCCACCTGCGCAATCGCTTCCTGATCGTGTCGAACCTGGCCACGGACACGCCGCAGTCGATCATCACCGGCAACGAGCGCGTGGTGCGCCCGCGGCTGGCCGATGCCAAGTTCTTCTTCGACCAGGACCGCAAGAAGACGCTGGCATCGCGCGTGCCGCAACTGGGCAATGTGGTCTACCACAACAAGATCGGCAGCCAGCTGGACCGCGTGCAGCGCCTTCAGCAGATTGCCGGCCACATTGCCGATGCGATGAACGCCGCCGGCGCAACGGTGGACAAGGCAGCCGCCATGCGCGGCGCCGAGCTGGCCAAGGCCGACCTGCTGACCGACATGGTCGGCGAGTTCCCCGAGCTTCAGGGCACGATGGGCACGTACTACGCTCGCCATGACGACGAAGCCGACGACGTGGCGCTGGCCTGCTCCGAGCACTATCGCCCGCGCTTTGCCGGTGACGCGCTGCCGGAAGGCAACGTGAGCACGGCCGTGGCAATGGCCGACAAGCTCGAAACCCTGGTCGGCATCTGGGGCATCGGCCTGCAGCCGACCGGCGAGAAAGACCCGTTCGCACTGCGCCGCCACGCGCTGGGCATTCTGCGCATGCTGATCGAAAAGCCGTTGGCCGTGCCGCTGGACACGCTCCTGAGCCTGACCGAGCAGGCTTTCGCCGGCATTGCCGCCGTGAAGCCGTCGCGCGAGGCAATCGCCGACTTCCTGTACGACCGCGTGCGCGGCTACCTGAAGGACAAGGGCTACACGACCAATGAAGTGGAAGCCGTGGTCAGCCTGCGTCCGCAGTCGCTGCACGACATCCTGGCCCGCATGGAAGCCGTGCGCACGTTTGCCGCGCTGCCGGAGGCCGAGGCCCTTGCCGCCGCCAACAAGCGCATCACGAACATCCTGAAGAAGACCGACGAGGCCATCGGCAACGTCGACGCCGCCCTGTTCCAGGAAGCAGCCGAAGGCGCGCTGTTCGAAGCCATCGAGCGCGTGCGCCCTGGCGTGGAAGCCGCCTTCTCCGGTGGCGATTTCACTGCCGCGCTGCGCGATCTGGCCCAACTGCGCGACGCCGTGGACCGCTTCTTCAACGATGTGATGGTGATGGCCGACGACGCGAAGCTGCGCGCCAACCGCCTGGCGCTGCTGGCCACGCTGCACGGTCTGGCCAACCGCGTGGCGGACATTTCCAAGCTGGCGGCCTAAGCTGTCTTTCAAGCCGCATCGGAGCACGCCATGCCTCAGTCCCTGCCGAAGTTCGTGATTCTTGACCGCGATGGCGTGGTCAATCTCGACAGCGACCAGTTCATCAAGACGCCCGACGAGTGGGTGCCGATCCCCGGCAGCCTCGAAGCCATCGCCATGCTGAACCAGGCTGGCTATCGCATCGTGATCGCCAGCAACCAGTCGGGCATTGGCCGCGGGCTGTTCGAGATGAACGCCCTCAACGCCATGCACGAAAAAATGTACAAGGCGCTGGCCAACCTCGGCGGCCGCGTCGAGGCCGTGTTCTTCTGCCCGCATACGGCCGCCGACAACTGCGACTGCCGCAAGCCGAAGTCGGGCTTGTACGAACAGATCGGCGAGCGCTTCGGCATCGAGCTGCGCCACGTGCCTACCGTGGGCGATTCGCTGCGCGACCTCGAAGCCGGCGTGGCCGTCGGCTGCCTGCCGCATCTGGTACGTACCGGCAAAGGCCTGCGCACGCTCGACAAAGGCGGCCTGCCCGCCAATACCCGCGTGCACGACGACCTGGCCGCATTCGCCCGCTGGCTGATTGCCGAAGGCAGTCAAAAGACCGTCACGCACGCCGCATCCCCCGCCCCCTGAATTCGTCCATCGTCGCCCCCATCGATGACCTTTATCCGCTCCCTGCTGTTCACGCTGTATCTCATCATCCTGACGCCGCCCTACGCGTGCGTTTGCTTCATCGTCTTCCCGTTCATGAACGCGGAGAACCGCTTCCGCTTTGTGCGGGGCTGGACGCGATTGGTGATCTGGGCCGCGCGCCTGATCTGCGGCATCCAGTACCGCATCGAAGGCATGGAAAAGATGCTCGCGATGCTGGACAAGCCCGTGGTGCTGCTGTCCAAGCACCAGTCCGCCTGGGAGACCGTGGCCTACGTGGCGCTGATGCCTAAGCCGCTGTGCTTCGTGTTCAAGCGTGAACTGCTGTTCGTACCGTTCTTCGGCTGGGCGCTGGGCATGCTCAAGATGGTCCACATCAACCGCAAGGACGGCACCCGTGCATTTGCGTCGGCCGCGAGGCAGGGCCGTGAGCGGCTCAACGAAGGCGCGTGGATCATCATGTTCCCTGAAGGCACGCGCACGCGGGCTGGCCTGGAGCGTCCCCGCTACAAGAGCGGCGGCGCGCGCCTGGCCGTGGAGACCGGTGCATGGGTGTTCCCGATGGCAGTCAACTCGGGGCGCCTCTGGCCGCGCAATTCATTTTCAAAGTATCCGGGCACGATCACGATCTCGATCGGCGACGTGATTCCGTCCGCCAACAAGACTGCCGACGTCCTGAACCAGGAAGTGGAAGCCTGGATCGAGCGCGAGATGCGTCGCATCGACCCGGAAAGCTATCGTCGCGCAGGGAGCCAGGCCACCGCATGAAGCTGTTGCGCCCTACCGCCGACCCCGGCGCGCAGATGGAACTGCCGCTGGCAGACGCCACGCCGCCCGCCCAGCCGACGCAGCAGCCTCTGCTGGCGCCCGACGCTCCGGCGGGACCGACGGCCGATGTCTGGCCGCCCGCGCTGCCAAACAGCCGCGTGCTGCAGGTGGGAGAACGCACGCTTTACTATTCGCTGAAGCGCTCGTCGCGTCGTACGATCGGCTTCACGGTCGATGACCGCGGGTTGTCGATCACGGCGCCGCGCTGGGTGACGCTGGTCGATGTCGAGGCGGCCATCCTGGAAAAGCAACGCTGGATTTTCACCAAGCTGGGCGAATGGCGTCACCGTGAGACCCGCCGCGTGCTGCCCACGGTGCAATGGCGCGATGGCGCGACGCTGCCGTTCCTGGGCCAACCCATCACGCTCCAGCTGGAATCTCCGGCCGGCGTGCTCTGCTTCAACGCCGATACCCGCGTCCTGCATCTCGCATTGCCGGGACATGCCGAGGAACAGCAGGTCAAGGACCGCGTGCAGGGCTGGCTGCAAAACCAGGCGCGCCGGCTGATGGCCGAGCGGCTCGACGTCTATGCGGACAAACTTGGCGTGCGCCATACCGGCTTTGCGCTGACTTCGGCCGCCACGCGCTGGGGCAGTTGCACCGCCGACGGCAAGATCCGCCTCAACTGGCGCCTGATGCATTTTCCGCTGTCGATGATCGACTACGTGGCCGCGCACGAGCTGGCGCACCTCAAGGAAATGAACCACGGCCCGCGTTTCTGGGAGACCGTGGAATCGATCTTTCCCGAATTCCGCGACGCCCGCGCCCAACTGCGCGCGCATCCGCCCGAGCTGCTGCCGACGTTCTGACGCCCGGCCGGTTCGCACCGCTCACCAGGCATAGCGTGCGCCGAGCCGCATGGCGTACTGGCGGTAGCCCTGGCTGCCCCACTGTCCTCCGATATTCCCCCAACTCGTCCAGCCGCGTGTCAGCCGCGCGTTGAGGCCGAGCTTGAGTTCGTAGCGATCGCGTGGGAACAGCTGGCCCAGCACCGTATCACTGAATCCCACCGACGCGCTGGCCTGGTCATGCCACCAGTTCAGCGTCGCGTACGGCTGCAGCCGCCCGCCGTCGTCCCGGTCCAGCGTGCGGAAGATACGTACGCCAAGCCGGGTGACCACGCCATTGGTATCGCCGCCGCTGACCTGCGTGCCGCCGGGCTCGGTCACGTTGACGCCCAGATGGCGCAGCCAGGCTACCTGCGCCTGGGGTTCCACGCGCCATGACGTGCTGGCCAGCGGCAGGGCCCAGCCGCCTTCGAGCGACACATTCCATGCCTGGCTGTGATAGCCGACCTTGGGCAACTGATCGCCACGCACGTTGCTGTCGAACCAGGCGTACTGGAACCAGGTGTCGACGTAAGGCCCGAGGTCGGAGGCAGCCTGGCCGAACCAGGTCGCGTACATGCCCACGCCGTAACCGTTCACCTCGCCCTTGGCCCGGGCATCGTTGCCCGCCGCAAGACCGTCGGTCGCCACGTGTCCGTAGCCGAGCATCGCGCCGACATGCAGGCGATCCTCCGCGCCAAACAGTGAGCCGCGCGCGAAATCGCCGCCACCCTGCAGGATCACGGTATCGGCACGTGCGCCGTAGTCGTTGCCGCGGCTGCCACTCTCGGCGGTCTGTCCCACCAGCCGCAGCCAGCTCGCAGGCGCCGACGAAAACGGCAGCTCGCCCATGCGGTCTTGCAGGCTGTGCAGGAAGAGGCCGGCGGCCGCGTGCTCGTTGGCGATGTAGGCCGGCACTTCCGGCCGGTACATGGGCCGGGAAGGATAAGGAGGCGACGGCGGATCGGGTGGCGTGGGCGGCGTGGGCGGCGTGGGCGGCGTGGGCATCTGCTGCGATCGCAGATACCAGTCGCCGTCGTCAGGATTGGTCAGGCCGCCGCGATACAGGCGGTACTCGAACGCCCCCGCCACCGCGCGGCCGGCAAGCGTAAAAGTGCCGGCAGGAACGACGCCGCCCGAGACCGCGTCGATCACCTTGATGCCTTCGCTCGTCAGCGCCCCTTTGCCACCGGCATTGGAGATGCGCAACAGGCTGGAGCCCGTGACGGTACCGCCGCGGATCACAAGCCGATCCGAAGGGGAGTCATCGCCGCCGAGCGCCGCCGTCAGGCTCACCGTGCCACCAGCGCTGTGGTATCCGTCAAGGACAAGCGAATGGAACACCCCGTCGACCGGTGGCACGAACGTGACCGTGCTGCCGTAGTTTTCCAACCGCGTCAGGTTGGAATCGCCGGTGACAATCCACGTGGAACCGTCGCGCAGCGACAGCCGCGCCGCGTGCGTGCTGCCACTCGACGCGGGCATCACTACCGCCGCCCCACGCAGTACCGAGCGGGTGGCAGTCACGTCCGCGACGACTGGATCGGCACGTGAATCGATTCCCAACAAGTAGAAGCCCGACACGCTGCTGTCGGTGATCTTCACCGATGCCTCACCGCCCAGGAATGCAAGCGCAGTGCCACGGTTCGCCGCCAGGGTGCTGCCGGTAATTTCGGCCTTTTGCATCATCGTCTGGTCGGTGCTGAACATGGACAGCGCGCTGCCATCCTGCCCGGTGCTGACCGCGCTGCCGTTGCTCAGGACGATGCTGCCCTGGTCCAGGACCTGCATCGCCGCCGCGAGGGGGCCCGAGACCGTAACCGCGGTGCCATCGGCCACGATGGAACTGCCCGCCCCCTCCACCGAAAGGCCGTGCGCGCCGCGTCCTGCCGTGGCGACGCTGCCGCCGGTCAGCGTCACCACGCCGCCATCGCTCGCAAGCACGCCAATGGAACCTGACTCCTTTGTGACCACGGTGACATCGTCGGCCTGTATGGTCATGGCGTTTCGCGCGAGTATGCCGAAGGCGATGGCACCTTCGGTGGTGATATCCACGCGGCGCAACACCATCGAGCCAGACCCTTGCGCCCCTGCGGCGCCTGGCGAACTCTCGCCGGTGGTGCGGATCGGAATGCGGACGTCCTGGCCGTCGACGATCGCATTCGAATTCGACGAAGTCAGCGCCACGCCGGGTGCGGTAATACCGGTTGTCGTAATCGCGCTGGCCCCGACAAGCGAGATGGTGCCAGTGGCCACGGCAATGCCCGCTGCCTCCGCGCCCTGGGTCACAATGATCGAGTCGTGCATCTGCACCACGCCGCCATAGTCGGCAAACAGAGCATGCCCGCGCTCGCCCGAGGTCGTTACGTTGACCTGACCCGTCACGGTGACAGTGCCGAATGCGTGTACGCCGTTCGAGTGGGCTCCCGACGTCGTCAGCGTACTGCCCGGCGCGTTGAAGTAGATGGCGCCAGCGTTGTTCGCATAGGCACCCGTGGACTCGTCGCCGGTCGAGAGCAGGGTGACGGGCCCCGTAACGGTAATGGTGCCGCTGTTGACGGCATG
Organism: Cupriavidus sp. 291-E7; assembly: GCF_057798835.1. Lineage (NCBI taxonomy): Bacteria > Pseudomonadati > Pseudomonadota > Betaproteobacteria > Burkholderiales > Burkholderiaceae > Cupriavidus > Cupriavidus sp. 291-E7. The sequence goes on from NZ_JBYOJV010000004.1 coordinate 223,038, forward strand.
GAGCACCGAAGCGTAGGCCGAGGCCCCTGTGTTGAATGTGCCTCCGGTGACGGTGCCGTCGCAACCGTTCGCCGTGTATGAGCTTGCCGTGGGCGACGGTGGCGCACAGTCAGCTGCGTGGCCGAGCCTGGCATCGAGCACTGCGACCAGCGCGCAAGCCAGCGCGCCACAGCTACTGCTCCGGAAGCATCGCGTCATGCAGTTTCCCTCTTGTCAGAAGAAACCTGTCGCGCGACCCACAGCGCTGCCGCGCCGTGAAATCGGCGTAGGCTGCCATATGTCATGCATGCGTGCTTCACTGTAGCAACCGCTTCGTGAACATCAAATGCAACGGCGTGCTGAAATTTCTCGTTGCCGGACTTCAGCGTCATCGGCAAGCGCCGGCGCGCAGGACTAGAATGACGGACTCTGTTGTATCAACAACCCAAAGAAGGTCCCCTATGCGACTCCTCCACACCATGCTGCGCGTTGGCGACTACCAGCGCTCGATCGACTTCTACACGCGCGTGCTGGGCATGCAACTGCTGCGCGAGAGCGACAACCCCGAATACAAGTACCGCCTGGCCTTTGTCGGCTACGGCCCCGAAAGCGAGACCGCGGTGCTGGAGCTGACCTACAACTATGGCGTGGACCAGTATGACCTGGGCACCGCCTACGGCCATATCGCCCTGGAAACCCCCAACGCCGCCGAAGCCTGCGACCGCATCCGCGCGGCCGGCGGCAAGGTCACGCGCGAGGCCGGTCCGGTCAAGGGCGGGACCACGGTGATTGCATTCGTGGAAGATCCGGACGGCTACAAGATCGAACTGATCGAGCGAAACTCCACCCGCGGCGCCGCACGTCCGTAAGCGACGCGGCAATGAGCACACAACTAATAACAAGGCGCCCGCTGGACAGCACGGCCATCGGACTGATGGTGCTGCTGTGCGCCGCATGGGGACTCCAGCAGGTGATCATCAAGGTCACCGCTCCACTGATGGGCGCCGTGCTGCAAGCCGGCGTCCGCTCCGCCATTGCGGCCCTGCTCGTGTTTGCCTTCGCGGCATGGCGCGGCACACCGCTCTGGGAACGCGACGGCACGCTGCGCGCGGGCCTTGTGGCTGGCCTGCTGTTCGGCGCGGAGTTCTTCTGTATCTTCGTCGGCCTGGGCCACACCACGGCATCGCGCATGGCCGTGTTCCTCTATACGGCGCCGATCTTCACCGCGCTGGGCCTGCACCTGTTCGTGCCGGGCGAGCATCTGCATCGCGGCCAGTGGGTAGGTGTGGTGCTGGCATTCCTGGGGATGGTGCTGGCGTTCGCGGACGGCATTGTCGCCGCGTCCTCGCAATCCAGCACGCTCCTTGGCGATGCACTGGGAGTCGTGGCCGGCGCCCTCTGGGCGGCAACGACCATCGTGGTACGCGGCAGCAAGCTGTCGCACGCACCAGCCAGCAAGACGCTGCTCTATCAGTTGGCGGTATCGGCAGTGCTGCTGCTGGTGATGGCGCTGGCCGCCGGCCAGGTCCATCGCGTGGAAGTCACCGGCTTCGTGGTGGCAAGCCTGTTCTACCAGTCGGTGCTGATCGCGTTTGCCAGCTACCTGATCTGGTTCTGGCTGCTGCGCCAGTACCTGGCTTCGCGGCTATCGGTGTTTTCGTTTCTGACGCCGCTGTTCGGCGTGGCGTTCGGCGTGCTGCTGATGCACGACCAGGTCGGCGTGCGGTTCGCCGTGGCGGCGGTGCTGGTGCTGCTGGGGATTGTGCTGGTGAACCGGAAGGCATAGGACACGCCCGCCGGTGTTCCGCCCTCTCCCGCGCGGGAGAGGGCAGCGAACCATCAGAGGATTAGTTCGGGAACGAGAACATCCCGAGCGCGCCGCGCACTTCGTCCAGCGTCTGCTGGGTCAACTCGCGCGCCTCGGCGGTGCCTTTCTTCAGGATGTCGAACACATAGCCCGGGTCCTTGGCCAGTTGCTCCCGGCGCTCGCGCATCGGGCGCAGCATTTCCTGCAGCAGGCCTTCCACACGGCGCTTGAGCACCATATCGCCCAGGCCGCCGCGCTGGTAGTGTTCCTTCAGCGCCTGCACTTCCTCCACATTCGGATCGAACGCGTCGAGGTACGTGAACACGACGTTGCCTTCCACCTGGCCAGGGTCCGACACCTTGAGGTGGTTCGGATCGGTGTACATCTTGTGCACGGCCTCGCGGATCTGATCCGCCGTTGCGCCAAGCGGAATCGAGTTGCCCTGCGACTTGCTCATCTTCGCCTTGCCATCCACGCCAGGCAGGCGTCCATGCTTCGGGATCAGCGCGGCGGCCTCCGGCAGTACGTCGCGGCCCACCTGATGGTTGATGCGTCGCACGATCTCGTTGGTCTGTTCGATCAACGGTGCCTGGTCTTCGCCCACCGGCACCAGCACGGCCTTGAAGCCCGTGATATCGGCGGCCTGCGAAGCCGGGTAGCACAGAAAACCTGCCGGGATATCGCGGCCGAAGCCACGCGCCTGGATCTCTTCCTTGATCGTCGGATTGCGCTCCAGGCGCGACACCGTGACGAAGTTCAGATACATCAGCGTCAGCTCGGCCAGCGCCGGCAGGTGCGACTGCACCGTGATCGTGGTCTTGGCCGGGTCGATGCCCACTGCCAGGTAATCCAGCGCAACTTCCAGCACGTTGCGGCGCACCTTGTCCGGGTCGTGCGCGTTGTCGGTCATCGCCTGCGTATCGGCCAGCAGCACATACTGCTTGTGCGTTTCCTGCAGAGCCACGCGGCTCTTCAGCGAGCCGACGTAGTGGCCCAGGTGCAGCGGTCCGGTAGGACGGTCACCAGTCAGGATGACGGGACGCGGATCGGTCTTGGTCTGTTCTGTCATGAGCGTCGCGAAAGCTTTGGGATATTCAGGAGATTCGGGAATTCGGAAAATCGGTAACCGGTGCGGGCATCAGGCCACGCCGCGCGCGGGCGGCGCCGCACTGTTGCCGACGATGCGGGCCAGTTCGACATATTCGGCCACCGGCACTTCCTCGGCGCGGCGGCTCAGGTCGAAGCCGAGCGCGTCGAAGTCGACCTGGTCGCGCAGGAACGACAGCGTATTACGCAGGACCTTGCGGCGCTGCGAGAACGCCGCGGTGACCACGTCGCCGAGCACGTTCGGATCGCAGGCCGGATACGGCGAGCGCAATGTGCCGTCCTCGGCGCGCGGCCAGGGGATCATGCGCACCACGGCGGAATCGACCTTCGGCGGCGGGTTGAACGATGCCGGCGGAACGTCGAGCACGTGTTCCATGTGATAACGCACCTGCAGCATGATCGACAGCCGGCCAAACGCCTTGCTGCCCGGCTCGGCCACCATGCGCTCGACCACTTCCTTCTGCAGCATGAAATGCTGGTCGCGCACGTGATCGGCAAAGTCCATCAGGTGGAACAGCAGCGGACTCGATATGTTGTAAGGCAGATTGCCCACGATACGCAGCGCGCGCCCGGCCTCCTTGAGCTTGCCGAAATCGAATGCCAGCGCATCGCCGGCATGCACGACGAGCCGGTCGTTGTAGCGGTTGCGTAGGCGCTCCACGAGGTCGCGGTCGAGTTCCACGACCTGCATGGCCGGCAGCCGCTCTAGCAGCGGGTCGGTCAGGGCGCCCAGGCCCGGGCCGATTTCGACGACGACGTCGTCCGGCTGCGGATCGATCGCATTGACGATGCCGTAGATGATGCCGTCATCGACCAGGAAGTTCTGCCCGAATCGTTTGCGGGCCACATGGCCCTGGTGCACGTTTGAACGCATAAGTCAGTGGCGGCCGTTGGCGGACGCGCCGTTGCCGTGGCGGCCGCTGGCATGGCCAGCCATCGTAATGGCACACCGGATGGCTTCAATCATGCTGCCGTGTTCGGCCTGGCCGGTAGCGGCCAGGCCGAGCGCGGTGCCGTGATCCACCGATGTGCGGATAAAGGGCAGGCCCAGCGTGATATTGACGCCGTGGCCAAAGGTGCCGTATTTGAGCGGCGCCAGTCCCTGGTCATGGTACATCGCCAGCACGCAGTCGGCATCGCGCAGGTGGCGCGGCTGGAACAGCGTGTCGGCAGGATAGGGGCCGCGTGCATCGATGTCGGCATCGCCGGCCAGCGCCAGCGCGGGCGAAATGACATCGATCTCCTCGCGGCCCATGTGGCCCGATTCCCCGGCGTGCGGGTTGAGCCCGGTCACCAGGATACGCGGACGCGCAATGCCGAAATGGCGTCGCAGGTCGTGATCGACGATCTTCAGCGTCTCCAGCAGCATCGGCACCGTCAGCGCATCGGGCACCGCACGCAGCGGCAGGTGCGTGGTGGCCAGCGCCACCCGCAGCATCGCATTGTCATGGGCCGGCTGCGGCCCCGCCAGCATCATCACCACGCGCGGTACGGCGGCGCGCTCGGCCAGATATTCGGTATGGCCCGTGAACGGCACGCCGGCATCGTTGATCGTGCTCTTCTGCACGGGCGCGGTGATCATCGCGGCATAGCGCCTGTCGCGCAGGCCATCGATGGCGGCATCGAGCAGCGCCAGCACGTAGCGGCCGTTACGGGCGTCGAGCTGGCCCGCCTCGCACGCCACGCCCAGCGGCACATGTTCGACGACCACATCGCCGTCGGCGATACGGCGCCGCCACGCATGCGCCACGCCCAGCGCCTCGGCGCGCTGCGCCAGCAGGTGCGCGTCGCCGATCACATGAAACCGGTATGCGCCACGTCCCATATCGTTGCCACCCCCCACGAGCTGCAACAAGGCACCGATCGTGATATCGGGACCGATACCGGCCGGTTCGCCGGTAGTGATGGCTAACGCCAGTGGAGCGGGTGCAGGGTCGGGCATGGCAGGGTGGCCGGCGCGTTATCAGCGCTGGCGGTTGATCCGGTATTCCACGTACGCCGCACTGCGCAGCTGGCGCACCCAGTCATCATAGGCGGCGCGCAGCTTCTGTTCGCGGACTTCCTGGCGGGCGAAGTCACGCTGCTTCTCGGCCGACACCTCCGTCTCGCGGCGGTTTTCCACCTGGATCAGGTGCACGCCGAACTGCGTGACCACCGGCTCCGAGATCTCGCCCGGACGCAACCGGTTCATCGCCTGCTCGAACTCGGGTACCAGCTCGCCCGGCGATACCCAGCCCAGCTCCCCGCCCTGCTGCGCCGAACCGTCCTGCGAGTAGCGGCGTGCGGCGTCGGCAAAGTCGGTGCCGTGGGTCAGTCGATCACGCAATGTGGTCATCTGGCGCTTGGCTTCCGCCTCGGGCATGTTCGGGCCGGTGCGGATCAGGATGTGGCGCACCTGCGTTTGCGTAATGCGGTCGGAGGCAGCCTGCTGCGCGGGCGCCGCGCGCTTGGCAACCAGCTTGAGCACGTGGAAGCCATTGGCCGATTCCACCACTTCCGGCACGACGGCGCCTGGTTGCAGATCGACGATTGCATTGGCAAACAGCGCGGGCAGGCGGCCGATTTCGCGGAAACCCATTGCGCCGCCCTGCGCCGCCTCGGGCGCCTCGGAATTCGCCTTGGCCAGTTCGGCAAAGTCGGCACCACCCTGGGCCTGCTTGAGCAGGCCCTCGGCCTTGGCCTTGAGCTGTGCCTTCTGGGCATCGGATGCGTCTTCCGGCACGCGCAGCAGAATCTGCTGCACGTTGTACTCGGTCGGCCCCGTGGCGGCGGACTGCCCGCTGCGCGCGGCCAGGAAATTGTCGATCTCGCCGTCGTAGACCTGCACCTTCGAGTCCACTTCGCGTTCGCGCAGGCGGATGACCTGCACCTGCTTGCGCAGTTCGTCGCGATACTTGGACCACGTCATGCCGCTGGCTTCAACGCGGCGGCGCAGTTCGGTGGCGGACATCTTGTTCTGCTGCGCCACCGATTCGATCGCGCGATCCACTTCCTGATCGGTCACCTTGATGCCGGCATCCTGAGCGGCCTGCGTCTGCACGCGCTCCATCACCAGCCGTTCCAGCACTTCGCCAAGCAGGTCCGGCCGCTCGGGAATCGGGCGATTCGCGGCGCGCAGCTGGTTTTCGATCTCGTCGGCCCGGTCAAGCAACTCGCGTCGCGTGATCACGCTGTTGTTGACGATGGCAACCACCTCGTCCACCAGCTGCGAGCGCTTCTGCGCCGGCTGCGGCACGCCCAATTGCGGCTGGCTTGGCGCCACCGTACTTGCCCCCTGCCCGCTTTGCGGCACGAAGATGCCCTGTGTGCGGGAGCCTCCCGGTGCGCGCAGTTGCGCGGCAGCCGGTGCGGCCAACGTGACGAGCACCGCGGAAAGCAGCACCTGCTGCCAGGAGTTCAGGCCGAACATTACCGAAAAAGCTTGACGTTTCATCTTGGTCCGTCATTCATAGTGATCGTACGGGGACGTGGGCACCGGTCGCGCGGTCACGGGCTCGTAGCCCGGCACGTTCAGGCGCAGCATGTCCAGCGGATTGGAGCCAACGTTGGACAATCCGCGGAATTCCACCTGCAGGAAGATCCGGCCGGTGTATCCGTTCGTGGTGTTGCGGAAACGCTGGTACACAAAGCGACCCACCCAGCAGTCGGCCGCATACTCGAAGCCGGCCAGCGCATCGACGAGCTGGCTGGCCGACTGGTCATAGGCCACGCGGCCAATGCCATAGACACGCTGCGTGATCGGCCACTGACCCGATACCTCGAACTGGTCGATGGCGGTATTGTCCGTCACCGACGTCGGCCGGCGATAGCGATAGCCCAGATTCAGCAGCTTGCGCGATTCCGGACGCCATGCAAATGCCACGTTCGAATAGTTGACGCGGTTCTCATCCGGGTTCCACTGGATCCCCGCGTCAAGGTAGTAGCCGCGGAACAGCTGAATCGTCGTCGCCGCCAGCAGATCCGAATACGTCGGCTTTGTGTCCGTCAGCGTGCCGCCCAGCTGCACGCGCTGGCCGGTGAAGTCGATCCGCTGCGCGATCGTACCGCGGAAGCGCTCGACACCGGTCTCCGATTCGATCAGGCGCGTGGTCAGGCCAGCGGTCAGCTTGTTGTTGTCGGCAATCCGGTCGTTACCGCTGAACGGGTTCTCGGTAAAGATCTGGCCATAGCTGAAGTCCGACTGCACGGTATCGAACAGCGGGAACTGGCTCTGGTCGCGGAACGGCGTGTAGACGTAGAACAGGCGCGGTTCCAGCGTCTGCGTATAGTTGACTCCGAACAGGCGGCTGATGCCGGGCGCATCGCGCTCGAACGTCATGCCCGAGTCCAGGCTCACCGTCGGGATGCTCCGGCTCATGGTATTGGGCGCACCGACAGTGTTGGTGCCCGCGTCCATGTTGTACTGCGCCGCGTTGAAGATCAGCTTCGGCGTGACGTACCAGCCCGGACGCACGATCGGATAACTGATCGACGGATTGAAGTAGGCGCGGCTGCCTTCGGGCTGCTGGAAGCCCGTCGATGTCAGCGGAATCTTGAAGCGCGTGTAGTCGGTGTCGAGCGTGATATCGAAGCCACCAAGATCGTAGCGTGTGTACCTGGCACTGACCTGCGGCTCACGCTCGTACGATGGCTCGCTCGGGCGCAGCGTCTGGAACTTCTGCACACGGGCCAGGAACGTCCAGTTCTGCCAGCTGTAGACAACGCCGCCTTCCTGGGTGTACTGCCGCAGCGTCGATTGCGAAACGCTGCGCGTCAGGTCGTCGGGATACTGGTCATCCGATACCTTGCTGACGTTCGCGTACGCCGTCATGCCCGGAATGATCCGCTGACTATGCTGGATCGAGTATGCCCAGCGGTCCCGGCCGGCCTTCTTGTCGTCCGGCAGGAATTCCGCACGGATACGGCCGTTGTAGCCATCGCCCAGATAGCGGAAGTCACCACCCAGCTGCACGCCGCGCTCGGTCAGGATACGCGGGTACACCGTCAGGTCCCGGTTCGGCGCCAGGTTGAAGTAGTACGGGACCGTCAGGTCCGCACCCGACTTCGAGCTGTAGCCGAACAGCGGCGGCAGCATACCGCTGCGACGCTCGTTGTTCAGCGGGAATGAGAACGCCGGCGCGGCCGCCACGGGCACGCCGAAGAAATTCAGCACGCCGCCATAGGCCACGCCCACTTCGCGGTCGCTGTCCAGGTCCAGCTTGCGCGCGCTGAAGTACCAGTCCGCGTTGTCGGGCGAACAGGTCGTGTACGTCGCCTTCTTGAGCGTGCTGCGATCCGGGTCGATGAAGTCGATCCGCTCGGCACTGCCCGAGCCGCCGGTCTGCTGAAAGTAGTAGTCCGGCGACAGCATGTAGCCTTCATTGGCCTGCACGCGCATGCGTGCCTCGGGGCCGACGGCCAGCGTGCCGCCCTTGGACAACCGCACGTTGCCCGTGGCATGGGCCTCGTCCGTGTCCTGGTCATAGGTCAGCTTGTCGCCCTTGACCACGCCGCCATCGCGGCGCAACTCGGCATTGCCCTCCAGCTCGACGCCCTTCTCGCTGTAACCGGTCACGCGGTCGCCAGAAACATAGGCCGGTGCATTCGGGTTCGACGGCGTCGACGACGGGGAAACCCCCAGCGTGCTGGTGCTCGCGCCGGCGGGCCGGCGGGCCGGCTCGGCCAGGCTCGGCACCAGATCGCCCGATTCGGGCGGCGGCGGCGGAGGCTCGGCGGACTGGGTGACGGCCGGCTCGGCAATGTCCAGGTTCGGAATCGCCGAAGCGGCGCCATACTGGGCGTGCGCATTGACCGAAAGGCCGGCCATTGCCAGCACGAGCGGCCGCAAGGCGCTGGCGGGCACGCGGGCGCGCCAGGGCTTGCCCTGGAGCGCAGGCGGTCGGGTGGCCGGATGATGCGGCGATCGTCGTTGTTGTTCGGTCATGCAAACGGTTGTCGGTCGGCTCGGCGGCGGGCGCTGCGCGGGACGTCGCAATGCGGCTTCCCACGGCCCCCAGCCTAATGCCGGAGCGGGCTGCGGGGCGACAAAGACCCCTCCCGGGGGCCACCCGGCGCCCGGGTCTGGTCGGGTATTATACGGGGCATCGTATTCTCCCTTTCCGGCATGGCAGCACTAAATCACGACCCGGGCCACGACCCGCGTATCGAACAACTGAAATCGTGGGTTGCCGGACTCGGCGCGGCGTGGTCGATCGACCCGTCTTCATGCGCCCCGGCGTCGGCCGACGCCAGCTTCCGCCGCTACTTCCGCGTGCGTACCGGGCATCCCGGCCACCCGACGGCCATCGTGATGGACGCGCCGCCGTCCCACGAGGACTGCCGCCCGTTCATCCACGTGGCAAAGCTGTTCGGCGACGCCGGCGTGACGGTGCCCACCGTACTGGCACAGGATCTGGAGCAGGGCTTCCTGCTGCTGGCGGACCTGGGCAGCCAGACCTACCTGTCGCGCCTGGACGACGCCTCGGCTCGCCCTCTCTATGAGGACGCCGCCGCGGCACTGGTGCAGATCCAGCTGGCCACCCGCCCCGGCGAACTGCCAGCCTATGATCGCGCGCTGCTGCAGCGCGAGCTGGACCTGTTCCCCCAGTGGTATGTGGCAAAGCACCTCGGCGCCACGCTCGATGACCGCCAGCAGGCCGACCTGCGCGAGGTCTTCGAGACGATCCTGGCCAACAACCTGGCCCAGCCGCAGGTCTACGTGCACCGCGATTACCACTCGCGCAACCTGATGGTGCTGCCCGAAGGCGCCACCGTGGGCGCCAATCCGGGCATCCTCGATTTCCAGGACGCCGTGATCGGGCCGATCACCTATGACGCCGTATCGCTGTGGCGCGACGCCTATATCGAATGGGAAGAAGAGCAGCAGCTCGACTGGCTGATTCGCTACTGGGAGCGCGCGCGCAAGGCCGGCCTGCCGGTGGCGCAGGATTTCGGCGATTTCTACCGCGATTTCGAATGGATGGGCCTGCAGCGCCACCTGAAGGTGCTGGGCATTTTCGCGCGCCTGTACCACCGCGACGGCAAGGATGGCTACCTGGCCAATCTGCCGCTGGTGCTCAAGTACACGCGCAGCGTGGCCGGTCGCTATTCCGAAATGCGCAAGCTGGTGCGGCTGCTCGATGCGCTCGAAGGCACCGAGCGCCCCACCGGCCTGACGTTCTAAGCCGTGTCCACGCCGTCTGAAACCAGCGCAGATCCCGTCATCACCCGCCGTGGCGAGTGGTGGGCCGGGGTATGCGCGCTGGCGCCGATGCTGCTTGGCGTGGTGCCGTTCGGCCTGATCTACGGCGTGCTGGCCGTCAACGCCGGCATGCCGGCCTGGCTGGCGTGCGCGATGAGCGCAATCGTCTTTGGCGGCGCCTCGCAGATGATCCTGACCCAGCTCTGGTCGGCCGGCACCCCCGCGCTGGTCATCGCCTTCACGGTGGCGATGGTCAATCTGCGGCACGCGCTGTATTCCGCCACCATCGCCCCGTCGCTGGCGCCGTTGCCGCGCCGCTGGAAGGCGCTGGTCGCCTACCTGCTGACCGACGAAGCCTTCGCCGCCATGACCCGGCGGCTGGGCGACACCGGTCCGCGCGCCCGCTATCGTCACTGGTTCTATTTCGGCGCGGGCATCGCGCTGTGGTCGAGTTGGCAACTGTCGACGCTGGCCGGCGTGCTGGTGGGCGCCCAGGTGCCGCGCGATTGGCCGCTCGACTTCTTCCTGCCGCTGACCTTTATCGCGATCATCGTGCCGAATCTCAAGCACCGCGCCCAGGTGGCGGCCGCGCTGGTGGCCACGGCGCTGGCCGTGGTGTGCTACGCCATGCCGCACAAGCTCGGCATCATGGTGGCGGCGCTTGGTGGCATTGCCGCCGGCATGCTTCTGCTCCAGCGCAATCGCCGCGGGGGACAGCATGCGTCCGGCGGGCCCGAAAGCAAGGAGCACACCGCATGAGCTCGCTGACCTTGCTGTGGGTGTTCCTCGGTGCCGGCCTGGCCACGTTTCTGATCCGGCTGTCGTTCATCGCCGTCGAGGGGCGCGTGCACCTGCCGCCCTGGTTTCGCACCGCACTGCAATTCGTGCCGGCCGCGATGCTGTCCGCGCTGATCGCGCCGGACCTGCTGATGCGCGACGGCGCGGTGTACCTGAGTCCTTATAACGCGCGCCTGGTGGCCGGCCTGGTGGCCATCGTGGTTGCCGCGCGCACACGCAGCGTAGGCTGGACCATCGCCAGCGGCATGGCCACGCTGATCGCCCTGGAGACCTTGATTTGAGAGCGATGATCTTTGCCGCCGGGCGCGGCGACCGCATGCGTCCGCTGACCGACACCACGCCCAAGCCACTGCTGGCCGTGGGCGGCAAGCCGTTGATCGTCTGGCAGATCGAAGCGCTGGCCCATGCCGGTTTTGCCGATATCGTCATCAACCATGCCTGGCTCGGTGAGCGGCTTGAAGCCGCGCTCGGAGACGGGCGGCAGTTTGGCGTGCGCATCCACTGGTCGCCGGAAGGCACCGCGCTGGAAACCGCCGGCGGCATCGCGCACGCGCTGCCGTTGCTCACTCCCGGTGGCAGCGACGGCGTGTTCCTGGCCGTGTCGGGGGATATTTTCTGCGAATTCGACTACCGCACGCTGCTGCCGCGCGCACGCGCGATGGCCGGCGCGCCGCGCCCGCAGATGCACCTGGTGATGGTGCCGAACCCGGCATTCCATCCGCGCGGCGACTTCGTGCTGGGTGACGATGGCCGCCTGCACATGCCCGCGGAAGACGCCTCTCGCCAGGCGCTGACTTTCGGCAATATCGGACTCTATGACACGCGGCTGTTCCGCGATATCGAGCCGGGCCAGAAGGTAGCCATGTCGCCGTACTACCGCGATGCGATCCGCGAGGGTACCGCCACGGGCGAACGCTTCAACGGCCGCTGGGAAAACGTCGGCACGCCCGACCAGCTCGCCGCCCTGGACCGCGCATTGCGCGGCTGACCGCCTGGCGTATTGCCAGGCATGCGCCGGGGTGCGCGTGCCTGGGCGACTGCTTTTACGGCTGATTTTGCGACTGCCTGTGCGCCTGCTTCGACGCATCGCACGCCCGCACGACCGGCCGGCGGGTTTAGAATCGGCACATTCCCCTCACCGGCTTCACTCCATGTCCGCACCCGATTCCGCTCTCCTTGGCGCGTGTCGCGACCGCCGCGCCCGTGTGCTGCAACACCTGCGCACGGGTGGTGGCGGCGTTGCCATCGTGCCCACCGCGCCGGAAGCCATGCGCAACCGCGACAGCGACTATCCGTACCGGCACGACAGCTATTTCTATTACCTGACTGGCTTCACCGAGCCCGAGGCGGTGCTGGTCCTGGTGGCCGGCGCACCTGGCGAAGGTGGCGATCGCAGCATCCTGTTCTGCCGCCCCAAGCACGAGGAACGCGAAATCTGGGACGGCTTCCGCTTCGGCCCCGAAGGCGCCCGTGCGACGTTCGGCTTTGACGAGGCCCATTCGGTCGAGGACATCGACAAGCTGCTGCCTGCCCTGCTGGCCAACCGCGCCCAGCTGGCCTACCCGCTGGCCGCGACCGCCGACTTCGACGCCACTGTGCGCCGCTGGCTCGACGCCGTTCGCATGCAAGGCCGCGCCGGCGTGTCCGCGCCGGCGGTGGCGATGGATGTGCGCACGCTGCTCGACGAAATGCGCCTGTTCAAGGATGCCGGCGAGCTGGTCACGATGCGCCGTGCCGCGGAAATTTCCGCGCAAGCGCATGTGCGGGCGATGCGCGCTTCGCGTGCGGGGCTGCGCGAGTACCACCTGGAGGCCGAACTCCTCTACGAATTCCGCCGTCATGGCGCGCAGAGCGTGGCCTACAACTCGATCGTGGCCGGCGGCGCCAATGCCTGCGTCCTGCACTACCGTGCGGGTCCGGCCGAGCTGCACGACGGTGACCTGTGCCTGATCGATGCGGGCTGCGAGTTCGATGGCTACGCATCGGACATCACGCGCACATTCCCGGTATCGGGCCGCTTCACGCCCGCGCAGCGCGAGCTGTACGACCTGGTGCTGGCCGCGCAGGACGCCGCCATCGCCGAAACGCGCGCCGGCGTGCCTTATAACGTGCCGCACGATGCGGCCGTGAAGGTTCTGGCGCAGGGCATGCTCGATACGGGACTGCTCGACCGAAACAAGGAAGGCACGCTCGACGACGTGCTGGCCAGCGGCAGCTATCGCCGCTTCTACATGCACCGGACCGGCCACTGGCTCGGCATGGACGTGCACGACGTGGGCGAATACCGCGTGCCCGGCCCGCTGCCGGCCGGCCAGGAAGGCGAGCGCCCGTGGCGTCCGCTGGAACCGGGCATGGTGCTGACCATCGAGCCGGGCATCTACGTCCGCCCGGCCGAAGACGTACCCGAGCGCTATTGGCATATCGGCATCCGTATCGAGGATGACGCCGTGGTGACCTCGGGTGACTGTGAACTGATCACGCGCGGCGTGCCTGTGAAGGCCGACGAGATCGAGGCATTGATGCGCGGCAATGGAGGAGCGTCGCGATGAAGACGTTGTTGAGCAAGCTGTTTGGCGTGGGTACACCGAAACACCGGAGCACGGTCCACCCGGTGGATCCGAACCAGCCCTTCGTGGTGAACCTGTATGACGACCGGCTGGTCGTGCATCGGCCGGACGGCCAGCGCGAAGAACTGGCATGGGATGCGCTGGAGCGCGTGGTGGTGCGGGTTTCCGACCGCGCGCCGTGGGCCGGCACGCCGTGGCTGATCCTGGCCGGCGACGCGCAAAGCCAGCAAGGCTGCGTGGTGCCGATGACGGCCGCCAACCACGACGCGCTGGTGCAGCGCCTGCGGCAGTTGCCGGGATTCCATCAGCAGAAGCTGGACAACGCCATGCGCGACGCAGCCGCTGGCAAGGCACGCACCGACGCAAACCTGTGGAAACGCGGCCAGGCCGCGGCGGCCGACACCGCGCCGGCCCAAGAGGAAGCCAACCATGACACAGCTGGCCAGCCCTGAGATCATCGGCACGGCCGACGGCGAGCCGGGCGATATTGCCATCGTTGGCGGCGGCCCTGTCGGGCTGGCGCTGGCGTGCCAGCTGCTACGCACCACGCCGTGGCGAATCTTGCTGATCGATGCGGCCACGCCGGCCCGCGCCGCGCGCGACCCGCGCGCCATTGCGCTGTCGCACGGCAGCCGGCAGTTGCTTGAGCAGATCGGCGCATGGCCGGTGCCGGCGCAACCGATCGAGCACATCCACGTCTCGCAGCGCGGCCGCTTTGGTCACGTCAAGCTGCATCACGACGACTATGGCGTGCCCGCCCTGGGCCACGTGGTCAAGTATGGCGACCTGTGCCAGACGCTGGAGCGCGCTCTGGCGCGTGCCGCCGAAGCGGCGCCAGGACGACTCGAACGCGCGTTCGAAACCCGCATCGACAATATCGACCAAGGCGAGCGGCAGGACGGCGCCGTGGTGCGGTTGACGGGTACGACGCACGCCGACCACGACGGCCTGCCCGTGGCCTATGCCGCGCGTATTGCCATTCAGGCCGAAGGCGGCCTGTTCCATCAGCAGATGCAGCGCCTGTCGCGCGGCACGGAAGCCACACGGCGGCGCGACTACGGGCAGACCGCCATCATCGGCCACGTCACCTGCACGCAACCGCAACCGGGCTGGGCGTGGGAGCGCTTCACGGACGAAGGCCCCCTGGCGCTGCTGCCGCATGAGGATCACGGCACCACCGGCTACGCGCTGGTCTGGTGCTGCCCGCCGGAGCAGGCGCAACGGCGGCTGGCATTGACCGATGCCGAATTCGCCGAGGAACTGGGCCGCGCGTTTGGCACGCGCATGGGCCGCTTTGCGCTGGTGGGCAAGCGCCATGCATTCCCGCTGGGCCTGAACGCGGCGCCGGTCACCGTCAAGGGCCGCGTGGCGGCCGTCGGCAATGCCGCGCAGACGCTGCATCCCGTGGCAGGCCAGGGCCTGAACCTGGGCCTGCGCGATGCCTTCGCGCTGGCCGATTCACTGCGGGCCGGCTGCACGCCGCAGGCATTGCAGACATTTGCCAATCGCCACCGTCTGGACCGGGCCATGACGATCGGGATCACCGATCTGCTGCCCCGTGTATTTGGCGTGGGTGGCCCGCTGGCGGCGCACGCGCGCGGCGCTTCGCTGGCCGCGCTGGCCTGCGTGGCACCGCTCAAACACGCGCTGGCGCGGCAAATGATGTTCGGAGCACGGCAGTAAGCGGGACGCGCCGGGGCAGCCCCCGGCCATGATATTTGCTCATTTATTGGGCAATCGTATCTATTTGGCGGTAAAATCCCGGCCTCGCACATGACCCCCGACGCTGTTTGCCGAGAAATCGGCAGGGGCCTGTTTTTCCTTTTCGCCTTATTACACAACGCGCCGCCACCGTGCAGATCGGTCCGCATCTCCTCCGCAACAACCTTTTTGTCGCCCCGATGGCCGGGGTGACGGACCGTCCGTTCCGGCAGCTTTGCAAGCAGCTGGGGGCAGGCTATGCGGTGTCGGAGATGGTGGCGTCGAATGCCCAGTTGTGGAAGAGCGAAAAGACCATGCGCCGCGCCAATCACGCGGGCGAGGTGGAGCCGATCTCGGTGCAGATCGCCGGCGCCGAGCCGTCGATGATGGCTGAGGCGGCGCGCTACAACGTCGACCGTGGCGCGCAGATCATCGACATCAACATGGGCTGCCCGGCCAAGAAGGTCTGCAATGTGGCGGCCGGATCGGCACTGCTGCAGAACGAACCGCTCGTGGTGCGCATTGTCGAGGCCGTGGTCGGTGCCGTTGGTGACCGCGTGCCGGTCACGCTGAAGATCCGCACCGGTTGGGACCGCGAGCACAAGAACGCACTGCGCGTGGCGCGCATGGCCGAGGACGCCGGCATCAGCATGCTGACGATCCACGGCCGCACGCGCGCCGACCTGTACCACGGCGAGGCCGAGTACGAGACCATCGCAGCGGTCAAGTCGGCGCTGCGCATCCCCGTGGTGGCCAATGGCGACATCACGTCGCCACAGAAGGCAAAGCAGGTGCTGGCCGCCACCGGCGCCGACGCGATCATGATCGGCCGCGCCGCGCAGGGCCGCCCGTGGCTGTTCCGCGAAATCGAGCACTACCTGAAGACCGGCGAGTTGCTGCCGGCACCTGAGGTAGAGGAGATCCGCGCGATCATGAACCACCACCTGGCGGACCACTACGAGTTTTACGGCGAGTTCACCGGTGTGCGCACCGCTCGCAAGCATATCGCGTGGTACACGCGCGGCCTGAAGGGCGCGAACCTGTTCCGCCACCGGATGAACACGCTCGAAACCACAGGCGCGCAGCTGGAAGCGGTCAATGCATTCTTCGACGAACAGGCGGCCATTTCAGATCGCCTGGTCTATGTCGACGACAATGCCGCCGCTCCGGACGAACAAGAAAACATCGACAACAACAAGAAACGGGAACTGCTTGCCGCATGAGCCGCAACGCTATCGACCAATGTATCCGGGAGAGCCTGGATACCTACTTTCGTGACCTGGACGGCGAAGTGCCATCCAATATGTACAACATGGTGCTGGAGGCCGTGGAACGGCCGCTGCTGGAAGCCGTGATGTTGCGCGCCGAGCGCAACCAATCGCTGGCGGCCGCGTATCTCGGCATCAACCGCAATACCCTTCGCAAGAAGCTGCAGCAACACGGATTACTTTGAAGCGTTCCCCCAAGCCATGATCAAGCAAGCTCTTCTCTCTGTTTCCGACAAGACCGGCATCGTCGATTTCGCGCGTGACCTGAACGCGCTCGGCGTCACGCTGCTTTCCACCGGCGGCACCGCCAAGCTGCTGGCCGACGCGGGCCTGCCCGTCACGGAAGTGGCCGACTACACCGGCTTTCCCGAAATGCTCGACGGCCGCGTCAAGACGCTGCACCCGAAGGTGCACGGCGGCATCCTGGCACGCCGCGACCTGCCCGAGCACATGGCTGCGCTGGCCGAGCACAACATCCCGACGATCGACCTGCTGGTGGTGAACCTGTATCCGTTCCAGCAGACCGTGGCCAAGGATGACTGCACGCTGCCCGACGCCATCGAGAACATCGACATCGGCGGCCCGACCATGCTGCGCTCGGCGGCCAAGAACCACCGCGACGTGACCGTGATCGTCGACCCGGCTGACTACGCCGTGGTGCTCGACGAAATGCGTGCCAACGGCAACAACGTCGGCTACGACACCAACTTCCGCCTGGCCACCAAGGTGTTCGCGCACACGGCCCAGTACGATGGCGCGATCACGAACTACCTGACGAGCCTTGGCGCCGACAAGTCGCACCTGGCGCGCAGCAGCTATCCGCAGACGCTGAACCTGGCCTTCGAAAAGGTGCAGGAAATGCGCTACGGCGAAAACCCGCACCAGTCGGCCGCGTTCTACCGCGACCTCAAAACCGTGGATGGCGCACTGGCCAACTACGTCCAGCTGCAGGGCAAGGAACTGTCGTACAACAACATCGCCGACGCGGATGCCGCGTGGGAATGCGTGAAGTCGTTCGACTCCGCCAACGGCGCCGCCTGCGTCATCATCAAGCACGCGAACCCGTGCGGCGTGGCCATCGGCGCGAACGCGCTGGAAGCCTACGAAAAGGCCTTCAAGACCGATTCGACCTCGGCCTTCGGCGGCATCATCGCTTTCAACGTTGAACTGGACGAGGCTGCTGCCCAGGCCGTGGCGAAGCAGTTCGTTGAAGTGCTGATCGCCCCGTCGTTCAGCGCCGCCGCGCGCAATGTGTTCGCGGCCAAGCAGAACGTGCGCCTGCTGGAAATTCCGCTGGGTAAGGGCGGAAACCAGTATGACCTGAAGCGCGTGGGCGGCGGCCTGCTGGTGCAGGGTCCCGATGCACGCAACGTGCAGCAGAGCGAACTGCGCGTGGTAACGCGCCGTCATCCGACCCCGAAGGAAATGGACGACCTGATGTTCGCCTGGCGCGTGGCCAAGTTCGTGAAGTCGAACGCCATCGTGTTCTGCGCCGACGGCATGACGCTCGGCGTCGGCGCCGGCCAGATGAGCCGCGTGGATTCGGCCCGCATTGCCAGCATCAAGGCGCAGAACGCCGGCCTGACGCTGGCCGGTTCGGCCGTGGCGTCGGATGCGTTCTTCCCGTTCCGCGACGGTCTGGATGTGGTGGTCGACGCAGGCGCCACCGTGGTGATCCAGCCGGGCGGCTCGATGCGCGATGACGAAGTGATCGCCGCCGCCGACGAGCGCGGCATTGCGATGGTGCTGACCGGTACGCGCCACTTCCGTCACTAAGACGAAGACCCAAAGGCTGCCGGCTAACGCCGGACGGCACACCCAGGCACCGCCAGACGGCGATGACCTGGGCCCCTCTCCCGCGCTTGCCGGAGAGGGGAGCAAACCCACAGCATCGAGACCGCGGGCAGCGTACACTACGCCCATCCGCCTCCCCTCCCCGCTTCATGCGTATTCTCGGCATCGACCCTGGTCTGCGGACCACCGGCTTTGGCGTGCTCGAAAAGCACGGCAACAAGCTCGCCTATGTAGCCTCGGGCACGATCCGCAGCAATGGCGACGAAAGCCTGCCGCAGCGCCTGAAAACGCTCTATGACGGTATCGCCGAGGTTGCCCGTACCTACGCGCCCGATTGCGCGGCGATCGAAAAGGTATTCGTCAACGTCAATCCACAGTCCACACTGCTGCTGGGCCAGGCGCGCGGCGCCGCCATTTGTGGCCTGGTTGGGCAGGGGCTGCCCGTGTTCGAATATACGGCGCTGCAACTGAAGGTGGCCGTGGTCGGTTACGGCCGCGCCAACAAGGAACAGGTGCAGGAAATGGTAATGCGGTTGCTGTCGCTGTCGGGACGACCCAGCTCCGATGCGGCCGATGCGCTCGGCGTGGCAATCTGTCATGCCAACGGCGGCGATACGCTGGGCACGCTGGCCGGCATGGCGCCCGAGCTGGCGCGCAAGGGGCTGCGCGTACGGCGCGGCCGGCTGATCGGCTGAAAGCTCAGCGATTCATCCGCGTCGCTTAGAATCGGCGTTCGAAAGTCCGTTCAGGAACGCCCCAGATGCCGCATCCTTTCGTCTTCCGTTTTTCGCTTGCCGCAGCCACCGCCGCACTGATCGCCGGCTGCGCCACGGCACCCCGCGCGCCGGTTTCCAAGGCAACGCACCCCTCCGCCGCGCCGGCACCGGCCGCGCCTGCTCCCGCCCCGGCACCGCCGGCCCTGGTCATCGGCCATCGCGGCGCCAGCGCGCTGCGGCCCGAACACACGCTGGCGTCGTATCAGAAAGCCATCGACGACGGCGCCGACATCATCGAGCCGGATCTGGTTTCCACCAGGGACGGCGTGCTCGTGGCACGCCACGAAAACAACATTACCGGTACCACCAACGTGGCGGAAGTGCCCGAGTTTGCAAGCCGCCGGCGCATCAAGGTCATCGACGGTGAGCGCATCGATGGCTGGTTCACCGAGGACTTCACGCTGGCCGAACTCAAGACGCTGCGCGCCCGCGAACGCATTCCGAAGCTGCGGCCCTATAACGCCAAGCTCGACGACCAGTTCGAGATCCCGACCTTCGACGAAATCCTGAAGCTCGCGGGCCAAGCCACAAGCCGGCGCGGCAACCCGGTGGGCATCTATCCCGAACTGAAGCACCCAAGTTACTTCCGCGGCATCGGCCTGCCACTCGAAGAGAAGCTCGCTGCCGCGCTGCAAGGCAATAGCTACGCAAAGACGGCACCGGTCTACGTGCAATCGTTCGAGGTGGGGCCGCTGCGCACGATGAAGCGGCTGCTGGGCACGTCGATGCCAAACGTCAGGATCGTGCAGTTGCTGGGCAACGCGCACAGCCGTCCGGCCGACTGGCGTCTGTCCGGCGACAGCCGCACCTATGCGTCGATGCTGACGCCGCTGGGCCTGCGCGAGGTGGCCACCTATGCCAACGGCATCGGCCCCGAGAAAAACCTGGTGATTCCGCGCGATGCACAAGGCGGCCTGGCCGCCCCCACGGCATTGGTGGCCAACGCGCACGCTGCGGGCCTGGTCGTACATCCGTACACGTTCCGCCCCGAGAACAGCTTCCTGCCAAAGCCGCTGCGTGCGCCCGGCGACGACGCCACGCGCAGCCCGGACGGCATGGTGCGCGAAGTGCAGGCGTTCATCGCCGCCGGCGTGGACGGTTTCTTCACGGACGACCCCGCGCTGGGTCGCAAGGCTGCCGACGGCGTACTCCCCTAACCTCTCTCCCGTGCTCGATAGAGAGAAGCAAACCCAACGGGCCGCGCTACACTTGCGGCCAGATTTCGCACCAGAACACACCCATCATGATCGGACGCATCGCCGGCACCCTGCTTGAAAAGAACCCTCCGCATCTGCTGGTCGACTGCCACGGCGTCGGCTACGAGATCGATGTGCCGATGAGCACGTTCTACAACCTGCCCGCGGTGGGCCACCCCGTGACGCTGCTGACGCAGCAGATCATCCGCGAGGACGCGCACCTGCTGTTCGGCTTCGGCACCGCCACGGAGCGCAATACCTTCCGCGAACTGATCAAGATCACCGGCATTGGCGCGCGCATGGCGTTGGCCGTGCTGTCCGGCCTGTCGGTGCCGGAACTGGCTCAGGCCGTGACGATGCAGGAAGCCGGCCGCCTGACGAAAATCCCGGGCATCGGCAAGAAAACCGCCGAGCGCCTGCTGCTGGAACTGAAAGGCAAGCTTGGCGCCGATCTAGGTCACGCGCCCGGCGTCACGCCCGTGCCCGACAGCGCCGTCGACGTACTCAACGCGCTGCTGGCCCTGGGGTACTCCGAGAAGGAAGCCGCGCAGGCGATCAAGCAAGTGCCGGCGGGCACGGGCGTGTCCGAGGGCATCAAGCTCGCGCTCAAGGCGCTGTCGAAAGGCTGATGAATGGATGAGCCTGGCCACGCGCACCGCGCAGCGTAGAATGGCGGGATATTGCCTTCCACTGCCATGATTGAAACCGACAAGCTGACCGGCGACCGCCTGCCGGAGCGCGTGATCTCCGCCACGCCTGCCTCCACCCAGGAAGAGGCTTTCGAGCGCGCGCTGCGGCCGAAACTGCTCGACGAATACGTCGGTCAGGAAAAGGTGCGCGGCCAGCTCGACATCTTCATGCACGCGGCCCGCAAGCGCCGCGAAGCGCTGGACCACGTGCTGCTGTTCGGCCCCCCGGGCCTGGGCAAGACCACGCTGGCACACATCATCGCGCGCGAGATGGGCGTCAACCTGCGCCAGACCTCGGGGCCTGTGCTGGAGCGCCCCGGCGACCTGGCCGCGCTGCTGACCAATCTCGAAGCGAACGACGTCCTGTTCATCGACGAGATCCACCGGTTGTCGCCGGTGGTGGAAGAAATCCTGTATCCGGCGCTGGAGGACTACCAGATCGACATCATGATCGGCGAGGGCCCGGCTGCTCGCTCGGTCAAGCTCGACCTGCAGCCGTTCACGCTGGTGGGTGCCACCACGCGCGCCGGCATGCTGACCAATCCGCTGCGCGACCGCTTCGGCATCGTGGCGCGGCTGGAGTTCTACACGCCTGACGAGCTGGCGCGCATCGTGACGCGTTCCGCGCACCTGCTCAACGCGGTGACCGACTCGGCCGGCGCACTGGAAATCGCGCGCCGCGCGCGTGGTACGCCGCGTATCGCCAACCGTCTGCTGCGCCGCGTGCGCGACTATGCCGAAGTGAAGGGCGACGGCACGATCACGCGCGAGTTGGCCGACAAGGCACTGGCCATGCTCGACGTCGACAGCGTTGGTTTCGATCTGATGGACCGCAAGCTGCTGGAAGCCGTGCTGCACAAATTCGACGGTGGTCCGGTAGGCGTCGACAATCTGGCGGCGGCCATTGGCGAAGCGCGCGATACGATCGAAGACGTGCTGGAGCCATATCTGATTCAGCAGGGTTACCTGCAACGCACGCCGCGTGGCCGTGTGGCCACCGCCGCGGCCTACCGCCATTTCGGGCTGGCATCGCCGCAGGCCGAGCGCGGCGGCGGCATGCCGGACGCTCCCTGACAGACGCCCCCGGGGCGCCGGCCTTGGGCGGATCGCGCCTCAATTAAACGTTTTCGGAAACCCCTGCAAATTTTTTCGAAGTGGATTGCTGGCCTCAGCCCGCTTGTCCACAATGGCTGCATCCTTTTTTTCAAAACGCGCACCCGCGCCATAAGGACAGCCATGAAACTGCGATTCCCATCCACCCTCCCCGTCGCTGCCTGTCTTGCGTTCGCCCTGGCCGGCGCCGCCCATGCGCAAAAGCCGTCGACGCCCGCGCCGATCGGCGTGGCCGAGGAGGCCGTGGTCAGCGGCAAGGTTGTCGATATCGATCCGTCGTCGAATGCTGTGCTGGTGCAAGGCCCGCGCGGCAATCTGGTCGAAATCGTCGCTGGCGACGAAGCCAAGAACATCGGTAACGTCAAGAAGGGCGACATCGTCACGCTGACGCGCGGCGCAGCCGTGGTCGCCGCCCTGGAGCCAATCGGCAGCAAGGACACCGCGCTGATGGAACAGGTGGAACGTATCTCGCGCGCGCCCGAGGGCGGCAAGCCCGGCGTGATGCGCGAAATCACGACCACCATCACCGCGCAGATCACCAATGTGGACACCACCAAGCGCACGGTCACGTTCCGTGGGCCGCGCGAGACGCTGCGCACCGTCAAGGTCCAGGACCCGAACATCGACCTGGCCAGCATCAAGAAGGGCCAGATGGCCAAGTTCGTGATCAAGGAAGTCGTGGCGATTACCGTCAAGGCACCGACTGCAGGCTGACCGACGCGAAGGCGGCGGCCGTATTACCTCTGACGCAGTACCTTTTCCATCAGGAGAACAACAAATGGATCGACGTCAGTTTGTGACCCGGGTGGCCGGGTCAGGTCTGCTGGTTGCCACCGCCGCCTTTGCGGCCGGCTGTACGACTACGGGCACCAGCGCCGGCACCGATGCAGCGGCCAAGCGCAAGGAAATCGATGCGGGCGCTGACGGCGCGCTGAATCGGCTCTATTCCTCGGTAAAGAACGCCCAGGAGCTTGGCAACCGCTCGCAGGGCA
The DNA here is from genome assembly GCF_057798835.1 of Cupriavidus sp. 291-E7. NCBI lineage: Bacteria > Pseudomonadati > Pseudomonadota > Betaproteobacteria > Burkholderiales > Burkholderiaceae > Cupriavidus > Cupriavidus sp. 291-E7. The sequence goes on from NZ_JBYOJV010000004.1 coordinate 246,005, forward strand.
TTCTGGTCTTCCCGCGCGTTCTCTCGGGTGGGCTGGTAGTCGGTGGCGAGTATGGCGACGGCGCGCTGCGCAGCAAGGGTGCGACGCAGGGCTACTACCGTACGATTTCCGGCTCCATCGGGCTTACCGCCGGTGGCCAGTCTCGCTCGGTCATCATCATGTTCATGACGCCCGATTCGTACAACAAGTTCGTGCAATCGAAGGGCTGGACGGTTGGTGCCGATGCCAGCGTGGCGCTGGCCAAGGTGGGCGCCAATAGCACGGTGGACACGGTCACGGCCCAGCAGCCGGTCATCGCCTTCGTGCAGACCAACGCCGGCGTGATGGTCGATGTCTCGCTGAACGGCGCGAAGATCAGCAAGCTCGACCTGTAGCCCGCTATCCGTAGTGGCTCGGCCCCGGGACGCCGGGGCGGCAATGGGACGATGCCCGGCTCCGGCCGGGCTTTTTTTCGTGCGCGCCACGCGCGTGCACCGCCACTGGCATAATCGCGCGAAACCACGTCAGTCGCCCGCGCCCCCGGATGCCACCCATGCACGAACCGCTTGCCGCCCCCGCCACTACCGGCCACACCGGGCGTGTCTATCGCTACTACGACCTCGTGATGGTGGCCTTCGTCACGGTACTGCTGTGTTCGAACCTGATCGGGGCCGCCAAGGCAGCGCAGATGACGCTGCCGGTGATCGGCCCGGTCACCTTCGGCGCCGGTGTTCTGTTCTTCCCGGTCTCTTACATCTTTGGCGACATCCTGACCGAAGTCTACGGCTACGGGCGCGACCGCCGCGTGGTCTGGGCCGGCTTTGCCGCGCTGGCGTTCGCCACGTTCATGGCCTTCGTGGTGCTGCGCATGCCGGTGGCGCCATTCATGAGCGACTACCAGAAGAGCCTGGAGGATGTGTTCGGCAATACCTGGCGCATCGCGCTCGGCTCGCTGATCGCGTTTTGCTGTGGCAGCTTCACCAACAGCTACACGCTGGCCAAGATGAAGCTCTGGACCGGTGGCCGCTGGCTTTGGACGCGCACGATCGGCTCGACGCTGGCCGGCGAGCTCGTCGATTCGTCACTGTTCTACGTGATTGCGTTTTACGGCATCTGGCCGCTGGAAAAGGTCATCCAGGTAGCCATTGCGCAGTACGTGCTGAAGACGAGCTGGGAAGTGGTGATGACACCCGTCACCTACAAGGTGGTGGCGTTCCTGACACGTGCCGAGAATGAGGACTGGTACGACCGGAACACGAACTTCACGCCGTTCCGGCTGCGGGTCTGACGGACTTTCCCGACAACGATCAGGGGACGCGGCGGTCTACTTCGTCGAGCGTCAACGCTTCCAGATGGCTGACATCGGCCCATTGCAGCAGCGTCAGGTTGGCGCTGTCGCAACGCAGCCGGTTGACGCTCGCATTGAGCAGTTCATGCGAGCGCGGTGCCTCGAGCGTCATACCCGTCGCTTCCCGATACAGGCAGTCAAGCACCCCGCCGTGAGCCACGAGCGCGATCCGCTCGCCCGGATGGCGGCGCGACAGCGATAGCGCCACCTCCACCGCCCGTTCATGGAATTCGCGCAGCGACTCGCCCGCTGGCGGTGCGTAGTCCGGCACGCGCGCCTGCCAGCGCGCAAAGTCCTCGGGGCGCTTTTCGGCCACCTCCGCATAGGTCATGCCTTCGAGCTCGCCATAGCAGCGCTCGCGCAGGCGCCGCTCGGCGCGCACCCGCAAACCCAATGCCTCCGCCAGCGGCGTTGCCGTTTCCACGGCCCGGCCGAGATCGCTTGTGTACACCGCGTCGATCGGTTCACCGGTCAGCGCTTCGGCCAGCGCGCGCGCCTGGGCACGCCCCGTATCGTTGAGCGGAATATCGATCTGGCCTTGCAAGCGCCGTTCACGGTTCCAGGCCGTCTCGCCGTGACGAATGACGATCAGATGGGTGTAGGCCAGCGACTGCGGGCCAGTGTTCTGCAACATGCCGGTTCCTTGGGGCGAAAGATTTGGCGTCTTTGGCTTGCGCTTACTTCACGAGCCGCGGGTTCAGCGTATAGGTGCCGGTGAAACTGGCCTGGGCCAGCACATGGCCTTCAATCGCGCGGCGCACGTCGGTTCCGGTGAACTTGCCTTCGACGGGCACGTGATCGATGTCGAGCGCATACACCGTGAACACATAGCGGTGCGGGATCGCGTCGTTCCACGGCGGGCACGGGCCGTCGTAGCCGAAGTAGTCACCCTTCATGTCCGCGTCGTTGGCAAACCATCCCGTGTAGTCGTTCAGGCCATGACGCAAACCGCCAGCCGTGGCGGTACCGACCAGCGCCTCCGGACCCGGCTTGCCGCGTGCGATCACGCCATTGCTATGCGTGCCGGCGGAAATCGTGTTCAGGCCCGGCGGGATATCCACCAGCACCCAGTTGAAGAAGTCCACGCGCGGCAGCGTAGCCGACACTTCGCGGCCTTCCTGGTTCACGTCGCCTCCGTTGCCGGGCGCGTCCGCGTCGTGAGCGATCAGCACAAACGAGCGGGTACCGGCCGGGAAATCGTCCCAGTGCAAATCTGGGTTGCGGTTCGACGACAACGCCACATGGCTGCCTGCGTCGGGCACGCAAAACGCAAACTCGCCAGGAATCGGCGCGTTGTCCGCAAAAGCGTTGCTCCAGAGTTTCATGGGAGTCTCCTTCGATATGTCAGGCCGTTCCGGCTGGCGGCACACGCAGCCAGAATGTCACGGGACCATCGTTGGTCAGGCTGACCTGCATCATGGCGCCGAACTCGCCGGTCTGGACCGACGGATGCGCGGCGCGTGCGCGGGTCACGAAATGATCGTAGAGACGGCGGCCGTCCTCGGGCGAGGCTGCCGGCGTGAAGCTGGGACGCGTGCCGCTGTTGGTATCGGCGGCGAGCGTGAACTGCGACACCACAAGCAAGCCACCCGTCGCACCGTTGCCATCGATGTTCTGCACAGGCAGGTTCATCTTGCCATCGGCATCGGAAAACACACGGTACGACAACAGCTTGGCCAGCAGGCGCTCGGCCTGGGCCTCGGTATCGCCGCGCTCGGCGCACACCAGCGCCAGCAGGCCGGCACCGATCTCGCCGGTAGTGCGGCCATCCACGGTTACCCGTGCCTGCGATACGCGCTGGATCAGGGCAATCATCGCGCGAACATCAGGCCAGCGTCACGCGCGCAAAGCGGCGTTTGCCCACCTGAACCACATAGGTGCCGGCGGCAACCTTGACCGATTTGTCGCTGACAGTCTCGCCGTCGATCTTCACGCCGCCCTGCTCGATATTGCGGTTGGCCTCCGACGTCGAAGGCACCAGGTTGGCCTGCTTGAGCAGTTGAGCGATACCCAGCGGCGCGCCTTCGAGGCTGACGGTCGGGATGTCGTCGGGAATGCCACCCTTCGCACGGTGGTTGAACGCCTCAAGCGCGGCCTCTGCATCCGCCTGGCTATGGAAGCGCGCCACGATTTCCTGCGCCAGCGCCACCTTGCAATCGCGCGGGTTGCGGCCCAGCGCGATTTCTTCCTTCATCAGGTCGATCTCGCTCATCGGCCGGAACGACAGCAGCGTGAAGTACTGCCACATCAGGTCGTCCGAGATGCTCATCAGCTTGCCGAACATGTCGTTCGGCGCCTCGGTCACGCCAATGTAGTTGTTCTTGGACTTCGACATCTTCTCGACGCCGTCCAGCCCCACCAGCAGCGGCATGGTCAGGATGCACTGCGACTCCTGCCCGTATTCCTTCTGCAACTCGCGGCCCACCAGCAGGTTGAACTTCTGGTCGGTGCCGCCAAGCTCCAGATCGGACTTGAGCGCCACGGAATCGTAGCCCTGCATGAGTGGATAAAGGAACTCATGGACCGAAATCGGAATCCCAGACCGGAACCGTTTGGTGAAGTCGTCGCGCTCCATCATCCGGGCCACCGTGTACTTGGCTGCCAGCTGGATCATGCCGCGCGCACCAAGCGGGTCGCACCACTCGCTGTTGTAGCGGATTTCCGTCTTCGCCGGATCAAGCACCAGGCTCGCCTGCTTGTAGTAAGTCTGGGCGTTTGCCTCGATTTGCTCGCGCGTCAGCGGCGGGCGTGTGCTGTTGCGGCCGGATGGATCACCGATCGTCGACGTGAAATCGCCGATCAGGAAGATCACCTGATGGCCCAGGTCCTGGAGCTGGCGCAGCTTGTTCAGCACCACGGTGTGGCCCAGGTGAATGTCGGGCGCGGTCGGGTCGAGACCCAGCTTGATACGCAGCGGCACGCCGGTGGCCTCGCTGCGCGCGAGCTTCTGCAGCCACTCGGATTCGACCAGGAGCTCGTCGCAGCCGCGCTTGGTGATTTCCAGTGCGCGCATCACCGACGGCGTAAGTGGATAATTGGGCGCGGCGGCCGAGGACACTTCACTCATGACGTAAGTCTTTGAAATCTATAAAGAAACGGCGACGGATGGCCAGCGTTGTTCTGGTATAATCCGCGCTTCGTGCCAGACGGGTCATCCGTCGGCAAACCGCCATTCCAGGCGGTACACAGACAACGCCCGCACCGCACCTCGGGGGAGGAAGGCAGACGAGAGATATCGTCGCGGCAGCGGCCTGGCAATACCGAAAGCTTGAATTCTACGTGATGTGGTCTAGTCTCCGCGAAGTTTTCGCGCGTGAGCTGGTGGTCCTTGTTGACCCTACGAATCCCCAGCATGCGCGCCGCCGCAAGCAGTTGACCGTTGCCGTCGGCACGGTCTTCACGCTCGGCATGGCGGCCGCGATGGGCGTTGCCCCCCGCAACGCCTTCGACGATCCGCTCGCCCCGCGCGTCCAGCAGGCATTGCGCATGCCTGACGTGCACGCGCAGCTCGAACAGTTGACCGAGGTCGACAGCGACAGCGTCTACGTGCGCCAGGAGCGCATGCAGCGCGGCGACACGATCGCCACGCTGCTGCGCCGCCTGGGTATCGAAGATCCCGACGCTCAGGCCTTCATCCTCAAGAATCCCACCGCGCGCGGCCTGTTCAGCCTGAACCCGGGCCAGACCGTGCAGGCGGAGATCGACGACAGCAACCTGCTGGTGTCGCTGCAGGCCAACCTTGGCGGCGATGCCACGGCATCGCGTGAGCTCGTGATCGAGCGCGTGGCGCCGGCGAAGGAAGGCGCCGACTACACGTACAAGGCTCGCATCGCGTCGGTCGACAACGACCTGCACTACGAAATGGCGTCCGGCGCCATCGACGCCAGCGGCTTCTTCAAATCGATGGACGCCGCCAACGTGCCGGACGAGGTGGTCAGCCAGATGATCTCGATTTTTTCCGGGGTTATCGATTTTCACCATGACATCGCTCGTGGCGACCGCTTCCGCATCGTCTACGAGGCCGGCTTCCGCGATGGCGCTTTCGTCCGTAACGGCCGCGTGGTGGCGATCGAGCTGATCAACCGGAACACGCTGTACCAGGCACTCTGGTACGCACCGGAGGAGGACGGCGAGCCGGGCGCCTACTACACGTTCGATGGCCGCAGCATGAAGCGTCCGTTCCTGCGTTCGCCCGTGGAATATTCGCGCATGTCGTCGGGCTTTGGCGGCCGCAACCATCCGCTTCACCACAAGTGGGCCCAGCACAAGGGCGTGGATTTCGCGGCACCGCAGGGCACCAAGGTATTCGCAACGGGCGATGCCACGGTGGAGTTCGTCGGCCAGCAAAACGGCTACGGCAACATCATCGTGCTGCAGCATGCGAGCGGATATTCGACGTACTACGCGCACCTGTCCGGCTTTGCGGGCATTCGCGAAGGCCAGCGTGTGAGCCAGGGCCAGGTGATCGGCTACGTGGGCTCGACGGGCTGGGCAACCGGACCGCACCTGCATTACGAATTCCGCTATAACGACGTGCCGCAGAACCCGCTGACCACGACGCTGATGGAAGCGCCTACGCTGACCGGCAAGTCGCGCGCGGAATTCCTGTCCTACACGAGCGCCATGCTGAGCCGCATCAACATGCTGCGCACCTACAACGTTCTGACTGCCGCCAACTGACCCCATGTCCGTGTCGTCCAGCGAGTGTTACATCGGCCTGATGTCAGGCACCAGCATGGACGGCGCGGATGGCGTGCTCGTCGACTTCTCGGCGTCGCGGCCGGTGGTGCTGGCGGCGGCCCACTCTCCTTTCCCTGACGGGCTGCGCGCGGCGTTCAGTGAGTTGCAGCAACCTGGCGACGATGAAATCCATCGCGAGGCCGTGGCGGCCAACGGGTTGGCGCGCGTCTATGCCGACTGCGTGGGCGAATTGCTTAGGCATTCGGGCATCGCACCCGCGCAGGTCGCAGCCATTGGCGCGCACGGGCAAACCATCCGCCATCGGCCTGGTCTTTACGACGGCATCGGATATACACGCCAGACACAGCATCCCGCGTTGCTGGCCGAGTTGACCGATATTGACGTGGTCGCGGATTTCCGCAGCCGCGATATCGCCGCAGGCGGCCAGGGTGCGCCGCTGGTACCGGCCGTGCATGCCGCGCTCTTCGGCGCGCGCGATGAAACGCGCGTGGTCTGCAATATCGGCGGCATCTCCAATATCAGCATCCTGCCGGCCGCCAACACGGGCCGGCCTGTCACGGGCTTCGATTGCGGCCCCGGCAATGCGCTGCTCGACCACTGGATTCATCGCCATCGCGGTCTGCCATTCGACGATCGCGGCACCTGGGGTGCCAGCGGCAACATGGACACGGACCTGCTGGCCCGCCTGCTGACCGAACCGTATTTCCGCGCGGCGCCACCCAAGAGCACGGGCCGCGACCTGTTCCATCCCGAATGGCTACAGGGCGTGCTGGACAGCCTGCCCCAGCGGATCGAGGCCGCCGATGTACAGGCCACGTTGACCACGCTGACCGCCGCAGCCATCGCCCAGGACATCCAGACGCACGCTCGCAGCGCACACCGCCTGATCGTCTGCGGTGGTGGCGCGCGCAACGACTATCTGATGGCGACGCTGGGCCGATTGCTGCCTGGCATGACGGTGCAGACAACCGAGGATTTTGGTGTGCCGGTATCGCAAGTGGAAGCCATCGCTTTCGCGTGGCTGGCGCGGCAGTGTGTGCGCCGTGCACCGGGCAACGTGCCGACCGTCACGGGCGCGGCGGGGCCGCGCGTGCTGGGCGCGATCTACCCACGCTGACGCAGCATGGGGAAATAAAAAAAGCGCACCGTCTGGTGCGCTTTTTTACTGGCGAGGCCGGAGCCTCAGACCGAGAACGACGAGCCGCAACCGCAAGTGGTCGAGGCATTCGGGTTCTTGATCACGAACTGCGCGCCGTTGATGTCTTCCTTGTAGTCGATCTCGGCGCCCACCAGATACTGGTAGCTCATCGAATCGATCAGAAGCGTGACGCCGTTCTTGATCAACGTGGTGTCGTCTTCGTTGACGTCTTCGTCGAACGTGAAACCGTATTGGAAGCCAGAGCAACCGCCGCCCTGCACGAACACGCGCAGCTTCAGTTCGGCATTGCCCTCTTCCTCGATCAACTGCTTGACCTTGTCGGCCGCGCTATCGGTAAAGACGAACGGTGCCGGCACGTCCTCGGTAACGGGTGCCTCTGCGACTGCGTTCATGGGGATTCTCCTGGTTAGATACGCCCGTATTCTAAGCGCTACTCACAAATCGTGCCGAAACCCTGTGTTTTCAAGGGACTCTGGACGCTTGCGCCACTTCAGGCCGGTACGCCCGCACCGTCTGGGGCCTTGTCATCACTGACGTCAGCAGCGACCTGCGTGTCCGCCGATGCATCCGCCGCCTGCTCCTTGGTTCCGGATGGAGGCACATGGTTCGGCAAGGCGCGGATTTCGCCCTGTACCAGCGGCACCAGCCTGCCTTCGACGATTGCTCCCTGGTGCATTTCCAGTGCCGCATAACGCACCTCACCATAAACACGTGCGTGCGGCTGCAGCTCAAGCAATTCGGCGGCGTGCACGGGGCCTGTCACGGTACCGTTCAGGATCAGATGATCGACGCGAACTTCGCCCTCGACCACGCCTTTCTCGCTGATCACCAGCATGCTCGACTTGCCCTCGGCGGCCACGACATTGCCACGCACGCGGCCGTCCAGACGCAATCCCCCGGAAAAGGTCACATCACCCTCGATGGTGGCGTCCTGGCCAACCAACGTGTCGATGGACAAGCCTTTCTTCTTCGAAAACAGCATGTTGTACTCCTCTTTGCGCTGACTACGGCGTCGCCGACTGGTTGGCGCGGACTTGGCCGTTCTGCGCGATACGGACCGATACGGCCCGGACTTCGGCATCCTGCGGAATCGCCAGATCGCCCTCGATGCGTTGGTAATGCGTCAGCCGGATTGCCGGCATCGGCGCATCGCCCGGCTGCGGCAACACCAAGGTTAACGGCTTGCCCTGCCGATTCGCCGAAATTGTGAACTGCAATTCACCCTTGAACTCCGGCTGCTCGACAAAGGCTTTCGACCCGCCTTGCATCACAAGCAGGCGATAGTGCATGGCGCGCGGCTGCGTCTCGTCCAGTGCCACACGAAAACTGCGCACATGAATCCCCGACGTATCGCCCGCGGCCGGCAGCAACGATTCGAAAAAGCCCAGGTCTTCCTTCAGTTGGGCCACCTCGGCCTCGGCTGACTTGACCTGTTCAGCCATCCGTTCGCGCGCGGCGCGCGCCATCTGCAGTTGTGCCTCGGCCGTGTTGGCACTTTGGCGCAGGCCATCGCGCTCCGCCGAGACCTCTGCAAGCTGCTGGCGCAACGCCGCATGATCCGCCGGCATCTCGATGTCAGTGACTCCTGACTTCGCCGATTGGCGCCCAGCGTAGTAGGCCCCAACGGCGATCGCCCCAGCCACCAGCACCGCGCACACGACGGTGATAAGCAGCCGCATTCGCCAGGGCCGATGCATCCGGACAATGGCCGACGCCGAGCGCAGCCCGCGACGTGGCCGCAGCGGGCGGTATTTCAGCCCCATTGCCGCATCCGCGCGAAATTCCGGTGACCCATCGTCTATTCCCTTGTTCTGCAGGCCCGTGATTGTATCGCCGCACAATCATTGCGCGAATGAAAAGTGTAAGAAATGGCAAGCCTGCACCGGCTTCGTGACGATGCCTAAAAGGCGTCGGACAAAAAAAAACCGCACGACGAATCGTGCGGTTTTTTGGTTTGCCAGATCCAGCCATAGGCCAGACCGGGCAAAAGCGAATTAACGCTTCGAGAACTGCTTCCGGCGACGTGCCTTGTGCAGACCGACCTTCTTACGCTCAACTTCACGAGCGTCACGCGTAACGTAGCCAGCCTTCGAAAGGGCCGACTTCAGCGTTGCGTCGTAGTCGATCAGCGCGCGGGTGATGCCGTGGCGAACAGCACCGGCTTGGCCGGTTTCACCACCACCGGTCACGTTGACCTTGATGTCGAACGTTTCGGCGTGAGCGGTCAGCTCCAGCGGCTGGCGCACGATCATCAGCGAGGTTTCGCGAGCGAAGTACTCATTGATGGGCTTGCCGTTGACGACGATCTCGCCCTTGCCCGACTTGATGAAGACACGAGCCACAGCGCTCTTGCGGCGGCCAGTACCGTAATTCCAGTTACCGATCATGGATTGGCCCCCTTAGATTTCCAGCACCTTGGGCTGCTGTGCGCCATGCGGATGCTCGCCTTCGGCATAAACCTTCAGCTTCTTGATCATCGCGTAGCCCAGCGGACCCTTCGGCAGCATGCCCTTAACAGCCTTTTCCAGGGCGCGGCCCGGGAAACGCTGTTGCATCTTGCCGAACGTCGTTTCGTAGATACCGCCCGGGTAGCCCGAGTGACGGTAGTACTTCTTGTCCTGTTCCTTGGTACCCGTCACGCGCAGTTTGGCTGCATTGACGATGATGATGAAATCACCGGTGTCGACGTGAGGAGTAAATTCTGGCTTGTGCTTGCCGCGCAGTCGGCGTGCCACTTCGCTGGCAACACGGCCGAGGACCTTGTCCGTCGCGTCAATCACGTACCAGTCGCGCTTTACCTCTGCAGGCTTGGCGGAAAAGGTCTTCATGATTTTTCCTAATTTTGAAAAATGCCCGAGATGACGGTCGCCGTTTTAGCGTCCTGTCAGCGGCCGGCCCTTTGGACCTGGCCTTCCTGCTTGTATCTGCAGGCTCTCCCTGATTCTTTTTCCGGGGGCAATGACCGGAAAGCCGACGATTATACTGGGCGACAGCTCGAAAGCACAAGCAAAGTCGTGGCTTTTCGTCAAGACGAAGCGAGGCAGGATTCGCAAAAGCGCCGCATAAGTCTCAAACAGCTATCCGGGCCTTGCAAATGACGAAAAAAAACCCAAGTCGGTTTGGACTTGGGTTCGAATCCACCAAAGGAGGAGGGTGGAGGAGACACCGGGCGATCGACGGGGCCGGTCATGGCAGGCGGTGCGGCGAGCGATTCAGGTTCGTAACCATCTTTCGCTTTCGCACTCTGGCGCGCTCTCATGCGCCGTCGTTCGATGGATTGGATTATACATACGGGCCTCGTAGATGCAAGGAAATTTGCAGTGCGAAATCGTATTTCATAATACGGAATGCGAATAAAGGCACGTGAATTTACGTAAATTCCTTTTAAAACATATAGTTATCAACAACACACGCTGCTTGTGTTCGTGCCGCACTAGAGGAATCCTTCGGATTTTTAGGGGTAATCCCGCATCCGGAGCGTCCGGCGCGGTTGCCATATACTCGCGGAATGCAAGACGCGTGATCGCGCTGGCGTGAGCGAAAAACACCATCAAAAACCGAGGAACGAAAAAAATGGAATGCAAAGTGACATGGTCCGGCCCGGAGGGCATGAGCTTCATCGCCCAGACCGGTAGCGGACACCTTGTGGCAATGGACGGCGCCCCGGATGGCGGCGGCAACAACCTTGCGCCGCGTCCGATGGAGATGGTGCTGCTGGGCACCGGCGGCTGCACGGCCTATGACGTGGTGCTGATCCTCAAGCGAGGCCGCCAGGACATCCGTGGATGCTCGGTCAAGCTCGAAGCCGAGCGCGCGGACAGCGACCCGAAGGTCTTCACCAAGATCAACTTCCACTTCACGGTGACCGGCAAGGGCCTCGACCCCGCCAAGGTGGAGCGCGCCATCGAGCTGTCGCATGAAAAGTACTGCTCGGCGTCGATCATGCTGGCCAAGACGGCCGAGATCACGCACACCAGCGAGATCGTCGAAGGCTGATCGGCCAGGCGGCTGCCCGCCTGAGTACGATGCCGCAAAACAAAACGCCCGGCGCGATGCCGGGCGTTTTCATATCCGAAGAAGCAAAGACAGGCCGATAAGCCGGATTCTGTGCACGCCACATGCCTTTGCAGGCATACGGCGCGTGACAACCATTCCTCTAGGCCGGCCGTTACCGGACGGCTCCAGCTCCCTACCCGCAGACTCAGCGGGCCGCCTCATCGTCTGCCTATTTGGGATTGCTCCAGGTGGAGGTTACCGCGTTTCACCCTTCCCGCCAGCCGAAGCCGGCGGCAAGACTCGTCTCTGTGGCCCTATTCCGCACGTTGCCGTGGATGGCTGTTAGCCAACACCCTGCCCTGTGGAGTCCGGACTTTCCTCCCCTCGCCCTCTTGCGAGGACAAGCAGCGATTGTCTGGCCTGCTTTGCGGGGCGCAGTCTATCACCGTTACCGATAACGGTCAGCCCTGCGCGGCGGTCCGGCGGCCAGAACGGAACACGCCGACGTCGTCGTAGAAGGCAGGTTCGGCGTTGTCATCACACCAGCCGGGGATGCCCATCACGGGCAACGGCCAGAAGCTGCGGCCGCCGGCAAGGCGCCCTGCTTCCGCGCCGCCGGCCAGCGAACTGGCCAACTGGGCATCCAGCCGATCGATCGGGGTATCGGGGGCCGCGCAAACCCACCATGCGTGTGCAGTGACCGACTTGTAGGGGCGCACCAGTTTTTCGAGCAGCGCATGGCCGAACGGCAGCACGGTACACGCGGCATGCCATGCGTCACGACGCGATACAAACAGTTCGCGCCAGCCGAATCCGCGCAGCGCATCGGCCAGCGAAGCATCCTCGCTAATGAAGATCACCGCGTTTTCGTCGAACAACGTCGCGGCATCGCGTAATCCGCCACGCACCTGCCCCACTCCATCACTTGCGATGGACGCGGCCTGAAGCCGGTTCAGCAAGCGCTTGGTTTCGGGAAAGTGGAGCCAGATCAGCGCGTTGAATGCATCGTGAAGATTGTCGCGCGTCGGCACCTGGCCGGTGGCGTCGATATGGGATTCGTAGGCAACGCCCTCGGGCAGGTCGGCCTGCGGCACGAACCGCAGCGGCAGACCCCTGGCGTTACGCAGATGCGCGGCGCTCGCGTTGAGCGCCTGGCGCAGATCGCCACCGGTGAAAGCCGGGGCTGACGCGGCAAATGGCCGGAGCCACGGCCGCGTCCAGTCGATGTCAGACAGCAATGCCTCAGCTGGCCTTCCAGCGCAGCGTTTCGCCGGCGCGCAGCGGCACCAGCGTGGTCTCGCCGTACGGCAGTTCGGCCGGCAGCTCCCAGTCTTCGCGGGTCAGCGTCAGCGTGCCGGTGTTGCGCGGCAGGCCGTAAAACGCCGGTCCATTGAAGCTGGCGAAGGCTTCGAGCTTGTCCAGCGCACCGGCGGCATCGAATGCCTCGGCATAAAGCTCCATCGCGTGCAGCGCCGTGTAGCAGCCGGCGCAACCGCAGGCGTGCTCCTTCAGACCGCGTGCGTGCGGGGCGCTGTCCGTGCCCAGGAAGAAGCGCTCGCTGCCCGATGTGGCCGCCTTGACCAGTGCATCCCGGTGAACTTCGCGCTTGAGCACGGGCAGGCAATAGTAGTGCGGACGAATGCCGCCCGTGAAGATTGCATTGCGGTTGTACAGCAGGTGGTGCGCGGTGATCGTCGCGCCAATCGGGCCTTCCGCTTCGGCCACGTACTGGGCGGCGTCGCGCGTGGTGATGTGTTCGAACACCACCTTCAGCTCGGGGAAGTCGCGGCGCAGCGGCTTCATCACGCGCTCGATGAAGACGGCCTCGCGGTCGAAAATATCGATATCGCCATCGGTGACTTCGCCATGCACCAGCAGCGGCAGACCTGCCCGCTGCATGGCCTCCAGCGTGGGGGCGCAGCGGCGAATGTCGGTCACGCCGGCATCGCTGTTCGTGGTGGCGCCGGCCGGGTACAGCTTCACCGCGTGCACGAAACCACTGGCCTTGGCCGCGACGATTTCCTCGGGCGGCAGGTTGTCGGTCAGGTACAGCGTCATCAGCGGCTCGAACGCGACGCCAGCCGGCAACGCGGCCAGGATGCGGTCGCGGTACGCGCTGGCCAGGGCCACCGTGGTCACGGGCGGCTTCAGGTTCGGCATGATGATCGCGCGCGAGAACTGGCGAGCGGTATCGGGCAGCACCGCCGACATCGCGGCGCCGTCACGCACGTGCAGGTGCCAATCGTCGGGGCGGGTAATCGTAAGCTTCTGGGTCATGGGGACAAGCACAACTTAGAGAATCAGGATGGCGCGGTAATCGTTCACATTGGTGCGCGTAGGCCCGGTCACCACCAGGTCGCCCACTGCATCGAAAAAGCCCCACGCATCGTGAGTATCGAGCTTCTGCCGCGCGGACACACCCGCCGCTTCGGCACGGGCCAAGGTATCGGGCGCCAGCAGCGCGCCGGCGTTGTCCTCGGACCCGTCGATGCCGTCGGTGTCGGCCGCAATCGCGTGAATATTGGCCGCGCCGTTCAGTTCGATCGCAAGCGACAGCAGGAATTCCGAGCAGCGGCCACCGCGCGCCTTGTCGGCCCCGCTGCCAGGTAATGTGACGGTACATTCACCGCCCGAGATCAGCGCCACCGGCGCGGAGAACGGCGCATTGTACTTGCGAATCTCGCGCACCAGTGCCGCGTAGACGCGCGCAACCTCCTGCGCCTCGCCGGTCACCGTATCGCCCAGCACCACCGGTTCGATGCCCTGGCGGCGGAACTGGGCCGCCGCCGCTTCCAGGCTGCCGTGGGCCGTGGCGATCATGCGATTGTCCACGCGCGCGAACAGCGCGTCGCCGGGCTTTGGCGTCTCGCCGATCTCGCCTCGCGCGCCGCGCTCGAGGTGCGATTGCACGGATTCGGGCACGGTGGCGCCAAAGCGCTTCAGGATCGCAAGCGCATCGGCGTAGGTGCTGGGGTCCGGCACGGTCGGGCCGGACGCGATGGCACTGGGGTCATCGCCCGCCACGTCCGAGACGATCAGCGTCGTCACCGGTGCCCGGCTGGCTTGGGCAAGCCGGCCGCCCTGAATGCGCGAGATATGCTTGCGCACGATGTTCATGTCCGTGATCGGCGCGCCGCAGCGCAGCAATTCGCGCGTGGTGGCTTTCAGGTCGGCCATCGGAATACCTTCGGCCGGCAGTGACAACAGGCTCGATCCACCGCCCGAGACCAGCACGATCAGCCGGTCGTCCGGACCCAGCGACTGCACCTGGGCCAGAATGTCGGCCGCGGCCTGTTCGCCCGCCTCGTCGGGCACCGGGTGGCCAGCCTCGATCACGCGGATGTGTTCGGTCGGCAGGCCATGCGCGTAGCGCGTCACGACGACGCCTTCGAGAGCAGCCTTGCCCTGATAGGCGCGCTCGACGGCCAGCGCCATCGATGCGGCAGCCTTGCCGGCCCCGACCACGAGCGTCCGCCCGCCCGCGTGGGGCGGCGGCAGATAATTCGCCACGATTTCGAGCGGGTCCGCGGCCGCCACGGCGGTTCGGAAGCTTTCAAGCAGCAATGTGCGAGGGCAGCCCTGGAAGTTCACAGTGCCTCCGCGATAGCCTGGCCGAGGTCGGCCGTGGAGGCGGTTCCGCCGATATCCCGCGTCAGGGGCGCATGGCCCGGGCCCGCGGCCAGCACCTTCTCGATCGTCTGCAGCACGGCGGCGCCGGCATCGGCGTGGCCCAGGTGTTCGAGCATCATGGCACCGCACCAGATCTGGCCGATCGGGTTTGCAATTCCCTTGCCGGCGATGTCGGGCGCCGAGCCGTGTACCGGTTCGAACAGGCTCGGATACACCTTGTCCGGGTTGATATTGCCCGACGGCGCCACGCCAATCGTGCCGGTGCAGGCCGGACCCAGATCGGACAGGATGTCGCCGAACAGGTTGCTGGCCACCACCACGTCGAACCAGTCCGGGTGCTGCACGAAGTGCGCTGTCAGGATATCGATGTGGTACTTGTCGACCTTCAGCCCCGGATAATTCGCGGCCATCGCCTCGACTCGCTCGTCCCAGTACGGCATGGTGATCGAGATACCGTTGGACTTGGTGGCCGACGTGAGATGCTTCTTCGGCCGTTTCTGCGCCAGCTCGAACGCGAATTTCAGGATGCGGTCGACGCCATGCCGGCTCATGACCGTTTCCTGAACCACGATCTCCCGATCCGTATTCGGATACATGCGGCCGCCGATGCTCGAATACTCGCCCTCGGTGTTCTCGCGCACCACGTAGAAGTCGATATCGCCGGGGTTGCGGTCGGCCAGCGGGCTCTTGATGCCCGGCATCAGCCGCACCGGCCGCAGGTTCACGTACTGATCGAACGAGCGGCGGAATTGCAGCAGCGAACCCCACAGCGAGACGTGATCCGCAATTTTCTGCGGCCAGCCCACCGCCCCGAAGTAGATGGCGTCGTACTTGACCAGCGTATCGAACCAGTCGTCCGGCAGCATCTTGCCGTGGCGCTCGTAATATTCGTAGCTCGAAAAGTCGAAGTGGTCCCACTGGAAGTCGATGCCAAAGCGGCGCGCGGCGGCATCCATGACACGGATGCCTTCCGGCATCACTTCCGTTCCAATTCCGTCTCCGGGAATGACAGCGATTTTGTATTGACTCATGGCTGGGAAGGGCAAGGTGGCGGGGGCGCGCTCCCCCGGCTTGGCAGCACCGGGCGCGCGCAGGATAATGACCGCATTCTATTGCAAAGCGGCAGCCCCCTGCCGCACGGTGCCCTCGCCATGTGCCAGCTGCTAGGCATGAACTGCGCCACGCCGACCGACGTGACGTTTTCCTTTACCGGCTTTGCCGCCCGCGGCGGCGTGACCGACCATCACGCCGACGGTTTCGGCGTGGCTTTCTTCGAGGACAAGGCCTGCCGGCTCTTTATCGACAACCAGTCCGCCGGCACATCGCCCGTGGCTGACCTGATCAAGCGCTACCCGATCAAGTCGAAAAACGTCATCTCGCACATCCGCAAGGCCACGCAAGGCACGGTGCAGCTGGAAAACTGCCATCCTTTCATGCGCGAACTGTGGGGCCGGCACTGGATCTTTGCCCATAACGGCGATCTGCACGGTTTCACGCCATTCCTGTCCGGGGTCTACCAGCCGGTGGGCGATACCGACAGCGAACTGGCGTTCTGCACGCTGATGCAGGGCTTGCGCAAGCGCTTTCCGGGGTCGCAGCCGCCGCTGAACGAGCTGGGCCATGCGCTGGCCGACATCACGCGCGACATCACGCTGCACGGCGTTTTCAACTTTCTGCTCTGCAACGGCCAGGCGCTGTTCGCGCACTGCTCCACACGGCTGTACTACATCGTGCGGCAGTGGCCGTTCTCCAAGGCACATCTGATCGATGCGGACCTGTCGATCGATTTCGCGCAGGTCACCACGCCCGACGATCGCGTGGCCGTGATTACCACGGCGCCGCTGACCGACAACGAGACCTGGACGCAGTTCGCGCCGGGAGAGCTGATGATGTTCGAGAACGGCAAGCCGACCATGACATGGACCGTGCCGATTCCGCCCGAGGTGCAGGCGAAGAACGCGGCCAATACGGCTTGTACCTAGCAGAAAATGGGGAGTGCCCGAATCGGGCCTGACAGCCCTGACGCGCCTGATGCGCCTGATGCGCTGCCGGTTGTTTAACGGCCAACGCCGCGAGTCACGCCCAAGCGTGCTCAGGAGGTAGTGTCCTGGCTCTCTCTCCCCTCATGGGGAGAGAGTGGGAGAGAGGGGTGGTCTAGCAAGGCACCAAGTGGAGCGAAGCTGCCGGTTTGATCCAGCACGGCAGCCTCGGATAGCCCCCCCGCCATCCCCCTCCCGCCCAGCAGGAGAGAGAAACAAACCACCCGCTTCTTTCAGTGATGCAGGATCTTCGACAGGAACTGGCGAGCGCGCTCCGAGCGGGCGTCGATGTTGCCGAAGAATTCTTCCTTCGCGCAATCCTCGACGATCTTGCCGGCGTCCATGAAAATCACGCGGTTGGCCACCTTGCGGGCGAAACCCATTTCGTGGGTCACGCACATCATGGTCATGCCTTCCTGCGCCAGCTGCACCATCACGTCCAGCACTTCGTTGACCATTTCCGGGTCAAGCGCCGACGTCGGCTCATCGAACAGCATGCAGATCGGATCCATCGACAGCGCACGGGCGATTGCCACGCGCTGCTGCTGACCGCCCGACAGCTGGCCCGGATACTTGGCAGCCTGGCTCTTCAGGCCCACGCGCTCCAGGTACTTCAGGCCCTTGGCCGTGGCTTCTTCCTTCGAGCGGCCCAGCACCTTCATCTGCGCGATGGTCAGGTTCTCGGTGATCGACAGGTGCGGAAACAGTTCGAAGTTCTGGAACACCATGCCCACGCGCGAACGCAGCTTGGGCAGGTTGGTCTTCGGATTGCCCACCGACGTGCCGTCGACCAGGATGTCGCCCTTCTGGAACGGCTCCAGCGCGTTCACGGTCTTGATCAGCGTCGACTTGCCCGAACCCGACGGACCGCACACCACCACCACTTCACCCTTTGCGACCTGGGTCGTGCAGTCGGTCAGCACCTGGAAGGAGCCGTACCACTTGGAAACGTTATTAATCTCGATCATACGGCCACCTTTTTCTGATAACGCTTGACCAGCAGCGAAGCGGAGAAACAAATGATGAAGTACACAAGACCGGCGAACAGCAACATCTCGACGATACGGCCGTCACGCTCGCCAATGCCGTAGGCCTGGCCGAAGAAGTCCGCCAGCGCACTCACGTAGACCAGCGACGTATCCTGGAACAGGATGATGCCCTGCGTCAGCAGCAGCGGCACCATGTTGCGGAACGCCTGCGGCAGCACCACCAGGCGCATGGTCTGGCCATAGGTCATGCCCAGCGCCTGCGCGGCGAACATCTGTCCGCGCGACACGCTCTGGATACCGGCGCGGATGATTTCCGAGTAATACGCGGCCTCGAACAGCGAGAACGCGATCAGCGCGGATGTCATGCGCAAGTCCGATGCCGCATTCAGGTTGAACACCTTCTGCAGCAACTGCGGGATGATCAGGAAGAACCACAACAGCACCATCACCAGCGGGATGGACCGGAAGAGCGTCACGTACCCCTGCGCAAACCAGTTCAGCGCCTTGCTCGACGACAGGCGCATCATCGCGAGGATGGTGCCCCAGACGATGCCGACGATCACCGCGGTCACGGTGATCTTGAGCGACACCATCATGCCCTCGCCGAGCACGTGGATCGTCGATGCGTTGATCGAGCTGAAATCGAATTCGTATGCCATGTTCCAGCTCCTTACTTGCCGCCGATGAAGCCCGGCACGCGGGTACGGCGTTCCACCCAGCGCATCAGGAACATCACCGTGAAGTTGATGAGGGCGTACAGCACCGTGACCGCGATGAACGACTCATACGGGCGCGCGGTGTAGTCCACCAGCTGGCGGCCCTGCGCGGCAAGTTCCAGCAGACCGATCGTCGACGCCACGGCAGAGTTCTTGAAGATGTTCAGAAACTCGGACGTGATCGGCGGCACGATGACGCGGAACGCCATCGGCAGCAGCACGTGGCGATACGTCTGCGCCAGTGTGAAACCCATTGCCAGGCCGGCGTTCTTCTGACCGCGCGGCAGCGAATTGATACCCGAGCGCACCTGTTCGCAAACCCGGGCAGCGGTAAACGTGCCCAGGCAGAGCATGGCGGCAAGGAACTGCTGGGTGAACGGGTTCATCTGCTTGATGGCTTCGCCGCCGGGCAGCAGCTCGGGGCCGACGAAGTACCAGATGAACAGCTGCACCAGCAGCGGAATGTTCCGGAAAATTTCAACGTAGGTGGCCGCGAATCCCGACAGCCACTTGTTCGGCACGGTGCGCAGCACACCCAGCACGGAGCCGATGATGAGGGCGATGATCCACGAAGACAGGCCCAGCGCGATCGTGACCTTGAGACCGGAAATCATCCAGTCCAGGTACGTCTCGTTGGAGGCGGCCTGTTCGAGGAACACTCCCCAGTGAAAGATGTAATCCATGTTGCGTCCTCAAAAAGAAACGGAAGGACTGCTCCTTCCGTTTCGCACTGCTCCAATCGCGCAGATCAGTCGAGTGCCTTGTCGTTCGGGTTCTTGAAGAGCGTCTTCATGTCTTCGGACAGCGGGAAGTCCAGGTTCAGGCCCTTCGGCGGTACCGGTTGCTGGAACCACTTCGCGTACATCGTGTTGATCGAGCCGTCCTTCATCAGGCCGGTGATCACGTGGTCCGACAGCTTCTTGAACGGTGCGTCGTCCTTGCGGATCATGCAACCATACGATTCACGCGATTGCGGCTTGCCCACCACGATCCAGTCGTTCGGGTTCTTGGCCTTGGCGCGTTCGCCGTAGAGCAGCGCGTCGTCCATCATGAACGCCACGGCACGACCCGATTCCAGCGTCAGGAACGACTGGCCGTGGTCCTTGGTGCTGATGATGTTGATGCCCAGCTTCTGGTCATCATTCATCTTGCGCAGCAGACGCTCGGACGTCGTACCGGCCGTCGTCACCACGTTCTTGCCCTTCAGGTCGGCCCAATCCTTGATGCCGCCGTCCTTCTTCACCATGATGCGCGTGCCGATGATGAAGATGCTGGTGGTGAACGATGCCTGCTTCTGGCGCTCGAGGTTGTTCGTCGTCGAGCCGCACTCGATGTCAATCGTGCCGTTCTGCAGCAGCGTGATGCGGTTCTGCGAGGTGATCGGGATTTCCTTGACCTGCAGGTTCGGCAGCTTCAGCTGGTCCTTGATGGCTTCCACGATTTTCATGTTGATATCGTAGGAATAGCCTACCTGGCGCACACCGCCCAGGTTGTAGTTGAACGGAATCGAAGAGTCCCGCACACCCAGCGTGATGACACCCGTATCCTTGATCTTCTGCAGCGTACCCGTCAGCGGCTCGGCTGCCTGTGCGCTTGCGCACAGCATGCCTGCCGCAATCATCAGGCCGGCCAACTTGGCAACATTCATAACATCTCCTTGACCATGAAGAGAGAAAGGCGCGACTGTAACAGACAGTCGCACCGGCGAAACAGTATTGCTTAGCTCGTCACCCAAGACAACGGGTTTTTCCCCTAAGTGGTGCCATTTCAGGCATGGTTTCGCCGCAATGCGCCAAAATGAGACACGACTGCAAAGGCCAGCTTGCTAGTCCCCCGCAAAGCCCCGTCAACGAAAAAGCGGCGACCGGAACAAATCCGGTCGCCGCTTTTCAGTGAATCATGAGAGCGGGTGAAATTGCTGCATCGCAGCAGCTCCAATCCCCCGTTCCCTGACCCGCCTGCATCATGGATACAGACCGCGCATTTCGCGCGCCTGCAGAATCCGCGAGCACGCGACGATGAACGCCGCCGTACGCAGCGTGACCTTGTTGTCCTGGGCAACCTGCCAGATCGCCCGGAAGGCTTCTTGCATGATCCGTACCAGGCGCTCGTTGATTTCCTCTTCGGTCCAGAAGAAGCTCGAGAAGTCCTGCACCCATTCGAAGTAGGACACGGTCACGCCGCCGGCGTTGGCAATCACGTCCGCGCAGACCAGGATATTGCGCTCGCGCAGGATGTCGTCGGCCTGCGGCGTGGTCGGGCCGTTGGCGCCCTCGATCACCAGCTTTGCCGTGATCTTCGGCGCGTTCTCAGCCGTGATCTGGCCTTCCAGCGCGGCCGGGATCAGGATGTCGCAGTCGACTTCCCAGAACTGCTCGACGCGCAGAACCTCGCCCTTGAAGCCGTCGATCGTGCCGCTGTGCGACGCGTATTCCATCATTGCCGGCACGTCCAGGCCAGCCGGGTTGTACAGCGTGGTGCGGTGATCCTGCACGGCCACCACCTTGGCGCCAGCCTCATGGAACAGCTTGGCGGCCACGGCGCCAACGTTGCCGAAGCCCTGCACGGCCACGCGCGCACCCTTGATGTCCATCCCCAGGTTGCGGGCGGCTTCCGAACCGACGACAAACACGCCGCGGCCGGTGGCTTCATGACGGCCCAGCGAGCCACCCAGCGAGATCGGCTTGCCGGTCACCACGCCGGTGGACGTGCTGCCCGAATTCATCGAGTACGTATCCATCATCCAGGCCATGACCTGGGCGTTGGTGTTCACGTCCGGTGCCGGGATGTCCTTGCTCGGTCCGATGATGATGTTGATTTCGCTGGTGTAGCGACGCGTCAGGCGTTCCAGCTCACCGTTCGACAGCGTGCGCGGATCCACGCGGATACCGCCCTTGGCACCGCCGTACGGCACGTTCACGGCCGCGTTCTTCACCGACATCCATGCGGACAGCGCCATCACCTCGGACAGCGTCACGTCCTGGTGGAAACGCACGCCGCCCTTGCCCGGGCCGCGCGACAGGTTGTGCTGCACCCGGTAGCCCTCGAAGTGGGCGATGGTGCCGTTGTCCATTTCAATGGGTACGTCGACGACCAGCGCGCGCTTCGGGCGCTTCAAGGTTTCCACCCAGCGTGCCAGCGAACCCAGGTAGGGCGTGACACGGTCGACTTGCTGCAGATAGATGCCCCACGGGCCGAGATTGTCGGCGTTCAGGTACGAAGGCAGGGTATGAGCATTGGAGACGTTTTGCGTCGGTGCTGCGGAAGACATCGTTGGGTTCCGAGTGAAGGTGACACGGAGCATATCGGCGCCACCCCAAACCGATCCAATGCCGATTGCTCATCCGCCCCAGACTCGTTATGCAAGTCTTGCATAACCTTCACCCGCCCTCCTGCTGGCGTCAGGCGCCAGCCGTGGGCGCCTCCGCCGGGACCTGCAGCGCGGCCCAGACCTTGTCCACCAGCTGGCGCTTGCGGCGTGCCGGCCCGACGCGCCGATCACCGTTATCCGCCGGCCGTTCGCGATACAGCCGGATTTCCATATCGATCGATTGCGGCAGCCCGCGCGCGGCCTCGGCCCGTACCAGGCGGCCGGCGGCCACGTCCTCGCGCACCGTGCTTTCGGGCAGGAAGGCCATGCCGTGACCGGCCAGCGCCATGACCTTGAGCGCCTCGGCCATATCGGTCTCGTAGCATTTGTCCAGCTTGAGCGTATCGCCGGACTCGGCCAGCAGCATGTCAACCATGCGGCCCAGGAACGCATTGGGCGTGTAACTCAGGAATGGCACCGGCTTCTTGTCGGTGCCCGGCAATCGGAACAGCGGCCGGCCCGTGGCGTCGGGCACGCTGAACGGCGACAGCCGCTCGGTGCCGAGCACCAGCATGTCGTAGTGGGCCGGATCGAGCTGGATAGCCTGGCGCGGGTGGTGATAGACCATGACGAGGTCGCACCCGCCCTCCACCAGCATCAGCACCGCGTCATGCACGTTCAATGCGCGCAGCCGGCAGGGCAATGTGCCCAGCTTGCGCTCCACGGCCTTGAGCCATTCGGGGAAGAACGTCAACGACAACGTGTGCGGCACGGCGAATTCCAGTACCTGCGCGTTGGCCGAGCGCTGGCCGCGCATCAGTGCGCGCGTTTCGCTGACCTGCGCCAGCATCGCCAGCGCCTGTTCGTAAAACACCTTGCCCGCCGCGGTCAGGCTGGTGGGATAGCTCGACCGGTCGATCAGTTCGGTGCCCACCCACGCCTCCAGCGACTGGATCCGCCGCGAGAACGCCGGCTGCGTGACATGCCGCAGCTCCGCCGAGCGCGAGAAGCTGTGCGTCTCGGCCAGGCTGACAAAATCTTCAAGCCATTTGATTTCCATGCCGCGGATTATCGCCTGCTCGTGCCGGGCTTGGCGCGCGAACAATTATTTTCCGTATTCTTGCATTTCATTAGAACAGGATTACCATTACGGCTAATTTTGGACGATATATTGCATGCTGGTGCTCCGGAGCCGCTCTTAAGATGAACGCTATTGCACTTCAACAAGAACGAGCCAGCCATGTCAGCCGCAACAGCCCCCCAGACGTCGTCCGACTCCCCCCTGTCCCTGCTGGCTTCCGGGATGGGAGCCTCGCTGGCCCAAAGCGCCCGCATGGTGGCCGCTCACGTGGCGGCGAGCCTGCCCGACGTCGATACGCTGCTGGCCAGCCTGCCGCCCGGCGCGCTCGAAGGCAGCCCCGACAACTACACGCGCCATCTGGTGCATGCCGATCCGTACGAGCGCTTTTCCGTGATGGTGCTCGTCTGGCGCCCCGGTCAGCACAGCCCGGTGCACGGCCATCGCACCTGGTGCGCCTACCGCGTGCTGCGCGGCACGCTGTCCGAGCGCCACTACCGCTGGAACCCGGAAAACCGCACGGCCACGCAGGTGGGTGCCGTGACGCGCGAAGTCGGAGACACGTTCAGCGTGCCCGCCGGCCTGCAGCATATCCACGCCCTGGGCAACGACAGCAACACCGTAGCCGTGTCGCTTCATATCTACGGTGTGGAGCAGGACCGCATTTCCACCGGCGTCAATCTGCTGGTGGATACCATCGTCAGCTGAATCCGGCCACGCGGAGGTGGCCGGTCACTGGCACCGTTCCACCCCCTTCCCTACGTGAATGCAATGGACCGCTATGACCGCCAGATCCTGAATATCCTTCAGGAAGATGCTTCCGTGCCCGTCGCCGAAATCGGCGAGCGTGTCGGGCTGACTTCCACGCCCTGCTGGCGGCGTGTTCAGAAGCTGGAGGAAGCCGGCGTCATCCGCAAGCGCGTGGCGCTGCTGGACGCCGCCAAACTCAACGTGGGCGTCACCGTCTTCGTTTCGATCCGCACCAGCCAACACAACGTGAAGTGGCTGAAAACGTTCCACGATCTCGTGGCGTCGATTCCCGAGGTGACCGAGTTTTACCGCATGGCGGGCGATACCGACTATCTGCTGCGCGTGGTGGTACCCGATATCGCCGCCTATGACGCCGTGTACAAGCGGCTGATCCAGGGCGCGGAGCTGGCCGACGTGAGTTCCAGCTTTGCGATGGAGCAGATCAAGTACACCACCGCGCTGCCGCTGGGCTACGCATGACGCTGCCGCGCCGGGCGTTTCTCCGACGGTTCAGCCGCGGTGCGCCCAGCCGGTCATGCGCCGCTCCAGTATGGCGAACAGTTCGTACATGCCCATCGCCATCACGGCGATGACGACCAGCCCGGCAAATGCCAGTGGCATCTTCATTGCCGACCCAGCCGATACCAGCAGGTAGCCAATCCCTTCGTTGGCGGCGTTCATCTCCGATACCGTGGTGCCGACGAACGCGAGCGTGATCGCCACCTTCAGCGATGCGAAGAAGAACGGCATCGCGCGCGGCAGGCCCACCTTGAGCAGGACGTCGCGGCGCTTGGCGCCGAGCACGCGCAATACATCCTCCAGTTCCGGTTCGAGGGTGGCCAGTCCCGTGGCGATGTTGACCATGATCGGGAAGAACGAGATCAGGAACGCCGTCAGGATGGCAGGGCCGGCGCCCAGGCCGAACCACACCACCAGGATCGGCACGAACGCGGCCTTGGGCAGCGCGTTGAACGCGGTCATCAGCGGATAGGTGGCAGCGTAGGCGAGCCGTGACGAACCCATCAGCATGCCGAGCACCACCCCGACCAGTATGGCCAGGCCGAAGCCGACCATCGTGGTCCAGAACGTGCGCCACGCATGTCCGGCAATCACGCCGCTGTATTCCGCCAGCGACGTGACGATCGCCGATGGGCTTGGCAGGATGAAGTCCGAGACATCGAACACCAGGCAAGCGCCCTGCCACAGCAGCAGGAACGCACCCAGCAGAACCCAGGGGGCGACGCGCTGCACGCGCTTCGCCTGGAGAGAGGACATCGTTGCCATTTTCAATGCTGCCTGACGTGGCCGATCTTCTCGCGCAGTTCGTGCACGCGTTCGGCAAAGGGTTCGGTGTAGGTGACTTCCAGCGGGCGCGGCCGCGGCAGGTCGACTTCGCGGCGCAGCAGGATGCGGCCGGGCCGCGCGCTCATCACGTAGACGGTATCGGCCAGGAACACGGCCTCGCGCAGATCGTGAGTGACCAGGATCACGTTGAAGCGCTGCGCCTGCCACAGGTCGCGCAGCACGCACCAGAGTTCTTCGCGCGTGAACGCATCCAGTGCGCCGAACGGTTCGTCGAGCAGGAGCATGCGCGGCTCATGGATCAATGCCCGGCAGATCGACGCGCGCTGCTGCATGCCGCCCGACAGTTGCCACGGGTACTTGTCTTCGTAGCCCGACAACCCCACGGTCTTCAGCAGAGCACGCGCGCGCTCCTCGTACTCCGCGCGCTTCCTGCGCATCGTCGAACGGTAAGGCTCGACGATCTCCAGCGGCAGCATCACGTTGGCAAGCGTGGTACGCCACGGCAGCAACGTCGGCGCCTGAAACGCCATGCCTACCTGCTGCAGCGGACCTGTGACTTTGGCACCGTTGATCGTGACCACGCCGCGTGTGGCCGGGCGCAGGCCGGTGGCCAGCTTCATGAACGTCGATTTGCCGCAGCCCGATGGGCCGACGATGGCGATGAACTCGCCTTGGGCCGCCTGCAACGAGATGTCCTCGACGGCGAATTCCCGGCGCCGTGCCAGTTCGTCGTCATAGGCGAGCCAGACGCGGTTGAAGTCGACGAATGGCCCGGCGCCCGGGCCTTCCATGAGCGCACCGCCCGAGGCGGGCATCGGGGCTTCGCGCGCCATCATCGCAACACGTCCAGCTCGGCGGCCGACGGAAGGTAGGCATCGGTCCACAGTGCATCGGGGTTGATACGGCCCTTGGTGGCAAAGGCGTCGGCCACCTGCGAAGCCATCAGCGACAGACGCGGCTTGTTGACCCGGCCAAAGCCTTCGGCCTTGGCATCGGGCGACTTCACCACGCTATCCAGCGCGATCTTCAGGCGACGGACTTCCAGCTTCTCGTCGATGATGCCGTCGCGTGCCTTCACGGCCTTGATGCCTTCTTCCGGATGCGCGATCACATCCTTGGCCGACTTGGCAAACGCGCGCAGGAAGGCTTTCACGGCCTCGGGATTGCTTTTCAGGAACTGCTCCGAGGCGATGATCGCGTTGCCGTAGAGCTTCACGCCGTACTGCGGATACGGCAGCACGACGATGTCTTCATCCTTCACGCCACGCGCGTTCAGGTTCAGGATCGACGTGAACGAAAAACCGGTGATGGCATCCAGGTCCCCGCGCGTGAGCATGGTCTCGCGCAGCGTGGGGTCCATCGCCTGCCAGTTGAACGACGCGGCCTGCAGGCCGTTGGCCTTGGCAAAGATCGGGAACGCGCGGCGGCCGGCGTCGAACACCGGGGCGCCGAGCTTCTTGCCGGCCAGGTCCTTCGGCGACTTGATGCCCGACTTCTTCAGCGCCAGCACGGCGGCGGGCGTGTTGTTGTAGACCATCATCACGGCGACGGGCCGGTTCTTCGCGTCGGGATTATTGCCGTAGAACTCCATCACCGACGCCAGGTCGGCAAAGCCCATGTCGTACGTGCCCGATGCCACGCGGTTCACCACGTTGCCCGATCCGTTGCCGGCGTCGATCGCCACGTCGAGCTTCTCGGCCTTGTAGTAGCCCTTCTGCTCGCCAAGCAGGAACAGCGCGGACGGCCCTTCGAAACGCCAGTCGAGCTGGAAGCGGACCTTGGTGGTGGCCTGCGCCTGCGCGGTGCCTGCGCAGAGTGTCGACAGCACCGTGATGGTGCCCAATGCAGTGCACAGCTTCAGCAGATGACGGCGCACGGGGGATTGCGGCATTGACCTTCTCCAGTTGTTGATCTCTCTGGAGAGGACTTTTCGCAAGGGACGTGCCAGCTTTTCACCGCATCGTCATGCACCGCCAAAAGGCGTGAGCGCGGTGCATTGACGGTCCATGATTGTGCGCGGCCCACTGTCGGCATGCGTTGCCGGCAGTGATTGTCGACAATCGTCAGGCGTCCTGGGTTGCGTCGCCGACCTCGATATCGCGCGCATCAGCGTCGGGCGATCCCTTCGCGGCGTTGCGCGCCTGGATCTGCCACATCTCGGCATAACGGCCGTTCGCGCGCATCAGGTCGGCATGGGTGCCGCGCTCGATGATTCGGCCGTGATCCATCACCAGGATCTGGTCGGCATGGACCACCGTCGACAGGCGGTGCGCGATCAACAGCGTGGTGCGGTTCTGGGCCAGCCGCATCAATTCTGCCTGGATCGCCTGCTCGGTGCGCGAGTCCAGCGCCGAGGTGGCTTCGTCGAATACCAGGATCGGCGGGTTCTTGAGCAGCGTACGCGCGATGGCTACGCGCTGTTTCTCGCCGCCAGACAGCTTCAGGCCGCGTTCGCCTACCGGCGTGTCGTAGCCCTGCGGCAGCTCGCTGATGAAATGGTCGATCTGTGCCGCCCGCGCGGCGGCAATGACCTCTTCCCGCGTTGCATCGGGCCGGCCATAGGCGATGTTGTAGTAGATGCTGTCGTTGAACAGCACCGTGTCCTGCGGCACGATGCCGATGGACGCACGCAGCGTGGATTGGCGTACGGCACGAATGTCGTGCCCATCCACCTCGATGCCGCCCTGCGTCGCGTCATAAAACCGGAACAGCAGCCGGGCCAGCGTGGACTTGCCGGAGCCGCTGTGGCCGACCACGGCCGTTGTGCTGCCTGCCGCGATCGTGAAATCGACGTCTTGCAGAATCACGCGGTTCGATTCGTAGCCAAAGCCGACATGGCGGAAGCGAACCTCCGCACCGTTCACGCGCAGCGCCGGCGCATCGGCCGAGTCGGCCACTTCCTGGTTGGTGCCGAGCAACACGAACATGCGGTCCATGTCGGTGGTGGCCTGCTTGATCTCGCGGTAGATCACGCCAAGGAAGTTCAGCGGAATGTAGAGCTGGATCATCAGCGTGTTGACCAGCACCAGATCGCCCAGCGTAAGCTTGCCCGCCGCCACGCCCACCGTGGCGCGCCACAGAATCAGGATCAGGCCCGTGGCGATAATGGCCTGCTGGCCGAAGTTCAGGAACGACAGCGAATTCTGCGAGCGGATCGCCGCGGCGCGGTACGTGCGCAGGTTCTCGTCGTAGCGGCGCGCCTCGTATTCCTCGTTGCCAAAGTACTTGACCGTCTCGAAGTTCAGCAGCGAATCAATGGCCTTCTGGTTGGCGCGCGAATCCAGCTCGTTCATCTTGCGCCGGAAATGCGTGCGCCACTCGGTCACGACGATCGTGAACACGATGTAGCCGACCAGCGCGCACAGCGTGATCGCCGCGAACCAGATGTCGTAGTGCAGGAAGAAGAAGCCGACGACCAGCGACATCTCCACCA
Source organism: Cupriavidus sp. 291-E7 (assembly GCF_057798835.1). Lineage (NCBI taxonomy): Bacteria > Pseudomonadati > Pseudomonadota > Betaproteobacteria > Burkholderiales > Burkholderiaceae > Cupriavidus > Cupriavidus sp. 291-E7. Next base: position 274,438 of record NZ_JBYOJV010000004.1, read on the forward strand.
GCGTGGGCAGGATGCTGTACAGCGAGTACGAGATCAGCGACTGGATGCCGCGAGTGCCGCGCTCGATGTCGCGGCTCATGCCACCGGTCTGCCGCTCCAGGTGAAAGCGCAGCGACAACGCATGCAGATGGCGGAACACCTGCAGCGCAATTTCCCGCACCGCGCTCTGCGTCACCTTGGAAAAGAGAATTTCCCGCAACTCGGTGAACAATGAACCCGAGAGCCGCAGCAGCCCATACGCGACGATCAGGCCCACCGGCACCACCAGCAGCGCGGTGGGGTCGCCGGCCTTGAGGTCCATGCTGTCGACAAGCTTCTTCATCAGCACCGGCACACCCAGGTTGGCCACCTTGGCGGCCACCAGGCAGGTCAGCGCCAGCATCACGCGCCACTTGTAGTGCCAGACATAGGGCAGCAGGTTGCGGACGGTCTGCCAGTCGCTGCGCGGCGCGCCAGCGCCTTTGAATAGGGAATTGGCCGGCTCGGCGGGGGCGGGCTCGGCGGTCGTGGAATAGCGGCGCATACGTTAGAATTCGTGCCAATGCCGCGATTGTCGCAGAGATCGACGGGTCCGGCAGGCCACCGCCTCATCGCCTTATGAATTCCCCGTATTTCCCGCTCTCATCCATCGCCGACATGTCCACTTCCGCCCCCATCTCCGAACTGCCCGCCGGCAAGAACCCGGCCCTGCGCGTGGTACCGATGCCCGCCGACGCCAACGTGCACGGCGACGTGTTCGGCGGCTGGATCATGGCCCAGGTGGATATCGCCGGATCGATTCCGGCAGTGGAGCGCGCCCAGGGCCGCGTGGCCACGGTGGCTGTGAACTCGTTCCTGTTCAAGCACCCTGTATTCGTGGGCGATCTGGTCAGCTTCTACGCCGATATCGTCAAAACGGGACGCACCTCGATCACGGTGTCCGTCGAGGTATATGCGCAACGGATGCGCCACAGCCACGAGATCGTCAAGGTGACGGAGGCCACGCTGACGTACGTAGCCACGGATGAAAGCCGGCAACCGAGGGTGCTGCCGGCCTGATTTGGAGGTTGATTCCCTTCTCCCGCCTGCGGGAGAGGGGTTAGGGCAAGGCGGTTCCGACGCGACATTCGACGTGTCGTTGATCGGACTCCCGGCCCTCTCCCCCGGCCCCTCTCCCGTAAGACGGGAGAGGGGAACAAACAAGCGTTAGCGTTGATCCTTCAGTCGAACTTCGAGAAATCCGGCTTGCGCTTTTCGAAGAACGCCGTGAATGCCTCCTTGGCTTCGGGTGCCACCAGCATGCGCCGGAACACTTCGCCTTCCTCGGCCATTTTCTTCTCCACGGCCGCGACATCGTCTCCCTTCATCAACCGCTTGGTCTCGCGCAGTGACGACGCGGGCAGCGCCGCCAGCTTGGCGGCCTGCTGGCGCACGTAGTCCGACAGCTCGGCTACCGGCAGCACCTTCGTCACCAGACCGATCGCAAACGCCTCCTGCGCGCTGAATGCCTCGCCCAGCAGCAGCTTCTCGGCGGCGCGCTGGTAACCGGCCAGGCGCGGCAGCAGCAGGCTCGATGCGGCCTCCGGGCACAGGCCCAGTTGCGCGAACGGCAGCGACAGCTTGGCGGTGTCCGACGCGTAGACCAGGTCGCAGTGCAGCAGCAGCGTGGTGCCAATGCCCACTGCCGCGCCGCTGACCGACGCCACAACGGGCTTGCTGGCGTGGCTGATGGCGTGCAGGAACTGGAACACCGGCGGCTGCGCGCCATCGCTGCCTTGCGTCGGCGGGCGCTTCATGAAGTCTTCGAGGTCGTTGCCGGCCGTGAAGATCTCGGGCTTGCCTTCGATCACGATCACGCGCACGGCGTTGTCGGTCTCGGCGGCACGCAGCGCATCGGCCATGCTCTGGTACATGGCGGCGGTGATGGCGTTCTTCTTCTCGATGCGATCGAAACCAATGGTCAGAATGCCCTGGTCGATGCGGGTGGCAATGCTCATGTCTTCCTCGTCTCGGTCGTGATGCAAAGTCGCCGCTCACACAAACGGTGGCGGCATGTCGGAAAGGTAACTCAGGCCAAACGCGCCCGCGCCCACGTTGAGCGCCACGGTCAGGCTCATCGGCGCCAGCATCAGCGTCACGTCATATTTGTCCGCGGTCTTGGCCAGCGATTGCCAGGCCGGCCACGATTCCACTTCATCCATGTCACCCGCATAGGCAGCGGCCACAGCCGGCGTCATCAGGCACTTCGCGCGGATGCAGGCTTCCACATGGCCCAGCAGGCGGCGCACGCCGTCCTCGGCGCCGCGCGCCTTGGCAATGGCTTCGGTCTGACCTTGATGCATGCGGATCACGGGGCGGATATTGAACGCGCTGCCCAGCATGTAGCGGCTCCACGTGATGCTGTTCTCGCCCTTTAGCTTCGCGCGCGTGTACATGTACAGCAACTCGTCGGGGATCAGGAACATATGGGCCGCGTCGCGCAGGCGGTTTTCCACCGCGTCGACCACGTCCGCGGCCTTTGCGCCATCGGCAAGCATTCGCGCGGCTTCACGCACAATCAGCGCCTGGCCCGGCCCGATTGCGCCGGTATCGATCACGGTCAGATCGAACAGGCCGCTGCGCCCTGCGTCCTTGCGCAGCTTGAAGCTGCGTGCGACGGTGCCCACCACGGCACCCGTGGCATTCGAATAGAGCTTGCTGCGGCTGCTGGCGATCGTCAGCAGAATGGCGCGGTCGCAACCGGCCACCACGTTCTTGAGCAGATGGTCTTCGAGTTCGCGTTCGAGCAGCGGAATCGATTCGGCGTAGTGGTCCTGCTTGCCGACCAGATATTGCTGATAGAGGTCCGGCAACGCGGCCTCGTCGCGCGTATCGACGACAAAGCGGTCGCCAGCGCGAATACGGAATGGAATGGTGCGGACGCCCAGCGCGTCCATCATCGCGCGCGGCATATCGCACGCCGCGTCGGCCAGAATGGCGGTCTCCTGCATGTTTTTGTTCTCCTCCGTGTCAGTGCGTCAACGTGTTGGCATCTTCGTGTCCATACATTTCTTCATCTGATCGAAGGTTGGGACAGCCCTTCCCCAAGGACTGTCCCAGCGGCGCGTTTAGACGCGCTCGAAGATTCCGGCGGCGCCCATGCCCGTGCCCACGCACATGGTGACCATGCCGTACTTGAGGTTGTGGCGACGCAGCGCGTGCACCACGGTGGCCGAGCGGATCGCACCGGTCGCGCCGAGCGGGTGGCCCAGCGCAATGGCGCCGCCCATGCGGTTCACACGGGCCGGATCGAGTTCCAGGTCACGCATCACCGCCAGCGACTGCGCGGCAAACGCTTCGTTCAGCTCGATCCATTCGATCTGGTCCTGCGTCAGGCCGCCAGCCTTCAGCGCGGCAGGAATCGCGGCCTTCGGGCCGATCCCCATGATCTCCGGCGGCACGCCACGCACCGCGAACGATACGAAGCGGGCCAGCGGCACCAGGTTGAACTGCTTGAGGATCTTTTCCGAAACCAGGATCAGCGCACCGGCGCCGTCCGACGTCTGCGAGCTGTTGCCGGCCGTCACGCTGCCCTTGTTGGCGAACACCGGGCGCAGCTTGCCCAGCCCTTCCACCGACGTATCGGGACGCGGACCTTCATCCAGCGCGATAGTACGCGTCTTGACGCTGACCTGGCCAGTGGCGAGGTCCGGAAATTTCTCGACTACCTCGATTGGGGTAATCTCGTCCTTGAATTCGCCAGCCTGCTGCGCGGCGATGGCCTTCTGGTGCGATGCCAGCGAGAACGCGTCCTGATCTTCGCGGCTCACCTTCCACTGCGTGGCCACCTTCTCGGCGGTCAGGCCCATGCCGTAGGCAATGCCCACGTTCTCGTCGCGCTCGAAGATCGACGGCGACATCGACGGCGAGTTGCCCATCATCGGCACCATGCTCATCGATTCCACGCCGGCGGCGATCATCACATCGGACTCGCCCACGCGGATGCGGTCGGCGGCCATCGCCACCGCCGACAGGCCCGAGGCGCAGAAGCGGTTCACGGTGATGCCACCTACCGTGTTAGGCAGGCCAGACAGCAGCGCGCCGATACGCGCCACGTTCAGACCCTGCTGGGCTTCGGGAATCGCGCAGCCAACGATCGCGTCCTCGATCAGCGCCGGGTCCAGGCTCGGCACCTGGGCCACGGCGGCCTTCAGGATCGTGGCCAGCAGATCATCGGGACGGGTGTTCTTGAACGCGCCCTTGGGGGCCTTGCCGATCGGCGAACGGGTAGCCGCAACGATGTAGGCGTCTTGCAGTTGTTTCATGATGTCGGTTCCTCGTTGGCGGGATTAGTTGCGCACCGGCTTGCCAGTCTGCAGCATGCCCATGATGCGCTCCTGCGTCTTGCCCGTACCCAGCAGCTCGATGAATGCCTTGCGTTCCAGCGCCAGCAGCCACTCTTCGCTGACCAGCGATCCGGCCTCGACGTCACCGCCGCACACGACTTCGGCGATGCGCGAAGCAATCAGGAAGTCGTGCGCCGAGATGAAGTTGCCGTCGCGCATGTTCACCAGCGATGCCTGGATCGTGGCGATGCCCGAGCGGCCGGCCACCGGAATCAGCTGACCCGGCAGCGGTGCACGGTAGCCGGCGTTGGCCAGCGCGCGCACTTCGCTCTGCGCCACATACAGCAGTTCGTGGACGTTGTAGACGATGGTGTCGGTCGGTTGGACGTAGCCGATCTTCTCGGCGTCCAGCGCCAAGGTCGACACCTTGGCCATCGCGGCCGCCTGGAAGCGGTTGGTCAGGAAGTTCAGATAGTTCGTGCTGCCCGCTGCCTGCGCCGCCTTGGCAGCGGCAATCGCAGCCTCCTTGAGGCCGCCGCCGGCGGGCACCAGGCCCACGCCAACTTCGACCAGGCCGACGTAGCTTTCCAGCGCCACCACGCGCTTGGCCGACTGAAGCATCAGCTCGCAGCCGCCGCCGAGTGCGATGCCCGACACGGCAGGCACTACCGGCACCGCCGCATACTTCACGCGCATCATCGTGTCCTGGAACTTCTTCACGAACGGTTCGATGCCCTTGGCGCCGCCCATCATGAACGCCGGCATCGCGGCTTCCAGGTTGGCACCGGCCGAGAACGGACCGCCCGGCGCGCCGAGTTGCAGCGACGTCGGCTGCCACACGACCAGCCCCTTGTAGCCGGCTTCCGCCAGATCCACGGCACGCGCGATCGTGTCCAGAACGTCCGGCCCCATCGTGTTCATCTTGCTCTTGAACGAGATGATCAGCACGTCGTCAGCGCCTTCGCTGGTCCAGATGCGCGCACCATCGTTCTCTTCGATGGTCTTGCCGGCGCGGCGCGGGTCCGCGGCATCGGTGCCCTTGATCGCGGCACGGAACACCTGGCGCTCGTACACCGGCAGCGCTGCGCGTTTGACGAAGCTGCTGGTCGCCGGCGACCACGAGCCCTGTGCCGTGTGCACACCGCCGCTGTCGGCAACGGCGCCCTGCAGCACCCAGGCGGGCAGCGGCACATTGGCCAGCGCGCGGCCGGCGTCGATGTCTTCCTTGACCCACTGCGCCACCTGCGTCCAGCCGGCGGCCTGCCAGTCCTCGAACGGACCCGAGTTCCAGCCGAAACCCCAGCGGATGGCCAGGTCGATGTCGGCGGCCGAGCCGGCGATCTGCTCCAGATAGACGGCGATGTACTGGAACACGTCGCGGAACACCGTCCACAGGAACTGCGCCTGCGGGTTGGTCGATTCACGCAGCAGCTTGATACGCTCGGCCGGGTCCTTCTTCAGCATGCGCACGACGATCTCGTCGGCCTTCTTGCCCGAATCGACGTACTGGCCGGTCTTGGCGTCCAGCACCTTGATGGCCTTGCCTTCCTTCTTGTAGAAGCCCGCGCCGGTCTTCTGGCCCAGCGCGCCCGCGTCGACCAGACCCTTCAGCACAGCCGGCGTCTTGTAGACAGCCGAGAACGGATCGCCGCCCAGGCCGTCCTGCATGGTCTTGATCACGTGCGCCATCGTATCCAGACCCACCACGTCGGCCGTGCGGAACGTGGCCGACTTGGCGCGGCCCAGCTTGGTACCGGTCAGGTCATCGACGATATCGAACGGAATGCCAAACTTCTCGGCTTCGGCAAACACGGCCAGGATCGAAAAAATCCCCACGCGGTTGGCGATGAAATTCGGTGTGTCCTTGGCACGCACCACGCCCTTGCCGAGCGTGGTAGTCAGGAACGCTTCCAGGCGGTCCAGGATCTCCGGCTTCGTCGTCGCGGTCGGGATCAGCTCCACCAGATGCATGTAGCGCGGCGGATTGAAGAAGTGCACGCCGCAGAAGCGCGCCTTCAGGTCGGCGTCAAAGCCATCGGACAGCGACGTGATCGACAGGCCCGAGGTATTCGTCGCGAAGATCGCGTTCGGCGCCAGGTGCGGCGCCACCTTCTTGTAGAGATCGTGCTTCCAGTCCATGCGTTCGGCGATCGCCTCGATCACCACGTCGCATTCCTTCAGCAGTTCGATGTCGTCCTCGTAGTTGGCCGCGCGGATCAGACCCGCTTCGTCCTTGATACCCAGCGGCGCGGGCGACAGCTTCTTGAGATTCTCGATGGCTCGCGTGGCGATGCCGTTCTTCGGGCCTTCCTTGGCCGGCAGGTCGAACAGCACCACGGGCACGCGGGCGTTGACCAGGTGAGCGGCAATCTGCGCCCCCATGACGCCGGCACCCAGCACGGCGACTTTCTTGACGATGAAATTGGACATGCGCGCTCCTAGAGTCGTGAGCGTTTGAGGAGAGAGGTTCGGTACTGTCTGTGTTGCCCCCCTCTCCCGCCTGGCGGGAGAAGGGAGTCAATCCCATCAGAACAGATCGGCTTCCAGTGCCATCAGCGTTGCGCTGCCAGCGCGGGCCTTGCGGATTTCCGCAGCGGTTTCCGGCAGCAGCTTGGCGAAGTAGAAGCGTGCGGTGGCCAGCTTGCTGACATAGAACTTGTCGCCGCTGCCTTGCTTTTCGAGCGCGATCTTGGCCATGCGTGCCCAGAAGTACGAGAACACCAGGTGACCCACCACGCGCAGATACGGCACCGCGGCAGCGCCCACTTCGTCAGGGTTGCCCATCGCCTTCATGCCGATTTCCATCGTGAGCTTCTGCACCTTGTCGCCGATGTCGGCCAGCGGGTTCACGAATTCCTGCATCGCTTCGTTGGTGCCCTCTTCCTCGACGAACTGCTGCACGATCTTGCCGAAGGCCTTCAGCTTGGCGCCCATGTCGCCCAGGACCTTGCGGCCCAGCAGGTCCAGCGACTGGATCGTGTTGGTGCCTTCGTAGATCATGTTGATGCGGGCGTCGCGCACGTACTGCTCCATGCCCCATTCGGCGATGTAGCCGTGGCCGCCGAACACCTGCATGCCCTCGTTGGTCGACGTGAATGCGTTGTCGGTCAGGAAGGCCTTGATCACCGGCGTCAGCAGCGCCACGAGGTCGCCTGCTTCCTTGCGCACGGCTTCATCGGGGTGCGACAGTTCGCGGTCGATCTGCAGCGCGGTCCAGTAGCTGAACGCGCGGCCGCCTTCGGCATACGCCTTCTGCGTCAGCAGCATGCGGCGCACGTCCGGGTGAACGATGATCGGGTCCGCCGCCTTTTCCGGAGCCTTCGGGCCGGTCAGGGCGCGCATCTGCAGACGGTCCTTCGCGTAGACGAGCGAGTTCTGGTAAGCCACCTCGGTCAGGCCCAGGCCCTGCGCGCCCACGCCCAGGCGTGCCGCGTTCATCATCACGAACATCGCGTTCAGGCCCTTGTTGGCCTCGCCCACGAGCCAGCCGCGCGCGCCGTCCAGGTTCATCACGCAGGTGGCGTTGCCGTGGATGCCCATCTTGTGTTCGATCGAGCCGCACTTGATGCCATTGCGCTCGCCCGGGTTGCCGCTGGCATCGGGGATGAATTTCGGCACCACGAACAGCGAGATGCCCTTGGTGCCTTGCGGGGCGTCCGGCAGACGCGCCAGCACCAGGTGGATGATGTTCTCGGCAAGGTCGTGCTCGCCGGCCGAGATGAAGATCTTGGTGCCGGTGATCGCGTACGAGCCATCGGCCTGCGGTTCGGCCTTGCTGCGCAGGATACCGAGGTCGGTGCCGCAATGCGGCTCGGTCAGGCACATCGTGCCGGTCCACACGCCGGAAACCAGCTTGGGCAGGTAGGCTTGCTTGAGTTCGGGTGTGCCGTGCGCATGCAGCGCTTCATAGGCGCCGTGCGACAGGCCCGGGTACATCGTCCACGCCTGGCCTGCCGAGTTCAGCATTTCGTACAGCGCGTTGTTGACGATGATGGGCAGGCCCTGGCCGCCGAATTCGGGGTCGCACGCCAGCGCCGGCCAGCCGGCTTCTACGTACTGCTGATAGGCTTCCTTGAAGCCCTTCGGCGCACGCACCACGCCGTCGCCGACGTAGGTGCAGCCTTCGCGGTCGCCGGGCTGGTTCAGCGGGAACACCACGTCCGAGCAGAACTTGCCGGCTTCTTCGATAACCTGGTTGATGGTGTCCGCGTCGATATCCGCGTGCTGCGGCATCGCCTTGAGTTCGGCTTCTGCGCCGAGCAGTTCATGGAGCACGAACTGCATGTCGCGCAACGGTGCGGTGTACTGGCCCATCAAAAACTCCTTGGAGGTTTGCTTGTGCCGCCACACGCGCATGCCGCACGCCCTGGAGGGGACGCGTGCGACCGTTGCCCGGGGGCGGCTCAGGTTCGGTAAGACTGAATCAGTTTGTTGAGCGCGACCATAGCAAGTTCGGCACTGTCCGGCAGGCGCAGAAAACGGGCGTCGTGATGCAAGCCTAGTTCAAGGCTGTACATTTCGAACAGCATCAGGCGCGGATCGCAATCCGTGCGCAGATGCCCCTCTTCCTTTGCCTGGTCGATCGCACGCAGCAGCGCGGCTCGCCAGATCGTGACGCTCTTGACCAGCTCGTCACGTACCGGGCTTTCCGCGCGATCGTCGTACTCGACCGCCCCGCTGATGTAGATGCAACCCGTGGTCACTTCCTGGATGCGCTTTTCCATCCAGCGCCGTACCATCGACCACAGGCGAGGCAGACCGCGTGGCTCCTGCAAGGAGGGATAAAAAACCTCCTGCTCGAACCGGCGGTGATACTCGCGCACCACTTCCACCTGCAGGTCCTCGCGCGAACCGAAATGCGCGAACACACCGCTCTTGCTCATCTGCATGCGTTCCGCGAGCAGGCCGATGGTCAGCCCTTCCAGCCCGTCGCGGGACGACAGTTCCAGTGCGGCATCGAGAATCGCCACGCGCGTCATCTCACCCTTGCGCAAGGGTGCGGGGGCGGCGGCGGATTCAAGACGAACTGACTGGTGTCGCATGGTTTTCTCTCCGTTCTCTGCAGCACCCTTCCGGATGCTGTTTTCTGGCCTGACACTATGTGCGCCAGGCACAACGACAGCCAAAACGCCATCGTAAATGCTCGAAGTCTAAGCCAAAAAAGAACGGTCGTTCAGATTATTCTGGCGAGGCCGACTGGCATCAAGTATTTAATTAGACCGGTGTTTCTAAACACACGGGGAATACGGGCCCACACGGACTCCATTTGCGGCGCATTGCAGCAACGGCTTAAAAACCGCGTGAAATCGCGCAATACGGGGATGCGGGCCCGAGGGGCCTGTGGCACGGCAGCATGTTACCGTGTGACGGCTTAGTAGCGCCCTGTCACGCCCGCGATCACGACGCCGAGACGCAACACGTAGTAGGCCGCCCAATTGGCAAACCGGCGCAAACGCGGCAGCCGCGCGTGCACTTCGGGCATCACGCGCGCGCTGCGCTGCGCCATCGCGCGCTCCAGCCGCGTGCGCAGCGTGTCGGCGAACACGGCGTCGTAGACAGCCACGTTGGCCTCGCGCGCCAGCAGCAGGCTGAATGGATCCATGTTGCTCGATCCGACCGTCGCCCAGGTATCGTCGATGACCGCCACCTTGGCGTGCAGGAAGCTTTCCTCGTATTCGTAGATCTCGACGCCGGCCTCCAGCAACCGCGCATAGAGCGCGTGCGTGGCGTAGTGCTGGAGCCGGTATTCGACCATGCCCTGCAGCAACAGCCGTACGCGCACGCCGCGCTCGCGGCAGGCCAGCAACGCCCGGCGCATCTTGTGGCCAGGCAGAAAGTAGGCGTTGGCCAGAATCACGTCGTGACGCGCCGATCCCAATGCATAGAGGTATTCGCGCTCGATCGTGCGGCGGTTGCGCAGGTTGTCGCGCAGCAGCAGCGCGGCGGGTACCCCACCGGGCTGGATATCGTTGCGCGCCTGGCGCGCGCCGCGCGTCAACGTTTCGACTTCGGCAAACGCGCTCGCGGTTTCGCGCAGTCCGCGCCGTTGTGCAATGCGGAACCACAGGCGCGCCGAAGCCAATGCGATCTGCGCCACCAGCGGCCCGCGCACGCGCACCGCAAAGTCGTAGCGCGGCCCCACCTCGGGCAGATCGATCGGACCGTGGTTGTGGTCGTCGATGATATTGATGCCGCCCACGAACGCGACCTTGCCGTCGATCACCGAAATCTTGCGATGCAGCCGCCGAAGATGGCGCCGCGCGAGCTTGAATCCGCGCAGCGGCCGGTAGATTTCCAGATTGACGCCACCGGCCCGCAGGCGATCCTGAAGCGTCGCGGGCATATCGTTTGCCCCGAAGCCGTCGACCACGAGCCGGACATCGACGCCACGCTGCGCTGCCGCAATCAGCGCGGCACTAACGCGCGCGCCCACTGCATCGTCGGCATAGATATAGGTTTCCACCACGACATGAACGCGCGCCGCATCGATCTCGGCAATCAGCGCCGGAAAGAACTCCTGCCCGTTACGCAGCAGGTCGACAAGATTGCCCGGCACGGGGCTGCCGCGGCGGCGCACCCAGTGCATCAGCCTGGCCTTGGCCTGCGCACTGGCGGAGCGCAATTCCTGCACGGACGCCGGTATGCCGGGCGTTTGCGCGGGCGCGGGCGACGCAGTGTCCGAGGGCGTATTGCGATCGTAGATCCGTGACATGGGCTCGATTATCGACCAATGGGCGGCTCCTGCACATGGCCCAGTCCAACTCTGCTATTGTCAGGGCATTGTGGACGCCCTACAGGAAAGCATTGTGAAGGTATTCGGTATCGCCGGCTCGTCGGGCAGCGGCAAGACAACGCTGCTGGATCAGTTGATTCCCCGCTTCGTGGCCGACGGCCTGCGGGTGGCCGGCATCAAGCACACGCACCACGGTTTCGATCCTGATACACCTGGCAAGGATTCGTGGCGCATGCGTCAGGGCGGTTGCGAAAACGTGGTGCTGGTGGGCGCCCGCCACTTGACGCTGATGCGCCATTTTCCGGAGGACAAGGCTTCGCCGGAAATTGGCGAAGCGCTGGCGGTGCTGCCGCCCGACACCGATCTGGTCATGGTCGAGGGCTACAAGTGGAGCGATTTCCCGAAGCTGGAAATCTACCGGCCCGCCAACGGCAAGTCACCGCTCTGGGCCGAGGTGCCAGGCGTGGTGGCGGTGGCCACCGATGCCATCGACGAGGTGGTTGGGCAGACTACGCTGCCGGTGATCGATCTGGCCGACGTTGACGCCATCTACGGCTGGATCCGCGACTACCTGGCATCACACTGACGCAAGTCCCGCGCTTTACGCCTCTGGAATCGCCATGCGATGCGCCAGTTCGGCCATCAGCGGCACGTGGTCCGAGCGCTCGGCCCACTCGCGCCCAGTCAGCGCCTGCGTGCGCTCGATATCGAAGCCGCGCACATAGATGCGATCGAGCTGCCACCACGGCATGTGACTAGGGAAGGTATGAATGCGGCCGTTCTTGGCGTGGGCCGACTCCACGGCGTTGAGCGTGTTGCAGATCTTGCTGTCTAGCTTGTGGTTCCAGTCGTTGAAATCACCGGCGATCACCAGCGGGGCACCGTCCGGCACCACCGACCGCACACGCTCCACCAGCGCGCTGGCCTGACGCACGCGGCTGCGCGCGAAAAGCCCGAAATGCACGCAGATAAGATGCGCTTCCACACCATTGATATCCGCCACCGCATGCAGCAGCCCGCGCTGCTCGAAGCGGTGATCTGAAATATCAAGGTTCTCCGACATCAGGATCGGATGCCGCGACAGGATCGCGTTGCCATGATGCCCGTGCTCGTACACCGCGTTGCGGCCGTAGACCGAATGCGGATAGGCGTCCGTGGCCAGGTAATTGAGCTGGGTGTGGTCGGGATCGAACAGCTCGGCGGCAATCAGGCGGTCGTTGCGGTCCTGCACTTCCTGCAGGAACACGATATCGGCGTCCATCGATTGTAGGCCGGTGCGCACGCTCTGAATGCGGGGCTTGCCGGTGAACCCTTTCACGCCCTTGTGGATGTTGTAGGTCACGACGCGCAGCTTCATCGCGTCACTCCACTTTCGGCAGCGGTGCGCCACGCCAGTTGCCGCACCGCCTCGGCATTGCTGCTCGAAAAGCAGCGTTCCGCCGCGGCCTGCCAGGGCATCCATTCGAACTGCAGGTGTTCACGCGGCGCCAGCGTCACGGGCAATGGCTCCGGCACGCACAGGCCGAACCAGTGCTCGGTGTTGCGCGTGATGCCGGGCGCATAGCGGTGGCGCCATTGTGGATAGATTTCGTAGTCGATCGTGTGCCGCCAGTCGGTCAGCAGATAGCGTTCGGCGATGATGCCGGTTTCCTCGGCCACCTCGCGCGCCGCGGTTGCCGCCAGCGGCTCGTCTTCGGCATCGAGGCTGCCCGTGACCGATTGCCAATAGCCTGGCCGGTCGGCACGCTCGATCAACAGGACTTGCAGGTCTGGCGTATGGATGACGACCAGTACTGATTCGGGAATCTTGTAGCGCATGGGGCGGAAAAAGCGACAGAACCCAAGCATAGCGCAGCGGCGCTGGCTTGGGCGTCCTCCACTGTCCGATTACCGCGATGTGGAATCAGGCAACCGTATGCTCACCCGGTTGCCGGGGGGTCAGAAAGTGCGGATTCGAGGGAGCGGGCGTCGCCATGCCATCCGGCGCCACGCCCGGCATGCCGCGCAGCCACGTGTCGAACACCTCGGGCGAATCGCCATGCCCCCAGGCGGCACGCAGCTGCTGCATCAAGGGGGCCAGCGCCTGCGTATAGCGCTGCGACGCCACATGGGCATGTTCGGCCAGTGCATCGTTACTTTCGCGCACCTGAGCGGCCAGCTCCGCACGTTCCTGGCCAATTTCCTTCTCGCGCAAACCCAGCTGGTTGTATTTCTGGATCAGGAAGCGCTGATAATCGCCGGCTTCCACGCCCTGCGCGGCCTGGGCGTTGACCTGCTCGAAACGCATCACGATGCTGGCGGTTTCCTGCTCCAGATGCGCGGCTTCCGCGCTGAGCTGCTGCAGCGTCTCCTGCAGGCGCAATGCTTCACGCCGATGGGTCTGCAGCCGCGACGCTTCGTCGTCGAACGTGCGCTGGGCCGTCAGGTAAGCCTGCACCACGGGCTGCGGCGCCACCACGAGCAGCGGATCCGCGCCACCGGCACGGCGGCCCGACAGCAGGGCATCCTCCGGCAGGCGCAGATTGCCGACGTCCTCCAGCCAGCGGCCGCGGGCCATCACCGTGGCAACCGTGTCCAGGGCCAGTTTGCGCAACGCTTCGGCGCGCTGCGCCGCGAAGGGTTCGCTGCCCTGCTGAGCCTGCGCATAGTCCGGCGCGGGCTGCGCGCCCTGCACGGCATGTGCGATATCGGGGACGCAGGCGGCCACCGTGGTGGCCACGGATTCCGACATCGCCTGCGCCGACCGGCGCACCGCGCGGCGCAGCTCGAAGCGCGCCAGCAGCATCATCAGCAGCCCGGCCACCAGCCAGGTCAGGATGGTTTCCGAGTGGGCCAGCACGAAGGCCCGGATCGTTTCCGTATCGAGTTGCAGCATTGGTCTTGTCCTCCCACGTCACGGCGGCCTTTCGGGTGGGCCAGCATCGTGCGTGCATCAGGCAGAAAGACATCATGGGGGCGCGCTTCGTTCCAAGTCGTAACAAATCGAAACGCATCCTTGCTGCGCAAACAAAAAAGCCGCGCTTTCGCGCGGCTTTTCATGTCCGAACCGGAATGATCCGGCCAGCGGAACAGGAGACAGATACCGATCAGGCGGTCGTCTTCGGCTCCTGGGCACGCAGGCGGATATGCAGCTCGCGCAACTGCTTTTCGTCGACCGGGCTCGGGGCCTGGGTCAGCAGATCCTGCGCACGTTGCGTCTTCGGGAAGGCGATTACGTCGCGGATCGAGTCGGCACCGGCCATCATCGTCACGATACGGTCCAGGCCGAAGGCCAGGCCACCGTGCGGCGGCGCGCCATATTGCAGCGCGTCCAGCAGGTAGCCGAACTTGGCACGGGCTTCCTCGTCACCGATCTTCAGCGCGCGGAACACCTTGCTCTGCACGTCCTCGCGGTAGATACGCACCGAACCGCCGCCCATTTCCCAGCCATTCAGCACCATGTCGTAGGCCTTGGCGATGCACTTGCCCGGATCGGTTTCCAGGTACTGCAGGTGCTCGTCCTTCGGGCTCGTGAACGGGTGGTGCATGGCCACCCAGCGGGCATCTTCCTCGTCGTACTCGAACATCGGGAAGTCGATCACCCACAGCGGCTTCCAGGTGTCCTCGAACAGGCCGGTGCTCTTGCCGAATTCCGAATGGCCGATCTTCAGACGCAGCGCGCCGATGGAATCGTTGACGACCTTGGCCTTGTCGGCGCCAAAGAAGATGATGTCGCCGTCCTTGGCTTCGGTGCGCTTCAGGATCTCGGCAATCGCGGCGTCGTGCAGGTTCTTCACGATCGGCGACTGCAGGCCGTCGCGGCCCTTGGCCACTTCGTTGACCTTGATCCAGGCCAGGCCCTTGGCGCCGTAGATCGCCACGAACTGCGTGTAGGCATCGATTTCACCGCGCGAAATGGCACCACCGCCCGGCACGCGCAGACCCACCACGCGACCGTTGTCGCTGTTGGCCGGGCCCGAGAACACCTTGAAGTCGACGTCCTTCATCACCTCGGTCAGCTCGGTGAATTCCAGCTTGACGCGCAGGTCGGGCTTGTCCGAGCCGAAGCGGGCCATCGCCTCGTGGAACTCCATCACCGGGAACTTGGCGTCCAGGTCCACGTCGATGGCGTTCTTGAACACGGTGCGCATCATGTCTTCGAACAGGTCACGAATCTCCTGCTCGGTCAGGAACGACGTCTCGCAGTCGATCTGCGTGAATTCGGGCTGGCGGTCGGCGCGCAGGTCCTCGTCACGGAAGCACTTGGTGATCTGGTAGTAGCGGTCGAAGCCCGAGACCATCAGCATCTGCTTGAAGATCTGCGGCGACTGCGGCAGCGCGAAGAAATGGCCCGGGTTGACGCGCGACGGCACCAGGTAGTCACGCGCGCCTTCGGGCGTGCTCTTGCCCAGCATCGGGGTTTCGATGTCGATGAAGCCCTGGGCGTCCAGGTACTTGCGCACCTCCATCGCCACCTTGTAGCGCAGGCGGAGGTTGTATTGCATCTGCGGACGACGCAGGTCCAGCACGCGGTGCGTGAGGCGCGTGGTTTCCGACAGGTTGTCGTCGTCGAGCTGGAACGGGGGCGTGACCGACGGGTTCAGCACGGTCAGCTCATGGCACAGCACCTCGATCTTGCCCGAGGTCAGGTTGCTGTTCTCGGTGCCGTCCGGACGCGGACGCACCTTGCCCACCACGCGGATGCAGAACTCGTTACGGATTTCTTCCGCCGCCTTGAACATCTCCGGACGATCCGGATCGCACACCACCTGCACCAGGCCTTCGCGGTCGCGCAGATCGACGAAGATCACGCCGCCATGATCGCGGCGGCGCTGCACCCAGCCCGTCAGGGCCACTTCCTGGCCGTTCAGTTGTTCGGTCACCAGACCGCAGTAGTGTGTACGCATGGAAGACATAGGAGAGATTCCCTGTAATACGCGGCCGCGAAGCAGCCGCGCGCAATCAGTTGGTATGGGTGTCGGCGACTTCGTCGGCAGCGATCACAGCCTCGGCCGGGTGGATCTCACCGCCGTTCTTGCGCGGCAGTTCGGTCGGCGCCACCACGCCCATCGACACGATGTACTTGAGCGCCGCGTCGACGCTCATGTCGAGCTCAATGGTGTCGGCCTTCGGCATCATCAGAAAGAAGCCCGAAGTCGGGTTCGGCGTCGTCGGCACGTACACGCTGACATATTCGCCTTGCAGGTGATTTTGCACGTCTCCGCCCGGGCGACCGGTCAGAAACGCAATAGTCCACGACCCTTCGCGCGGATACTGCACAAGCAGCGCCTTGCGGAACGCATTGCCGGACGACGACAGCAGCGTGTCCGACACCTGCTTCACGCTGGTATAGATCGGGCCAACCACGGGGATATGGCCCAGCAGCGCCTCCCACCAGCGTACCAGGCGCTGGCCGATGAAGTTGTGCGCGAGCACGCCCACCAGCAGGATGAACAGCAGGGTCAGGATCGCGCCCAGACCCGGAATGCGGCGCCCGAACAGGTTCTCTGGCTGCCACGCCACGGGCAGCAGCGCCATGCTCTGATCCATCGTGCCGATGATCAGGTTGAGCACCCACAGCGTGATGCCAAGCGGCACCAGCACGAGCAACCCGGTCAGGAACCAGGTCTTGATGGCGGAAGTTTTCTTGGTAGCCACGGCTTGCCTGGCGCTCAGTGGCTGGCGGACGAACCGGCGCTGCCGCCGGCGGCAGCCGGGGCGGCCGATGCCGTGGTCGACGACGACGACGACGACGACGCGGCGGGCGCGGCGTCAGCGGCGGGGGCGCTGGTCGAGGTTGCGGCCGGCGCGCTGGTGCCGCCGCTGCCGCCACGGAAATCCGTCACGTACCAGCCCGAGCCCTTGAGCTGGAAGCCAGCCGCGGTCAGCTGCTTCTTGAAGGTCCCGGCGGCGCCGCAGGATGGGCAGTCCGTGAGCGGGGCGTCGCTCATCTTCTGCAGCACATCGCGCCCGTGTCCGCAGGCGTCGCAACGGTAGGCATAGATCGGCATGGTTCTTTCGTGGAAATCTGAAACGTAAAGCGGGTAGATGGCAGCGCCGCCCGGATCGACAAGGGCGAGGTGCCCAAAAAAACGGCACGCGCGACGATGCAAAGCCTCGGATTATAAACCGTCGGCGGGGCGTCTACCGGCAGGAAATAGGGGCTTTCGGGGGCGTAATCATCACGATTTCCCCCAAATGCTTAAAAGTTAAGCAATATGCACTTCACGGACTGGCGGCCGGTCGCTGATCCATTGCGGCAGCAGCGATCCAAACACCATGCCGCTGATCGAGAACAGCAGCCCCACCATTTGTGGCGGCACCGTCGCATTGGCCATCGTAATCTCGCACGTCAGCCACGACGTCAGCCCCAGCACGATGGCCAGCAGGCCGCCCTGGCGCGTGGCCGGCTTCCAGAACAGCCCGAACGCCAGCGGCACGAAGGCCGACACCAGCGTCACCTTGTAGGCGTTCTCAACCATATGGAAGATCGACAGGTGCGAATTGAGCGCGAACAGCGTGACCAGCGTCGTGAAGACCAGCACCACCGCCTGCATCACGCGCAGGAATTGCTTGTCGCTGAGATGGCGGAAATACGGCCGCAGGATGTTCTCCGCGAATGTCACCGACGGCGCCAGCAGAGTGGCCGAGGCGCAGCTCTTGATGGCCGACAGCAGTGCGCCGAAGAACATGACCTGCGCGAACATCGGCGCGTGGTTCAGGATCAACTGCGGCAGAATCAGTTGCGAATCGGAATTGATGTACTTCTCGACCATCTGCGGGTCGATCAGCGTGGCCGAATAGGCCAGGAACATCGGGATGAAGGCAAAGAAGAAGTACAGCACGCCGCCCAGTACCGACGCGCGGCCGGCAATCTGCTCCGTGCGCGACGACGTCACGCGCTGGAACACGTCCTGCTGCGGAATCGAGCCGAGCATCATCGTAAATAGCGCGGCCGCGAACCCGATGATCTGGACGATATCGAGGGACGGCAGGAATTCGAACTTGCCCGCCGCCGCCGCGTGCGACACCACGGCCGTCACGCCACCGGCCTGCCCGCTCACCTCGTAGCCGATGTAGAGCATGCCGATCACGATGATGATCATCTGGATAAAGTCGGTCACCGCCACCGACCACATGCCGCCGAACAGCGTGTACACCAGCACGCTGGCCGCGCCGATCATCATGCCGGCCTCTTGCGACAGCGCGCCGTCCGACACGGTATAGAACACCAGGCCCAACGCCTTGATCTGCGCCGCCACCCAGCCCAGGTACGACACCACGATGCACAGCGTGGTCAGCACTTCAGCCAGGCGGCCGTAGCGATTGTGATAGTAGTCGCCGATCGTGAGCAGGTTCATCCGGTACAGCGGCCGGGCGAAGAACAGGCCCACCAGGATCAGGCAGAGCGAGGAGCCGAAGGGGTCGGACACAACACCCGACAGGCCTTCCTTGAGGAACACGGCGGGGATGCCGAGCACGGTTTCGGAGCCGAACCATGTGGCAAAAACCGTGGCGGTGACGATGTAGAACGGCAGGCTGCGGCCCGCGACGGCAAAGTCGGCGGTGCCCTTCACGCGGAGCGCCGCCCACAGGCCGATGCCGACCGAGATAACCCAATAGATGATGACGAACCAGATCAGCATGCCGCTGCCCTATCCCAATTTGCCAGAAATGCCCTGGAGGCGAAAAACCGAAAGCCGGCCGGATGCCTGGGATGCTCCAGGCTGACTCCGCCCGGAGTCCAATTCATCGGTCGGGGCCGCGGGCGCCCGGGAGGGGCATGGCGGTCGTAGCCGAATCAAAACGCGGATTATAGCGACGGAGACCCGCCGGGAAGGAAAAAATTCCCCGGGCGAGGTCAAATCCCCACACTGGCACCTGCACGGTGCAGCGTGGGGCGCACGGCGCCTTTCGGCAGGCTTACCAGTAGCCCGCCCAGGCCAGCGCCTGAACGATCACGATACCGGCCAGAAAGCCGCCCACCAGCATCAGGGCCGTGGAAAGCCGGCGGTTGGTACGGCGCTGCTCCTGCACCAGCTGGGCCAGCAGCCGCTCCTGCTCGCCGTTGCTCTGCAAGGCGCGGCGCTCCAGGAACTGGTGCGCCAGGCGCGGGAAGTCGGGCAGCATCTTGGCCCATTGCGGGGCCTCGACCTTGACGCGCTCCCAAGCTCCCTGCCAGCCAACCTGCTCGTACATCCAGCGTTCCAGGAACGGCTTGGCGGTCTTCCAGAGGTCGAGGTCCGGATCGAGCTGGCGCCCCAGGCCTTCGATATTGAGCAGCGTCTTCTGCAGCAGCACCAGTTGCGGCTGGATTTCCACGTTGAACCGGCGCGACGTCTGGAACAGGCGCATCAGCACCATGCCCAGCGAGATCTCGCGCAGCGGCTTGTCGAAATACGGCTCGCAGCAGGCCCGGACGGCCGACTCCAGTTCCTCGACCCGCGTCTCCGATGGCACCCAGCCGGACTCCACGTGCAGCAACGCCACACGGTGATAATCCCGGCGGAAGAACGCAATGAAGTTCTGCGCCAGGTAGTTCTTGTCGAACTCGGACAACGCCCCGACGATGCCGAAGTCGAGCGCGATATAGCGGCCGAACGTCTCCGGCTGCACGGACACCAGGATGTTGCCCGGGTGCATGTCCGCATGGAAGAAGCCGTCGCGGAAGACCTGCGTGAAGAAGATCTCCACGCCCTCCTCGGCCAGCTTGTGCATGTCCACGCCCGCGGCTTTCAGCGATTCCGTGCGCGAGATCGGAATGCCGTGCATCCGCTCCATCGTAAACACGGTGCTGGTGCACCAGTCCCAGAACACCTCGGGCACGCACAGCAGATCGCTGTCGGCGAAGTTGCGGCGCAGCTGGCTGGCGTTAGCCGCCTCGATCATCAGGTCCAGCTCGTCATGCAGGTACTTGTCGAATTCGGCCACTACCTCGCGCGGCTTCAAGCGGCGCCCGTCCACCCAGACCCGCTCCAGCCAGGTGGCCATATCGCGCATCAGTGCGAGGTCGCTGTCGATTACGGGCAGCATGCCCGGCCGCAGCACCTTCACCGCCACCTCGCGGCCGTGGTTCGGGCCGCCGCGCAGCGTGGCGAAGTGCACCTGCGCAATCGACGCGCTGGCCACGGGCTGGTGCTCGAAATTCTCGAACAGCTCCGTCAGCGGCTTACCCAGGGATTTCTCGACAATCTTCACCGCCACCGCCGAATCGAACGGCGGCACCTGGTCCTGCAACTTGGCCAGCTCGTCCGCGATGTCGGGCGGCATCAGATCGCGACGGGTGGACAGCACCTGCCCAAACTTTACGAAGATCGGCCCCAGCGCGGTCAGCGCCATGCGAAGGCGCTCGCCCCGCGGCTGTTCGAGCTTGCGGCCGATGGTGATGACGCGAACCAGGAATTTGATGCGCCGGCTCTTGAAACCGGACAGCACAAGTTCGTCGAGCCCGTAGTACAGGATGACGAAGATAATCTTGCAGAGACGCAGCAGGCGGGTCATTCGGGATGTTCAGATAGCAGCGCCGCGCAGTGCGGCATCGGGGAGCGACATGGCGGTTAGCGGTGGGCCGACGGGAGCGAGCCCGGCGCCTGGTCTCCCTGTTCGCCCATGCGTTCCAGGCGTTCCAGCCGTTTTTCGAGGCGCGCCAGATCATCGCGCAGCCGTGCGACATCAGTGCCAAACCCCTCCAGCGCCGCATGGCGCACCAGGGTCGGCTGTTCGTCGAGCAGGTATTCGGTCACGTTGTCGAGCAGCGCCTTGCCCACGCGCGTGGCACTTTCGTGCACCTGGCGGGCGCCGTCCACCACGCGCTGGGCCACGCTGTCGCTGATCGGGCCACCCATCACGCCGCGCAGCGCGCGCGACAGATCTTCGGCGGCGTCCCAGCGCAGGTTGCGCGCGAGCGTCGACACCACGTTGGCCAGCTCGGCGTCGCCGTCGATCCGCACATGGCGCATTGCTGCCGCCTGCCCGCCTTCCGCGACATCGGCCACTACCAGCGGCCATTGTTGCAGCGGCACGATCAACGTCACCGCCGCCGCCTCGGTTCCGGCGGCCTGCTCGATGCAGCCCTGGTCCGTAACCCTGAGCGACAGCGTGAACGCGGCGGCATCGAACCGGATGATGCGTCCGGCAAATGGCGCCAGCAGACTGCAGGCCCACGGCTCCTGTTCGATCAGGTGATTCAATGCGGCGACGATCGGCGCGGCCAGCGGTGTCGGCAATGCGTTCATGGCGTCCGGTGTGCGGGCGGTCTGCCCAACAAAAAAAGGCCCACGTGTACGTGGGCCTCCATTCTAAGCTACTCGGCCGCCGCTTCATGTCATCCATGCCGCGGCGGCTTGCGCCGCTCAGGATTCCTGCTGAATACCGGCCAGCAGCCAGCCGCCGTCGCCGGACGCGGACTTGGCCAGGTTCCAGACTTCGCCGAACGGTTGTGCCGCCTCGCCGGCGTTTTCCCGGATCATGCCGGTAAAACGAACGCTGGCGACGTGCTGGGACGGCGTCGACTCGATGCCAAGCAGTTGGGCGTCAAGCGTGACCACGTCGGTCTTGTTGACCGCGGCGCCGCGTTCGGACAGGTCCATCTTGATCTCGGCAAACATTTCCGGCGTGGTGAACTCGCGGATATCGTCGAGGTTACCGGCGTCCCACGCGGCCTGCAGACGCACATAGTGCACTTTGGCGTTGCGCAGGAAGGCTTCGGTGTCGAAGTCCGCCGGCACGCCCCACGGCTGCTGCACAGCCGCCGCCGCGGCACCCGCAGCCGCGCCACCCATCACCGGGTTGGCAGCCGCGCCGTTGTAACCGGTGGGCTGCGCTGGCTCTGCCTGGCGCAGTGTCGGCTCCGCGTTGCGTGCCGAGCCGCCGAATGGCGAGTTGTTGCCGCTGCCATTACCCATGCCGGCATAGGCCGGCGTCTGCGTGCGAGCCGCGCCACCACGGAACTTGCGGAACAGCCACAGCGCGATCATCGCGATCACGGCGATCAGGATGACATTGGCCAGGAAGCTGGCCGCCGCGCCGCCCAGGCCGAAATGCGACAGCAGGTAGCCCAGGCCCAGGCCGGCCGCCAGGCCGCCCAGCATGCCACCCCAGTTGCGCTTCGGCGCCGCCGCGGCCGCCGTGCCAGCGGCGCCGGCAGTAGCCGGCGCGGCCTGTTGTTGCGCCGGCTGCTGCTGGGCCGGCGTATTTTGCTGCGGCGGCGTGGCCTGGCGTTGCTGCGTCACGTTGGACGATTGCTTGCCGACGCTGCGCGAGCCGCCCAGGCGTTTCGCGTTAGCGTCGAGTGCTGCCCCCAAGGCCAGCGTCGCCATCAGCGTCACGGCCAGGAATTTTCCACGAAAAGAAGACATATTTATCGATCCCCTGTCATTTTCGGCCTTCTCCGGCCGAACATGGCGAATTAGTACTTTCTACCGACGTGGAGCGCCACGACTCCGGCCGTCAGATTGAAGTATTCGACTTGTTCGAGCCCAACTTGTTCCATCAAGCGTACAAGTGAACCCTGGTCCGGATGCATTCTGATCGATTCCGCGAGATAGCGATAGCTGGGGGCATCCCCTGCCACGCGCTCGCCCAGCCAGGGCAGCACCTTGAAAGAATAGACGTCGTAGATTTTCTCAAGCGGCTTCCAGACCTTCGAGAACTCCAGCACCATGACCTTGCCGCCCGGCTTGACCACGCGGCGCATCTCGGCCAGCGCCCGGTCCTTGTGCGTCATGTTGCGCAGGCCAAACGCCACCGTGACCAGGTCGAAGTAGTTATCGGGGAACGGGATTCTCTCGGCATCGCAGAGCGCCACCGGCGTGGAGATGCCCTTGTCGAGCAGGCGGTCGCGGCCCACGCGCAGCATCGACTCGTTGATATCGGTCAGCCAGACCTCGCCCTTCGGACCCGCCTGCTTCGCAAACGCCTTGGCCAGGTCGCCCGTGCCGCCGGCGATGTCCAGCACCTTGTGGCCGGGACGTACATTGGCCTGGGCGATCGTGAACATTTTCCAGACCCGGTGCATGCCACCGGACATCAGGTCGTTCATCACGTCGTACTTGCTGGCCACCGAGTGGAACACGCCGGCAACCTTGCCGGCCTTTTCCTGCTCGTCGACCTTTTCGAACCCGAAGTGGGTTTCGCTCATTCTCAGACTCCAGGTGCTTGATTCAGTGATGATGGCCGCATGCGTGGCCGCCGGCCGCCGGCATCGGGGCATCGCGGTCCATCCCGGCGGCTTCGAGCCGCTTCAGGTAGTCGGCCCACAGCGCGTCCTGCTGGTCGCCCAGGCGGTACAGCAGTTCCCACGTATAGATGCCGGTATCGTGGCCGTCGTCGAAACGGATCAGGATCGCGTAGTTGCCCACCGGCTCCACGGCCGCAATGCCGACGTTGCGCTTGCCGGTCTGCAGCGTTTCCTGTCCCGGACCGTGGCCCTGGACTTCAGCGGAAGGCGAGTATACGCGCAGCAGCTCGAACGGCAGCCGCCAGTCGCGGCCATTGTCGAAGCCGATTTCCAGCACGCGCGACTGCGTGTGAACGGTCAACGCGGTGGGATGAGGAGTGTCTTTATCCAGGCCAGCCATGATGAGGGGTGCGGCGCCCGCCCGGCCCCGCGGGCCGATACAGCGGCGCCATCATGCGTCTTGTACGACCCGATAGCTTACTCCACCCCCCTCGCCTTGCCCATCCCGCGGGCCGCCACCGCTTTCATCGGGCGTGCCGGCAACCGGCACATAACGCAGGCGCCGTCCGTGGAACGCCGCCACGGTGCTGCGGTGCGCGATGCTGACGATGGCCGCGTTGGGCAGCTCGTCCACCATGAGCTGATACATCGCGCGTTCGGTTTCCTCGTCCAGCGCGCTGGTGGCTTCGTCGAGGAACAGGTACTCGGGCTTCTGCAGCAGCGCCCGCGCGAAGGCCAGCCGCTGTTGCTCGCCCGGCGAGAGCCGCAGCGACCAGTTGTCGAATACATCGAGATGCCTGGCCAGGAAACCCAGCCGGGCGCGACGCAATACCTCGGTCAGCGTCTCGCACGAATGCGCGTTGCCGGCGTCCGGGTAGGACAGCGCATCGGCCAGCGTGCCGATGGGCAGGTAGCTACGTTGCGGCAGGAACAGCATATGGCGGCTGGGCAGCGTGATGCGGCCGCGCCCGTAGGGCCAGATACCGGCCAGCGCGCGGAACAGCACGCTCTTGCCGCAACCGGACGGGCCACTCACGAGCCAGCGCTCGCCCGGCGCGATGGACAGCGAGAACGGCGCCACCAGCTGGCGCGTGCCCGGCTGGCCATGTTCCTCCACGCCCTCGTCGTCCACGTCGAAACCGCCGCGTACCGGCAGTGCAAGCGCCAGGCCGCTAATGGAAATATCGGATTCCGACTTGTCCGTCGCCGCCACCACCTCGATATCGCCCGGTCCTTCGTGCGTCAGATCCTGGCGCTCGGCCACACGCATCGCTTCCTGGAAATCGATCAGACGATTGGCGGCGGCCTTCCAGCCAACCAGCGTCGAATAGCTGTCAACGAACCACGACAGCGCACCCTGCACCTGGCCAAACGCCGAGTTGATTTGCATCAGCCCGCCGAGCGTCAGCTTGCCGGAGAAGTAGCGCGGCGCCGCCACCAGTAGCGGGAAGATGATCGCAAACTGGCCGTAGCCGGAGTTCACGAACGTCAGTCGCCGCGTGTAGCGCATCAGCTGGCTCCAGTTGGCGCGAATCCGCTCGAACCTTGCGCGCAGGCCGCCCTCTTCGGTCGGCTCGCCACGATAGAGCGCCACGGGTTCGCTGTTTTCGCGCAGGCGCACCAGCATGAAACGGAAATTGGCCTCGTACTGTTCCTGCTGGAACGACAACCCGATCAGGGGCCGTCCCACGAAGTGGGCAATCAGCGAACCCACCACGGCATACCCGATCGCAAACCAGACCATATAGCCCGGAATCGTCAGGTCCACCCCGCCCAGTGCGAGGCTGATCGGACCGGAGACCACCCAGAGGATGCCGATGAACGACACCAGCGTCACCACCGAATTCAGCAGCCCCATCGACAACGTCAGCGCGCCATCGGTGAACTGGCGCAGGTCATCGGCCAGCCGCTGGTCGGGGTTGTCGGTCGAATGGGTCTGCTCGATACGGTAGTACGCCTGATGGCCCAGCCAGCGCTGCAGGAAGGTGCCGGTCATCCAGGTGCGCCAGCGCATCTGCAGCATCATCTGGTAATACTGGCGCGAGATGGCCAGCACGATGAAGCAGGCCGCGATCCATGAAAAACGCAGCAACAGCGCCTTGAACGAAACGAAGTCGCGCTGCTCGATCGCGTTATAGAACACGCGGTTCCACTCGTTGAGCAGTACGTTGATATAGACGATGCCCAGGTTGAGCGCCACGACCAGCGTCAGCAGCCCAAGGCCGGCCTTGCGGTCCGCGGAACTCCAGTACGGCTTGATCAGGGCCCAGGTGGCCGCAAGCCGCAACCGGCTCTGGTTCTTGAGTGCCTCGGCGGGAACGGCAGGGCCCGGCACGATTACGGACGATGGGGTTGAAGACATGGCGCCAGCGGTTGGCCCGCCACCAACGACCGGCGGGCGTGTTGTTGTTCGACCGGTGTCAGACGCGCCGCCATGCGGGCGGGTTCCGTACCAGACTGCTACGGCACTTTACAAGGGGATGGGAAGAAATGCAGCGGGAGTCGTCTCATCGTCGCCCTGTCACCGGGTGGCCGACGGCCGAAACCCCCTTCAGTCAGAATCGCCAAGTACCGAAAGTGCCGTGCGCAGCGCCGGCAGCCGGCTGCCCAGTTCGGCGATGCGCGCCGCGTCGGCGTTCCGCTGCGGCGCGGCCCAGATGGCTTCCGGGAAATGGGTATCCCACCGATAACGCGGAATGATGTGCCAATGCAGGTGCGGCACCATGTTGCCGAACGCCGCCAGGTTGACCTTGTCCGGCGCCATGACTTCGCGCACCACGCGCTCGACCCGTGCCACCAGCCGCATCAGCCAGGCCCGGTCGGCATCGTCCAGGTCGGTCAGTTCGGCCACATGGTCGTTCCAGACCACGCGGCAGAATCCCGGAAAGCGGTCCTGCTCGACCAGGATCACGCGCGCGCGGTCGCCCATCCAGACCAGCTCGCCGCCATCGGCTTCGCAAAGGGGGCAGTTGGGAACTCGGATCATGTTGGCATCAATGGATTGGGTTCCGACTTCCCTCTCCCGCAGGTGGGAGAGGGAAGCGCATGGCGACGGCCGGTGGTTTAGACCAGCACGCGCTCGATGCCGCCCGCGTTGGCCTTGGCCACGTACTCGGGCATCCAGTTCTGGCCCAGCAGATGCTTGGCCATCTCCACGACGATGTAGTCGGCCGAGACCGACGCATCCTCGTTGTAACGCGACAGGCCCTGCAGGCACGACGGGCAGCTGGTCAGAATCTTGACGTCGCCGTTGAAGTCGTCGGTGCGCAGCTTGTCGGCACCCTTGCGCATTTCCTCTTCCTTGCGGAAACGGATCTGCGTGGAGATGTCCGGACGCGTCACGGCCAGCGTGCCCGATTCCCCGCAGCAACGCTCGTTCTTTTCGATCTTGCCGCCGCCCTGGTTGCCGCCCATGAGGTCGTTCACCAGCTTCGTCGGGTCCATCGTCTTGATCGGGGTGTGGCACGGATCGTGGTACATGTAGCGCGTACCGGTCACGCCTTCGAGCTTCACGCCCTTTTCCAGCAGGTATTCGTGGATGTCGATGATGCGGCAGCCCGGGAAGATCTTGTCGAACTCATACCCGGCCAGCTGGTCGTAGCACGTGCCGCAGCTGACCACCACGGTCTTGATATCGAGGTAGTTCAGCGTATTGGCCACGCGATGGAACAGCACGCGGTTGTCGCTGACCATCTTCTCCGCCTTGTCGTACTGGCCGGCGCCGCGCTGCGGATAGCCGCAGCACAGGTAGCCCGGCGGCAGCACGGTCTGCACGCCCACGTGCCAGAGCATGGCCTGCGTGGCCAGCCCCACCTGCGAGAACAGGCGTTCCGATCCGCAGCCCGGGAAGTAGAACACGGCTTCCGTTTCGGCCGTGGTCGTCTTCGGATTGCGGATGATCGGCACGATCTCGTTGTCTTCGATATCGAGCAGTGCGCGCGCCGTCTTCTTGGGCAGGTTGCCCGGCATCTTCTTGTTGATGAAGTGGATCACCTGCTCCTGCACCGGCGGCTTGCCAACCGTGGCGGGCGGATGCTGGGTCTGCTTCTTCGCGAACTTCTTCAGTACCTCGTTGCCCAGGCGCTGTGCCTTGTAGCCCCAGCCGATCATGGCCGCGCGGGTCATGTTGATCGTCTGCGGGTTGGTCGCGTTCAGGAAGAACATCGACGCGGCGGTGCCCGGATTGAACTTCTTCTGGCCCATCTTGCGCAGCAGGTTGCGCATGTTCATCGACACGTCGCCGAAGTCGATCTTCACCGGGCAAGGCGTCGCGCACTTGTGGCAGACCGTGCAATGGTCGGCCACGTCCGAGAATTCGTCCCAGTGCTTGATCGACACGCCACGGCGCGTCTGTTCCTCGTACAGGAACGCCTCCACCAGCAGCGACGTGGCCAGGATCTTGTTGCGCGGGCTGTACAGCAGGTTGGCGCGCGGCACGTGCGTGGCGCACACCGGCTTGCACTTGCCGCAGCGCAGGCAGTCCTTGACGCTATCGGCAATGGCGCCGATGTCGCTCTGCTGCATGATGATCGACTCATGCCCCATCAGGCCGAACGACGGCGTGTAGGCATTGCGCAGGTCGGCACCCGGCAGCAGCTTGCCCTTATTGAAACGGCCCTGCGGGTCCACGCGCTGCTTGTACGCGCGGAACTCGCCGATCTCGTCCTCGGTCAGGAATTCGAGCTTGGTGATGCCGATGCCATGCTCGCCGGAGATCACGCCGTCCAGCGAACGCGCCAGGTCCATGATGCGGGCCACCGCGCGGTGCGCGTCCTGCAGCATGTCGTAGTCGTCCGAGTTGACGGGGAGATTCGTGTGGACGTTGCCGTCGCCGGCGTGCATGTGCAGCGCCACGAAGACGCGGCCGCGCAGCACCTGCTTGTGGATCTTCTGCGCTTCGTCCAGGATTGGCTTGAATTCGCCGCCGTTGAAGATCTTGCGCAGCTCGGCGCGGATCTCGTTCTTCCAGCTCACGCGGATCGTGCGATCCTGCATCAGGTGGAACACCGTGGCGTCCGGCTGGTTCTGCAGGCGCTGCTCGAACGCCGGGCCCAGCAGGCCAAGACCGTGACCGATCAGCGAGGCGCGGGCCGACTGCAGCGGCGTATCGAGATGGTCCTGCAGATAGCGCCAGCGTCCGCGAATCTCGCGCAGCAGCGTCAGCGCGTGCTGCACGCGGTCTTCCAGCAACTCGGCGCTAGGAATTTCGTTGGCATCGTCGCTGCGGCCCAGCGGCAGGTTGCCGCGCGCGAAGAACGCCTCCAGCTCATCCACGAGCTTGAGCTTGTTCTTGATCGACAGCTCGATGTTGATGCGCTCGATGCCGTCCGTGTACTCGCCCATGCGCGGCAGCGGAATCACCACGTCTTCGTTGATCTTGAAGGCGTTGGTGTGGCGCGCGATGGCGGCGGTGCGCGAGCGGTCGAGCCAGAACTTCTTGCGGGCTTCCGGGCTGACGGCGATAAAACCTTCGCCGCTCTTGCCGTTGGCCATGCGAATCACTTCCGAGGTGGCGCGCGCCACGGCGTCTTCGTCGTCGCCGACGATATCGCCGATCAGCACCATCTTCGGGAACGCATTGCGCTTGCTCTTGGTGGCGTAGCCCACCGCGCGCAGGTAGCGCTCGTCCAGGTGCTCCAGGCCAGCCAGGATGGCGCCGCCTTCGCGCTTCGACTCGCCGTCCAGGAAGTCCTTGATCTCGACGATGCTCGGAATCGCGTCGCGCGGCTGGCCGAAGAATTCCAGGCATACCGTGCGGATGTGCTTCGGCATGCGGTGCAGAATCCAGCGCGCGCTCGTGATGATGCCGTCGCAGCCTTCCTTCTGCACGCCGGGCAGGCCGGCCAGGAACTTGTCGGTGACGTCCTTGCCCAGGCCTTCCTTGCGGAACTTGCGGCCCTCGATGGCAAGCGTCTCGGTGCGCAGCACCTTTTCACCGGGCTTGCGATTGCCGTCCGACCATTTCAGCTCGAACGTGGCAACCGGTACGTCGTGGATCTTGCCCAGGTTGTGGTCCATGCGCGTGATCTCGAGCCAGTTGCCCTCGGGATCGACCATGCGCCACCACGCCAGGTTGTCGAGCGCCGTGCCCCACAGCACGGCCTTCTTGCCACCCGCGTTCATCGCCACGTTGCCGCCGATGCACGATGCATCGATCGACGTCGGGTCCACCGCGAATACGAGGCCGGCGCGGTCGGCGGCATCGGCCACGCGGCGCGTGACCACGCCCGCGCCTGAGAAGATCGTCGCCACCTTGTGCGGCACGTTGGGCAGGTCAGACATCTCCACCGCGTCCAGCTGTTCCAGCTTCTCGGTGTTGATCACGGCCGAGAACGGCGTCAGCGGCACGGCGCCGCCGGTGTAGCCGGTACCGCCCCCACGCGGGATGATGGTCAGGCCCAGTTCGAAGCAGCCCTTGACCAGACCGGCGATCTCTTCCTCGCTGTCCGGGGTCAGCACTACGAACGGATATTCCACACGCCAGTCGGTGGCGTCGGTCACGTGCGACACGCGCGACAGGCCATCGAACTTGATGTTGTCCTTCTGCGTCACCTTGCCCAGCACGCGCTGGGTGCGCTTGCGCAGCGCATAGGCATCGGCGAATTCCTGCTGGAACGCCTCGATCGCCTGCTTGGCGAAGGCCACCAGCTGCTCCACCCGGTGCGAACGGTCTTCAGCGGCCGGCTCGGCGTGCTCGGCACGGTCCGCGGCGCGGCGCCGTTCGATCTCGCTCAGGCGGTGGTGCAGCGCGCTGACCAGCATCTGGCGGCGCTTGGGATTTTCGAGCAGGTCGTCCTGCAGGTACGGATTGCGGCGGACCACCCAGATATCGCCCAGCACCTCGTAGAGCATGCGGGCCGAGCGGCCGGTACGGCGTTCGCTGCGGAGTTCGTCAAGAATGCGCCAGGCTTCTTCGCCCAGCAGACGGATAACAATCTCGCGATCCGAAAACGATGTGTAGTTATAGGGGATCTCGCGCAGGCGCGGCGGGGCGTCCTGCGCTGCGAGCTTGGCGTCGAGCACGAGTGGGGCATTCATGGGCGGGACCGCTTCGAAGCTGCGCACGGGGACTGTGCGCGATTTTCATTAAAGCGCGATTGTACTGCACCGGCTGGTTTTGCTGCGCCGCACCAACGCGCGTTTCGGGCAATAACCCCTGAATTTGTCAGGAATCTGCATGGGATTGCATGCAATTACCGATTTTCCGCGCCGTCAAAACCACTGACGGATCGCCTGGCCCACGCCGTGCCAGAACGAATCGGGAATCCACAGCAGGCTGGCGGTCATGGCCAGGTACCGCAAGAACTTGCCGATTGCCATATAGAACAGGCTCTGCCAGAACGGCATGCGCAGCCAACCCGCCAAAGTGCACAACGGATCACCAATACCGGGCAGCCAGGAGAACAACATGGTAGGCGGGCCGTAGCGGCGCATCCAGCGGAAATATTTGGCGTCGAGCCGGGGCTTGTGCTGCTTGCGCGGATGAACGCGGTGCTCGGCGTGTTCCTGCTCGTGTTCATGATGCTGACGCCGCTGGCGATACCGCACCACGGCCAGCTTGGCCGCATAGCCCAGCCACCAGTCGATGGCCCCGCCGATCGTATTACCCACCGTGGCGACGATCACGGCCGGCCAGAACATGTCCGGGTTGAGCTTGACGTAGCCGAACACCGCCGGCTCCGATCCCAGCGGCAGCAGCGTCGCCGAGACCAGGCTGACCACGAAGATGGCCGGCAGCCCCACTTTGGGCAGGGCAACGGTGTCGAACAGCCAGTCGATAAAGGCTTCCATGCGTGGAGAGTTGGCCAGGCCGCATATCCGCGGCGTCCCGAAGGGATGCCCGCATGGCAGCCCCCGGCGTTTTGTGATTTACTTTTAGAGCCTGTTGCGGCGGATCGTTCATTCCGCCGTGTAGACCGGGCAAACCCGGCAGCACCAATATCACGAAATAGCCGTCTCAACCAAGCGGCAGTACCGCGTCGTGGCCAGTCCCGCGCAGTCATCAATTCGGGATCCGGCAGAGCTGGCCATGCGCGCACCACCCCACATGGAGACAAGCATGGCGATTCCGATCCGCCTGACGGTCAACGGCAAGCCCGTTGACGCGCAGGTCGAACCCAATACCCTTCTGGTCCAGTTCCTGCGCGAGCAGCTTCGCCTCACCGGCACGCACGTGGGCTGCGATACGGCCCAGTGTGGCGCCTGCACCGTCCATCTGGACGGCCGCGCCGTGAAGTCGTGCAACATGCTGGCAGTCCAGGCGGACGGCGCCAGCGTGACCACCATTGAGGGGCTGGCCGTCAACGGCGAGATGCATCCGGTGCAGCAGGCCTTCCGGGAGTGTCATGGCCTGCAATGCGGCTTCTGCACGCCGGGCATGGTGATGGCTGCCACATCGCTGCTCCAGCAGCAGCCGAACGCCGATGCCCAGGCCATCCGCGAACAGCTCGAGGGCAATCTGTGCCGCTGCACGGGGTACCACAACATCGTGCGTGCGGTGCAGCAGGGCCAGGCCGCCATGCAGGGCGACCGCGCCGCGGTCAGCGCCGAATAACGGAGGCCCGTCATGAACGCACCCGAAAAGCACCCGTTCATCGGCACGCCCGTGCGCCGCAAGGAGGACTACCGCTTCCTGACCGGCAACGGCCAATACACCGACGACGTCACGCTGCCGCACCAGAGCTACGGCTACTTCGTGCGCTCGCCCCACGCGCACGCGCGCATCCGGTCGATCGACACGAAGGAAGCACTGGCATCCCCCGGCGTCATCGCCGTGCTGACCGGCGATGACATGGCCAATGACAAGGTGGGCGGCCTGCCATGCGGCTGGCTGATCCACAGCATCGACGGCTCGCCGATGAAGGAGCCGCCGCACCCCGCGCTGGCCCACGGCAAGGTCCGCCACGTTGGCGACCAGGTGGCGCTGGTGATCGCCGAGTCCTTGCAGCAGGCGCGCGATGCCGCCGAGAAGGTTGAAGTCGACTACGACGAACTCCCGGCGGTGGTCAGCCCCGGCGACGCGGCCGCGGCCGCCACGCTGGTGCACGACGATGTACCCGCCAACACGTGCTACACCTGGGGCCACGGCGACAAGGCCGCGACCGACGCCGCTTTTGCCGGCGCGGCGCACGTCACCAAGCTGGAGATCGTCAATAACCGGCTGATTCCGAACGCCATCGAACCTCGCGCGGTCAACGCCAGCTACACGCGCCAGGACGACAGCTATACGGTCTACGTGGCCAACCAGAACCCGCACGTGGAGCGGCTGCTGATGGGCGCCTTCGTGCTGGGCCTGCCCGAATCCCGGCTGCGCATCATCGCGCCGGACGTGGGCGGTGGCTTCGGTTCGAAGATCTTCCTGTACCCCGAGGACGTGGCGCTGACCTGGGCGTCCAGGAAGGTGGGCCGTCCGATCAAGTGGACGGCCGAGCGGTCCGAGTCGTTCCTGACCGATGCCCACGGCCGCGATCACGTGACCACGGCCGAACTGGCGCTCGATGCCGACGGGAAATTCCTGGCGATGCGCGTGCACACGGTGGCCAACATGGGCGCGTATCTGTCCACGTTCGCCAGCAGCGTGCCGACGATCCTCTACGCCACGCTGCTCGCCGGCCAGTACGCCACGCCCGCCATCTACGCCGAGGTAAAGGCGGTGTTCACGAACACCTCCCCGGTCGATGCCTATCGCGGCGCGGGGCGGCCCGAAGCCACCTATGTGGTGGAACGGCTCGTCGAAGCCGCCGCGCGCGAGACGAACACCGATCCCGCCACGCTGCGCCGCAAGAACTTCATCCGCAGCTTCCCGTACGCCACGCCGGTGGGCCTGACGTATGACACCGGCGACTACGAGCCGTGCCTGGCGCGCGCCCAGGAACTGGCCGACGTGGCCGGTTTTCCGGCACGCCGTGAAGCGGCAAAGCAACGCGGCAAGCTGCGCGGTCTCGGCTACTCGTGCTACATCGAAGCGTGCGGCCTGGCACCGTCGAACATCGCGGGCGCCCTCGGTGCGCGCGCCGGGCTGTTCGAAGTGGGCGAGATCCGTGTGCATCCCACCGGCACGGTCACGGTCTTCACGGGATCGCACAGTCACGGGCAAGGCCACGAGACCACCTTCGCGCAGATCGTGGCAGACCGCCTTGGCATCGCGCTGGACGCCGTGGAAATCGTGCACGGCGACACCGGCCGCGTACCGTTCGGCATGGGCACCTATGGCTCGCGCTCGCTCGCCGTGGGCGGCTCGGCCATCATGAAGGCACTCGACAAGATCGAGGCCAAGGCCAAGAAGATCGCCGCGCACCTGCTGGAAGCATCGGACGCCGACATCGAGTTCCAGGATGGCGTGTTCCGCGTGGCCGGCACCGACCGCACCAAAACGTTCGGCGAGGTGGCACTGACCGCCTACGTGCCGCACAACTATCCGCTCGACAAGCTCGAACCGGGCCTGAACGAAAATGCGTTCTACGATCCGACGAACTTCACCTATCCGTCCGGCGCCTACATCTGCGAAGTCGAGGTCGATCCCGACACCGGCGAATCGCAGGTCATCAAGTTCACGGCGGTGGACGACTTCGGCAACGTGATCAATCCGATGATCGTCGAAGGCCAGGTGCATGGCGGGATCGGGCAGGGACTTGGGCAGGCGATGCTGGAGCAGTGCATCTACGACCCCGACAGCGGCCAGTTGCTGACCGGCTCCTATATGGACTACGCCATGCCGCGCGCGGCCGATCTGCCCGACTTCACGGTGGAAACGGCAAGCGGCACGCCCTGCACGCATAACCCGCTCGGCGTAAAGGGCTGCGGCGAGGCCGGCGCCATCGGCTCGCCACCGGCGTTCATCAACGCGCTGGTGGACGCGCTGTCGCCGCTTGGCGTGCGCGATGTGCAGATGCCCGCCACGCCGCACCGCGTGTGGCAGGCCATCCAGTCCGCGTACGGTAGCGCGGCGTAACCGGGGGAGACGACCATGTACGCATTCCAGTACGAACGCGCCACGGACGCCCAATCCGCCGTGGCGAAGCTGAAGGCCGATGGCGACGCCAAGTTCCTGGCCGGCGGCCAGAGCCTGCTGGCCGCCATGAAGTTGCGCCTCGCGGCGCCGTCGACCCTGGTCGACATCGCGCGCATTCCGGGCATTGCCGACATCAGCGTGCAAGGCGACGAGCTGGTGATCGGCGCGGCCGCCCGCCATGCCGATGTGGCGTCGAATGCCGAGGTCATCCGCCGCATTCCGGCGCTGGCCGCCCTGGCCTTCGGCATCGGCGACCGCCAGGTGCGCGCGATGGGCACGATCGGTGGATCGCTGGCCAACGACGATCCCGCCGCCGACTACCCCGCGGCGGTGCTTGGCCTGAACGCAACCGTCGTGACCGATCGCCGCAGTATCGCTGCGGACGACTTCTTCAAAGGCCTCTACGAAACCGCGCTGGCCCCTGACGAACTGATTACGGCGGTGCGCTTTCCCGTGCCCACTCAGGCCGCCTACATCAAGTTCCGCAATCCGGCGTCGCGTTTCGCGCTGGTGGGCGTGATGGTGGCGCGCAGCGCGGGCGCGGTGCGGGTGGCCGTGACCGGCGCGGCCGACAGCGTGTTCCGCGCCCCGGCGCTGGAGCAAGCGCTGACGGCCAGCTTCACCCCGGCGGCGGCGCGCGCGGTGAAGGTCGATCCGTCCGGACTCAACGGCGACCTGCATGCATCACCGGAATATCGCGCGCATCTGATTCCGGTGCTGACGGCCAGGGCGGTGGAGCAGGCGCTGAAGGGCTAGCCGTTTCGCTCGGTTTGCTCCCTCTCCCCACAAGGAGAGAGGGAGCCGGACCACCACATTCTGCATTCGCCGGGGCGCGGCTGGCGGCGGTGGCCGTCCAAACCATCGCCGGCTTCGCTCACGGCTTGTTGTTGCGATCATGCTCCCTACCTCCATCGACCAGACCCTCGCCCAGCTTGAAGCGCAGCAGTACTTCGCCGACCGCGAGACCGCCACCGTGCTCTACCTGGCCTTGCGCATGCAACGGCCGCTGTTCCTTGAAGGCGAACCGGGCGTTGGCAAGACCGCGCTGGCGCAGGCCCTGGCCAGCATGCTCGGGACGCGCCTGCTGCGGCTGCAATGCTACGAAGGGCTCGACGCCGCGAGCGCACTCTACGAATGGGATTACCCGCGCCAGATCATGGCGCTGCGCCTGGCCGAGGCGCGCGGCGAGCGGCCCGAGCAGCAATCGCTCTATCACGACGACTACCTGCTCAAGCGCCCGCTACTGGAAGCACTCCTGCCCGACCCCGCCGCGCCCGGTATGCCACGCGTGCTGCTGATCGACGAAATCGATCGGGCCGACGAGCCATTCGAGGCGTTCCTGCTGGAAGTTCTTTCCGAGTACCAGGTTTCGATTCCCGAAATCGGCGTGATCCGCGCGGAGCAGCCGCCGCTGATCGTGATCACATCGAATCGCACGCGCGAGGTTCATGACGCGCTCAAGCGGCGTTGCCTGTATCAGTGGATGGGCTACCCGGAGCGCGACCGCGAGCTGCAGATCGTCGCCGCGCGCGCGCCCGAAGCCGCTATCGCGTTGCAACGCCAGGCGGTCGACTTCATTCACCGGCTGCGCGGCATCGACCTGTTCAAGGCACCGGGCATTGCCGAAGCGATCGACTGGTGCCGCGCGCTGGCCGCGCTCGGCGTCACCGAACTCGACCCGCAATCGGTGCGCGATACGCTTGGCGTGCTGCTCAAGTACCAGGACGACCTGGCCCGCGCCGACGGCCCCACGGTCGCCGAACTGCTGGCCGGTGCCACACCGGCTGCCTGACATGACGCCGGACGTGCCCGCCTTGCCCACCGCCTTGCCGATGCTGGCGCGTAACGTCACGCATTTCACGCGGCTGCTGCGCGATGCCGGTTTCGGTCTGTCGCCCGCGCACGCCGTCGACGCACTCGAAGCGCTGCGCCACATCGATATCGGCGCCCGCGGCGAAGTGCGCGCCGCGCTGGCTGCCCTGATGCTGTCCGGCCCCGATCAGCGCCCGCTGTTCGATGCCGCGTTCGACCTGTTCTGGCGCGATCCCGACTGGGAAGGCAAGCTGCGCGCGATGCTTCTGCCGCGCGTGGATGCCGGCGCGCCGCCGCCCCGGCGCAATAACCGCCTGGCCGATGCGCTGGCCGCGCGCCAGCCGGCCGCCGCCCGTCCGGACGCGCCCATGCGCGAGGAACGCTTCACCGCCCCGCTGACGTTCTCCGGCCAGGAGCGGCTGGCCAGCCGCGACTTCGAAACCCTGTCCGCCGAGGAATGGCGCGCCTTGCAGCACCTAATACGCACGCGCCGCACGCACCTGGCGCTGCAACGCACACGCCGGTTGCGCGCCGCGGCCTCCGGCACCCACGCGGACCTGCGCGCCAGCGCGCGACTGGCCGTGCGCCAGCATGGCGAATGGCTGCGCTGGAAGTATCGCAAGCACGCCGAGCGCAAACCGCCCGTGGTACTGCTGCTCGATATCTCCGGCTCGATGAGCCAGTATTCGCGCGCGGTGCTGTACTTCTGCCACGCGCTGATGCAGTCGCGCGAGCGCATGCATGTGTTCCTGTTCGGCACGCGGCTGACCAATGTCACGCGCGCGCTGCGCGAACGCGACCCCGACGACGCCGTGAACCTGATTACCGAACAGGTACGCGACTGGGCAGGCGGCACGCGCATCGGCGCCGCGCTGGCGGCCTTCAACCGCCAGTGGGCACGCCGCACGCTGTCCGGACGCGCCACGGTCCTGCTGGTCAGCGACGGCATCGATCTCGAACATATCGATCTGCTGGAACAGGAAATGGCGCGGCTGCGGCGCTTTGCGCATCGCATCGTGTGGCTCAACCCGCTGCTGCGCTACGCGGGCTTTTCGCCGCAGGCGCGCGGCATTCAAGCCATCCTGCCGTATGTGGATGCGCTGCGCCCGGCGCATAACCTCGACAGCCTGCTCGCGCTCGAAACACTGCTGGCGGACAGCAATTCGCCCCCGCCCGTTCCACCGGTGAGACAAACCGGCCCCACACGAGGAAATCCGTCATGGAAATGAACCAGACCCAGCGTCTGCCCGTGCCTCAACAGGTGGCATGGGAGGCGCTGAACGACACGGACCTGCTCAAGCAATGTATTCCCGGATGTGAGAGCATCGTGCCCGATGGCGAAAATGCCTACCAGCTGGCGCTGACCGCGGCGGTCGGCCCCGTCAAGGCGCGCTTCAAGGGACGCATGGCGCTGCAGGACATTCAGGCGCCGGACAGCTACACGATCCAGTTCGATGGGCAAGGTGGCGCGGCCGGCTTTGGCAAGGGCTCGGCAAAAGTCACGCTGACCCCGGAAGGCGACGAGACGCTGCTCACCTATGTGGTGCAGGCGCAGGTGGGCGGCAAGATCGCGCAGATCGGGTCGCGGCTCGTGGATGCCGCGGCTCGCAAGATGGCCGATACATTTTTCGTGCGCTTCACCGAAGCCGTGGGCGGCGCCCCTGGCGGCGATGAAGCGACGGGCAGTGACAACAACGAAAACACCCAGAGCGATGGGGCCACCGGAAACGGCGACGAAGGCGGTGGCGAGGATCAAGCAAAGAAGCGGAAACGATCATGGACAGCGTGGATCTCGAAGTCCTGAAGAGCAGCGTGAAGTGGCGGCAGGAAGGACATGGCGTATTGCTGGTGACGGTGGTCAGGACATGGGGCTCGTCGCCCCGGCCTGAAGGCGCGATGCTGGCGGTACGCGACGACGGCCTGGTGGTTGGCTCGGTCTCCGGTGGATGCATCGAGGACGACATCATTTATCGCGTGCACAAGGAAGGCATCAAGACGGCCCTCCCCGAGGCGATGAAGTACGGCATCAGCGCGGAAGAGGCGCATCGCTTCGGCCTGCCCTGCGGCGGCACGATCGAACTTGTGGCCGAGCCGCTGGCGCAGCACAGCGGGATCGTCGAACTGCTGGACGCGGTGGAGAACGGACGGCTGGTCGCGCGCTCGCTCGACATGGCCACCGGACGCGCCACGCTGGCGCACGCCGAGGCAGCCGACGGCCTGTATTTCGACGGCAAGACGTTGATGACGATCCACGGGCCGCGCTATCGCATGCTCGTGATAGGCGCTGGCCAGTTGTCGAAGTATCTGTGCCAGATCGCCGTGGGCCTGGGCTTTCAGGTCACGGTCTGCGATCCGCGCGAGGAATACACCGAGACCTGGGACATTGCCGGCGTGACGATGGTGCGCACGATGCCCGACGACACGGTCATGGAAATGAAGCTCGATGAGCGCTGCGCCGTCATCGCGCTCACCCACGATCCGAAGCTCGACGATCTGGCGCTGATGGAAGCGCTGCGCACGCCGGCGTTCTACGTCGGTGCGCTCGGCTCGCGCCGCAACAACAATGCGCGGCGCGAACGGCTCAAGGAATTCGATCTGACCGACCAGCAGCTTGCACGACTGCACGGTCCGGTCGGCATCTATATCGGCAGCCGCACGCCGCCCGAGATCGCCATCTCGATCCTGGCCGAGGTGGTTGCCGCCAAGAACCACGTATCGCTGCCGGACATCCTGCAAGTGGAAGGCGCCAAGGCCGCGCGAGAGATCGCCGCGGGCGAGGCCGAGTGTCCGATCCTGCCGGGCGGCGTGCCAACGCCAGCCACACAGCCATGACCAGACACGCACGCGCCCCGCTCACGCAGACCGACCTGCCCACCGGCATCCTGCTGGCCGCCGGCTTTGGCCGGCGCTTCGACCCGGCCGGCCTGCGCAACAAGCTGCTCGAAAAAATGCCGGACGGCCGCACCGTCGCGTGGCGCAGCGCGCGCACGCTGGCCGCCGGTCTGCCGAACTCGATTGCGGTGCTCCGGCCCGGTCACCCGGAACTGGCCGAGGAACTGCGGCGCGGCGGCTGCAAGGTGATCGAATCGGCTGAGGCCGAAGCCGGCATGGGCGCGGCCCTGCGCGCGGGCGTGGCAGCCAGCGCCGATGCACGGGGGTGGGTCGTGGCACTGGCCGACATGCCGTGGCTGTCGATGGAACTGGTTCGCGCGGTGGCGCTGACGATCACATCGCGCGACACCATCGCCGCCCCCTGGCGGGACGGCAAGCGCGGACATCCCGTGGGATTCGGCGCGGCCTGGCGCGATGAACTGCTGAAGCTGGACGGCGACGAAGGCGCGCGGGCGTTGCTCAAGACGCAACCGGTGACGCGAATCCTGACCGAAGACGACGGCGCGTTCCGGGACATAGACCTGCCCGGGGACCTGCTCTAAGAGCGGCGATATCGACCGCCGTCTTGCTCCCGGGACATATCGAGCGGTCAGCCGCCCTCCGTCTCCATCAGCGCGCGCAGATACTCGCTGCTCCACCAGTGCACATCCTGCTGGCGGATGCGCTCCAGCAGTTTCTGGTGCCGCGCGCGGCGTTCGGACAGCGGCATATGCAAGGCCTGCTGAATCGCCTGTGCCGTGGCGCGCGTGTCGTATGGATTGACCAGCAGCGCCTCCTTCAACTGTTCGGCCGCGCCGGCAAAACGCGACAGCACGAGCACGCCCGGATCGTCGGAATCCTGCGCGGCAATGTATTCCTTGGCCACCAGGTTCATGCCATCGCGCAACGGCGTGACCAGCGCCACGGCGCTGGCGCGGCACAGGCCCGGCAGGCGTCGGCGTGACGTGGACCGGTGGATATACCGCACCGGCATCCAGTCCAGTTCGCCGTATTCACCATTGATGGCACCGGTGATGCCCTCCATCTCGCGGCGCAGATCGGCGTAGGCGTCGACCGTTTCGCGCGATGGCGCGGCGATCTGGACCAGCGTGGCACTCGACCTGTTCTCCGGATACTCGGCCAGCAGCGTCTGGAATGCCTTGAGCCGTTGCGGCAGGCCCTTCGAATAATCGAGCCGGTCGATGCCGAGCAGCAGCCGCCGCGTCGAATACTGGCCGCGCATCATCTCGTAGGTTTCCACCGCTTCATCGCCCCGGCCAAGCTCGGCGAACTCGTCGACATCGATGCCGATCGGAAACGCCTGCGCGCGCACGGTGCGGTGGAAAGCACGGAAGCGGTACTCGCCCATCGGCTCCGCGCCCGCTTCGCCCTGCACGTAGCGCGAGAAATGATCGAGGTCCGCCTGGCTTTGGAAGCCGAGCAGATCGTAGGCAAACAGCGCACGCATCAGCCATTCGTGCTGCGGAATCGCGGCGAGGATCAGCGGCGGCGGCAGCGGCACATGCAGGAAGAAGCCAATGCGCTGCCCGCAGCCGATGGCACGCAGCTCGGCGGCGAGCGGGATCAGGTGATAGTCGTGAATCCAGATCACGTCGTCGGGCTTGAGCAGCGGTGCCAGCTTGCGCGCGAACAGCTGGTTCACGCGGCGGTACGCATTGAGGTTGCCGCCCGCATCGAAATCCGCCAGGTCCACGCGATAGTGCAGCACGGGCCAGAGCACGCCGTTGCTATAGCCCAGGTAGTACGAGTCGTGGTCCTCGCGGCACAGGTCCACCGTGGCCAGCGTCACGTTACCGGCCTGCGACTGATGCAGCTCGCCTTCGCCGGGCGTGCCGCCCTGGCTGGTTTCCACCACCTTGCCGCTCCAGCCGAACCAGAGGCCACCGGTCTTGTTGAGCGCTTCGGAAAGCGCCACTGCAAGCCCGCCCGCAGCATGATTGCGCGGGTCCGCCACCCGGTTCGATACCGCTACTAGTCTGCCCATATATCGCTTCTTGTAGTTGCGAATCCTTTCCTCAGATCACGGTGTCCCAGGGTGCCGACAGCCGCATGGCACCGTTGATCAAGCCGACCATCGAATAGGTCTGCGGGAAATTTCCCCACATCTCGCCGGTGATCGGGTGTGTGTCTTCCGATAGCAGTCCCAATGGATTGCGCGCGGCCAGCATCGACTCGAAAATCTCGCGCGCTTCTTCGCGCCGCCCGATGCGCGCCAGCGCGTCGATGCGCCAGAACGTGCAGATATTGAAGGCGGTCTCTGGCTTGCCGAAGTCGTCCGGCGCCTCGTAGCGGCGCATGTACGGGCCATCGCACAGCGACTCTTCCAGCGCCTTCACGGTAGATATGAAGCGCGGGTCCTTCGGATCGATGAAGTTGACCTCGGCCATCAGCAGCACGCTGGCGTCCAGCTCCTTGCCGCCGAAGCTTTCCGCGAAGGCCTGCCGCTGCTCGTTCCACGACTCGTCGAGAATGCGCTGCTTCATGCGGTTGGCATGGTCGTGCCAGTAGGCGGCGCGCGCGGGCTGCTCCAGCTTCTCGGCGATCTTGGCCAGGCGGTCGCATGCCACCCAGCTCATCAATGCCGACGAGGTGTGAATGCGTGCGCGCGTGCGCAGCTCCCACATGCCCGCATCGGGCGTGCCGAATACGCGCACGGCCTGTTCGCCGACGTCCTCCAGCTTGCGAAATTCGGCGGGGCCGCCGCGATAGAGCAGACGATGATCATGAAACGCCTGCGCGGCAGCCAGCACCACATTGCCGTACACGTCGTGCTGGAAGTGCTCCTGCGCCTGGTTGCCCACGCGCACCGGACCCATGCCCCGATAGCCGGGCAGATGGTCGAGGATGCTTTCCGGCAGCTCGCGTTCGAGACCGATGCCATAGAGCGGCTGGATATGGCCGTCCTGCGACTGCATCA
Organism: Cupriavidus sp. 291-E7; assembly: GCF_057798835.1. Lineage (NCBI taxonomy): Bacteria > Pseudomonadati > Pseudomonadota > Betaproteobacteria > Burkholderiales > Burkholderiaceae > Cupriavidus > Cupriavidus sp. 291-E7. The sequence goes on from NZ_JBYOJV010000004.1 coordinate 316,264, forward strand.
CCACGTTCGACAGCCAGCGCAGGTAGTCTTCCATCGTGCCGACTTCAGACAGGCTGTTCAGTGCGCGCACCACAAAGAACGCGTCGCGCAGCCAGCAGAAACGGTAGTCCCAGTTGCGTCCGCTGCCCGGCGCCTCGGGAATGCTCGTGGTCATCGCGGCCACGATCGCGCCGGTTTCCTCATACAGCGACATCTTCAGCGTGATGGCGGCACGGATGACCGCGTCCTGCCATTCGCGCGGCACGGCCAGCCGGCGGCTCCACAGCCGCCAGTACGACGTGGTTTCCTGCTCGAAGTCGCGCGAAATTTCTTCCACGCTATGCGTGAGCGTCTCGTCCGGCCCCAGGATGAAGTTGTAGCCGCGCGTCACCAGGAACGGCGTGTTGGACAGCACGTAGGCCAGCGGCGCGTCGGTGGTCAGGCGCAGCGTCATGTCGTCGCCGACGAACCGTGCGTGACTGCTGCCGCGTGTGACATGCGGCTGCTGGCGGCCGTAGTTGAAACGCGGCGCCAGTGTGACCCGCACGCGCGGCGCGCCACGGATCGGACGAATGCGCCGCACCAGCGTCAGCGGCCGGAAGTAGCGCCCCATGCGGAAGAAGCGCGGGCAGAAATCGGTGATTTCCAGGCAACTGCCGTGCTGGTCGATCAGCCGCGTGCGCAGGATGGCCGTGTTCGGCTCATACCACTGCGTGGCTTCCTGAAAGTCCTCGATCTCGATATTGAAGTGCCCGGCGTTTTCGCTCGGGTCCAGCAGCGCATTGAAGACCGGATCGCCGTCGTAACGCGGCATGCAGCACCAGACGATGCGCCCGCGGCCATCGACCAGCGCCGAAAACGCGCAGTTGCCGATCATGCCCAGCGACAGCGACGGATCGGCGTGCCGGCATGACGCATCGGAATCGGTGTTGACGGCAGGCGCCTCAGTGGCAATCTGGGGGTTGAGGTTGGCAGGTTCACTCACAACGTATCCTCCCGGGCAGATGGGGGTGAGAGGGAATCGGATGGGATTTGGCCGCCGCGTTGCGCGTGCAGATGCGTCAGCGCGTGCGCGGAACGGTGCAGCCACTCGCGCAGGTCGGCGGGCTGCGGCAGGCTGTGTGACGCCGCCGAGGCGCGCTGGCCTACCAGCAGCCCGATGCCGCCAAGCTCGCGCACCACGGCGAAGCCAGCCTCGTCGGTGACATCGTCACCCGCGAACAGCGGCATGCGGCCCGCGAACGGCGGTGTCCGCATGAAGGCGGCAATCGCGCCGCCCTTGTCCACGCCGGCCGGCTTGATCTCGATGACCATCTTGCCCGGCAGCGCGTCAAGCCCGATTGCATCGCGCAGCAGGTCGACCACGGCCGCGCGGACCAGCGGTTCCAGTTCCGGCACCTGCCTGTAGTGGATGGCCACGGCAACCGACTTGCGTTCGAGTTTCAGACCGGGATACTTCAGGACCAGCGCTTCCAGGCGCGGCAGCAACGGGCCGATGCCGGGTGCCGGCGGCCTGGCGATACGCTCCGCGCCATTGCGGAACTCCGCTCCGTGGATACCGGCGGCGGGCAGGCGCAGCGGTTGCAGGAACTGGTCGAGTTCGGCCACGGGCCGGCCCGAGATAATCGCCAGGGCACCACCCAGACACGTATGCAACGCGCGCAGCGTGCCGACCAGATCGGGTTCCACTTCCACCAGGTGCGGAAGCGGCGCGAGATCGGCCAGCGTGCCGTCGAAGTCCAGGAACAGCGCGGTATTGGGTTCGATGAGAGATAACGGAGGCATCGCGTGAAACCGTAACACGTCGTTTTGACAAGCGTCCACCGGGCGCTGTCCTACAACTGTGGCCCTTGCGGCACGCGCGCGGGTCCGTCACGCTTTGTCGGCCGCGGCGGGCCTGCTGGTGCGCCATCCATTATCATTGGCGGTTTCCGCCGATTTTTCCGGCTTTTTTTGCCACCGCCCATGTGGCGCCCGCAGACCATGACCCGCACCCCCGCCAAGCCCGACTATTTGAAGAAGATCCTGACCGCCAAGGTCTACGACGTGGCCCAGGAGACCGAACTGACCTACGCGCCGGCGCTATCGGCGCGCACCAACAATGCGGTCTGGTTCAAGCGCGAGGACACCCAGCCCGTGTTCTCGTTCAAGTTGCGCGGGGCGTACAACAAGATGGCGTCGCTGCGGCCCGAGGAACTGAAGCGCGGCGTGATCGCCGCTTCGGCCGGCAACCATGCGCAGGGCGTGGCGCTGTCCGCCGCGCGCCTGCAGTGCAAAGCCATCATCTGCATGCCCACGACCACGCCGCAGGTGAAGATCGACGCGGTGCGCGAGCGTGGCGGGGAATGGGTGCAGATCGTGCTGCACGGGGAGTCCTACAGCGACGCCTACCTGCACGCGGCCGAGATGGAAAAGAAGCACAAGCTCACGTTCATCCACCCGTTCGACGATCCCGAGGTAATCGCCGGCCAGGGCACGATTGCGATGGAGATCCTGCGCCAGCACCCCGGCCCGATCCACGCGATCTTCGTCGCCATCGGCGGTGGCGGCCTGATTTCGGGCATCGCCGCGTACGTCAAGGCGGTGCGCCCCGAGATCAAGGTCATCGGCGTGCAGACGTTCGACTCGGACGCGATGAAGCGCTCGGTCGACGCCGGCAAGCGCGTGGAACTGAAGGACGTGGGCCTGTTTTCGGATGGCACGGCCGTGAAGCTGGTCGGCAAGGAAACCTTCCGCATCACGCGCGAACTGGTGGACGACATCATCCTGGTCGATACCGACGCCATCTGCGCCGGGCTGAAGGATGTCTTCCAGGACACGCGCAGCATTCTGGAGCCGGCCGGCGCGCTGGCGGTGGCCGGTCTCAAGGCGTATGCCGAGCGTGAGAAGCTCAAGGGCCAGCACCTGGTGGCAATTGCCTGCGGCGCGAACATGAACTTCGACCGCCTGCGCTTCGTGGCCGAGCGCGCCGAGGTGGGCGAGGCGCGCGAAGCGGTCTTCGCCGTGACGATTCCCGAAGAGCGCGGCAGCTTCAAGCGCTTCTGCGAGCAGGTCGGCACGCGCAGCGTGACCGAGTTCAACTACCGCATCGCCGACACCGGCGTGGCGCACATCTTCGTGGGCGTGCAGATCGCCAGCCGCGCGGAAAGCGACAAGATGGCCGCCAACTTCCGCCGCCACGGCTTTGACACGCTGGACCTGTCCAACGACGAACTGGCCAAGCAGCACATCCGCTACATGGTGGGCGGCCACTCGCCGCTGGCGCATGACGAACTGCTGTACCGCTTTGAATTCCCGGAGCGCCCCGGCGCGTTGATGAAGTTCCTGTCGAGCATGAGCCCGAACTGGAACATCAGCCTGTTCCACTACCGGAACCAGGGCGCCGACACGTCGAACATCCTGGTCGGCATCCAGGTGCCGAAGAACGAGAAGCGCGAATTCCGCACCTTCCTTTCCACACTCGGTTACGTACACTGGGACGAGACCGATAACCCCGTCTACAAGCTGTTCCTGGCCTGAGCCCGATCATGACGCTTCCTGAGCACTCGCCGCTGGGCAAGCCCTCGGCCTACAAGACCGAATACGATCCGACGCTGCTGTTCCCGATTCCGCGCCAGCCCAAGCGCACGGAGATCGGCCTGCCCGAAGGACGCGCGCTGCCGTTCTTCGGCGTCGACCTCTGGAATGCCTACGAGGTGTCCTGGCTGAACCTCAAGGGCAAGCCGCAGGTGGCGCTGGCCACGTTCGTCATTCCGGCCGATACGCCGAACATCGTTGAATCGAAGTCGTTCAAGCTGTACCTGAATTCGTTCAACCAGAGCAAGGTTGCCTCCGCCGAGGCGCTGCAGCAACTGCTGCACCACGACCTGTCCGAAGCCACGGGCGGCACGGTACAGGTGCGGCTGGTGACCGAAGCGGACCTGGGCACCCAGAAGATGGGCGAACTGGACGGACTCCTGCTGGACCGCCTCGATATCGAAACCGATATCTACGAACCGGACCCGTCGCTGCTGAAGGCGGACCAGGACGAATCGCCGGTGGAAGAAACGCTGGTGTCGCACCTGCTGAAGTCGAACTGCCTGGTGACGGGCCAGCCGGACTGGGGCAGTGTGCAGATCCGCTACGTGGGCGCGCCGATCGATCAGGAAGGCCTGCTCAAGTACCTGATCTCGTTCCGCAACCACAACGAGTTCCATGAGCAATGCGTGGAGCGGATTTTTGTCGACGTGCAGCGGATGTGCAAGCCGGTGAAGCTGGCCGTGTACGCGCGCTACACCCGGCGCGGCGGACTCGACATCAATCCGTTCCGCACCAACTTCAATACGCCGTGGCCCGATAACCGGCGCAACGCGCGTCAGTAAGCAAAGGCGCCCTCAGAACTCCGCGTGCGCGCGGATGCCGATGAACTTGGCCGGACCGCGATCGCGGTTATAGCCCGGGTTTCGCACGTACTGGAAATCCGGGCTTAGCGTCAGCGTTTTCCAGACCGCGAAGCTGTAGTAGATCTCGACGATCTGTTCCGGCCCATAGCGCAGCGCGCCATCGCCAAGGAACGCCCCAAGGCCGCCGGCAGCCAGGTAGCCACGGTGCGCCGACCCCAGCATGTTCACCGCCACCGCCAGCCCGACCTCATCGTTCGGGCGGCCCCATCGCGCACCCTTCATCGTGCCCCCGCCTGCCACCTGCCGGCCGATTTCGGTGAAGGCGTACGTTTCGGTCTTGTCGTCGGACCAGTTGGCCCGCAGAAACACGCCGGTGTCGTTCGCCACTTCCTGCAGGAATGCCAGGCCCACGCCCCACTTGCTGTGCTCGCGGCGCACGTCGGCCACATCGGGCGTCACGCCATTGGCCTGGCCGAATGCGATGGCATCGTTGAACGCGCCCATCTTCGCCTTGTTCCGCCACAGCAGCAGCCGCGCCTGTCCCGGCCGTCCGGCAATCGCGTAGCGCTTTTCCAGTTCCAGCATCTGCCCGTAGTGCTCGAACAACCGGGTGTCGAGCGCGCGCCCGTTCGATTCGACCGGCTGCAGGAAATGGCCAACCCGTGCCGACCAGCCGTCCCCGATGTATTCCAGCGCCGCGCCCCAGTTGTAGCCGCGCGAATCGGCCGGATAGTCCCACGAACCGTGCGTCATGAACGACCAGTTCATGAACTGCGTGCGCGGGTCCGATCCGTACGGGTTCTGATCGAACACGTCGATCACGCCGAAATTGCCGGCGGTCAGCACCAGGCGCTGCTTGTCCACGGTCCGGGCGAACTGGTTGAAATCGGATTCGAGCGTTTCGTCGCCGCCACCCATGCCCCAGTACTGGCGAACAAAGGCGCGCGCGCGATAGAACTTGGGCGTCGTGCTGGCGGTCTTCGCCAATTCGCCGTTGGACAGGCCGCCCATCCCGTGCAAATCGGAAAACGGCACGCCCTGCGCCACCTCGGGATTGAAGTGGAATTCCGCGCCGCGCCAAAGGCGCAGACCGAGATCGAGGGTCCCCGTGAACGAATAGCTCTTGGCCCGATCGGGCGTCAGGCTGTTTTCGCCTGAATAGGCCGCGTTGAAGGCCGGCTTGCGGGTCCAGATGTAGGTGGTCTGGCCGTGAAAGGCGAACGGGCTTTCAGTGTCCGGCTCGACCTTCGTTTCCTGCGCGAGCGCCGCCCACGGCAATGCCGTACTCGCCACCAACAGGGCAGCCAGTCGACGGACAAAGCGCGGGCGCAGCCGCGACAAGGCGGCCGGGAAACGGAAACGCTGCATAGGAAACCCAGGGATGCGGATGCGCCACCCACGGGGCACCCTTCTTGACTGGCGCGAGCATAGCCAAGCCGACATGACATGTCTACCCTGTTTTGCTGCGTCGCAGCATTCCGTCCACGCTTGTCTTGTCAACGCTTGCGGGTGCCGTGGAGTCGATGTTGTAACCGGCCTTGTATTAATTAATTCGCAAATTAATATTGAGCCGATACCCCGCATTGACTGTCCATGAGCACCAAGCCACCTTCCGATCGTCCGCGCCGCCCTGGCCGGCCCACTGCGCAAACCACCGATGCGGGCCAGCGAGACCGACTGGTCGACGCCGCCGTGACGCTGTTCGCGCGCCACGGCGTGGCGGCGACCTCCACCAAGGCCATTGCCGCCGAAGCCGGCGTCACGCCAGCGCTGGTTCACTACTACTTTCGAGACCGCGAGACGCTGCTCGATGCCGTATTCGACGAGCGCCTGCTGCCATTGATCGATCACGTGTTCGGCGCACTCCAGGCTGCTCCGGCCGAGCCAGTGGCCCGCATCCAGGCATTGGCGGGCCAGATCATCCGCACGGCCTCGGCGACGCCGTGGTTCCCGGGGCTGTGGATCCGCGAGATCGTCGGCACCGATGGGCTGCTGCGCGAACGGCTGCTGCAACGGGTCGCCCTGCAACGCGCGGAACTGATCGCCGGTCCGCTGGCCGCTGCCCATGCGCAGGGGCAACTCAATCCAGGGCTGGAGCCCGCGCTGATCATGGTGTCGCTGGTCGGCCTGACGCTGCTGCCGTTGGCCACCACGCATATCTGGCGCGCCCTGCCCGGCGCCGCCGACATCGACACGGACACCCTGGTGCGCCACGTCACCGCCCTGCTTGGTCACGGCCTGTCCTTGCCGCCGAAAGACCCCGCCTGAACGCCGAATCACGGAGCCTGCATGATGTTTCCCACCCCGATCCGCACCTGGACCCTGCTGCTGACCTGCACGATGTTCGCAGCGTGCAGCAACGACAAGGCCACCACCTGGCAAGGCTATGTCGAAGGCGAGTTCGTTGCCGTGGCCTCACCGTTCGCGGGACGGCTGGAAAAGCTGTCGGTCGATCGCGGCCAGCAGGTCAGCACCGGTGCGCCGCTCTTCGTGCTTGAGTCCGACGACGAGCGCGCCGCGCGCCAGCAGGCCGCCGAGCAGGTTCGCGTGGCCGAGGCGCAATTGGCCGATATCCAGACCGGCAAGCGTCCCGTGGAAGTGGCGGTCAACCAGGCGCAACTGGTGCAGGCGCAGGCTCAGGCCGGACGCAGCGCCGCGCAGCGCAAGCGCGACGAAGCCCAGTTCGATATCGGTGGCATCTCGAAAGCCCAGCTCGACGAAAGCCGCGCCACCGCCGATGCCGACGCCGCCCGCGTGCGCGAACTGCAGCGCGATATCGATGTGGCGCGCCTGCCCGGCCGCAAAGACCAGCTCGCGGCGCAAAGCGCGCAGATCGATGCCGCGCGCGCCGCGCTGGCGCAGGCCGAATGGAAGCTCTCCCGCAAATCGGTCAATGCCACGGTCTCCGGCCTGGTCTATGACGTGCCGTTCCGGCCGGGCGAATGGGTGCCCGCTGGCAGCGCCGTCGTGCGCATGCTGCCGCCGGGCAACGTCAAGGTGCGCTTCTACGTGCCCGAGGCCGTGGTGGGATCGCTGAAGAACGGGCAGGCCATCACGATCCGCTGCGATGGCTGCGCGGCGCCGATCGCCGCCAGGATCACCTATGTATCGAACGAAGCCGAATTCACGCCGCCCGTGATCTACAGCAATGAAACGCGCCGCAAGCTCGTCTTTCTGATCGAGGCACGCCCCAGCGCCGACGATGCCCCGAAGCTGCGCCCCGGCCAGCCCGTGGAGGTGGTCCAGTCATGAGCACGCCATCCTCCGCCGTCAACGGTGGCGCGCATCGCAATGGCGAACTCGCCATCGATGTGCGCGACCTGAACAAGCATTTCGGCGACAAGCACGTGGTCAACAACCTGACCATGCAGGTGGCGCGTGGCGAAATCTTCGGCTTCCTGGGGCCGAACGGCAGCGGCAAGACCACATCGATCCGCATGATGTGCGGATTGCTGACGCCCGACTCCGGCTCAGGCACGTGCCTGGGCTATGACATCCTCAAGCAGGCCGCCGAGATCAAGCGCAACGTGGGCTACATGACGCAGCGCTTCTCGTACTGGGAAGACCTGTCGATCCGCGAAAACCTCGACTTCGTCGCCCGCGTTTACGGCATGGCAAACCGCCGTGAGGTGGTGAATCGCGCGCTGGAAGACCTTGGCCTGGAATCGCGTGCCGAGCAGTTGGCCGGGTCCCTGTCCGGCGGCTGGAAGCAGCGGCTCGCGCTGGCCGCCTGCCTGCTGCATGAGCCGCGGTTGCTGCTGCTCGATGAGCCGACCGCCGGCGTCGACCCGAAAGCGCGCCGCGACTTCTGGGAACAACTGCACCAGCTTGCCGCGCGCGGCATCTCGGTGCTGGTCAGCACGCACTATATGGACGAGGCCGAACGCTGCCACAAGCTTGCGTATATCGCCTACGGCAAGCTGCTGGCCCAGGGGACGTCCGACGAAGTGGTAGCCAGCCAGCACCTGAGCACCTGGAGCGTCGAAGGCGGCAACCTGGCCGAGCTGTCCGCGCAGTTGCAGGGCAAGCCCGGCGTCGACCAGACCGTGGCCTTCGGCACGGCGCTGCATGTGACCGGCAAGGACGCCAGCCAGCTCGAACAGACACTGAAGCAGTACGCCGGCGCCGACAATCGCATCACGCAGACCGAGACGAGCCTCGAAGACGTCTTCATCCATATGATGGGTGGCGCCCAGGACAATATGGCCGCGGCGCCCGCGCAGAAGAAGGCGCATGGCGGCAAGGAGGCATCATGAACGCCGCGCGTCAGGTCTCGCGGCTGCGTCGGTCCTTCTCGGTGCAGCGCTGGTGGAGCATCGTGCTGAAGGAGTTCCTGCAACTGCGCCGCGACCGCATTACGTTCGGCATGATCGTCGGCCTGCCCATCGTGCAGCTACTGCTGTTCGGATTTGCGATCAACAGCGATCCGCGCCACATGCCCACGGCGGTGATCATTGCCGAGCATAGCGATTTCTCCCGCACGTTCATCGCCGCGCTGGAAAACACCACCTACTTCAAGGTCGTGCGCACGATGCCCGATGAAAACGCGGGCCGTGAAGCGCTGTTGCGCGGCGATGTGCAGTTCGTGGTCAATATCCCGCCCGATTTCTCGCGCCGGCTGCTGCATGGCGACCGCCCGCAGATTCTGGTCGAGGCCGACGCCACCGACCCCTCCGCCACCGGCCCGGCCATCGGGTCGCTGGCGCAATTGCCCGACACCGTCGCACGCATCGACCTCAAGGGCGCCCTGGCGCCGCTGGCCGGCGGCAAATCGGCGTTCGACGTGAACGTACACCGGCTATACAACCCGGAAGGCATCACCCAGTACAACATCGTGCCGGGGCTGATGGGCGTGATCCTGACGATGACGATGGTGATGATGACCGGGCTGGCCATGACGCGCGAACGCGAGCGCGGCACGATGGAAAACCTGTTGGCCACACCGGTACAGCCGATCGAGGTGATCTCGGGCAAGATCGTCCCCTACATCTTCATCGGCCTGATCCAGGCCACGATCATCGTGCTCGCCGCGCATTTCGTGTTCGACGTGCCGTTCCTGGGGTCCGTGATCGCGGTGTATCTGGCCGCCCTGCTGTTCATCGCGGCGAATCTGACCGTGGGCATCACGCTGTCTTCGCTGGCCGCGAATCAGTTGCAAGCGGTACAGCTCACGTTCTTCTACTTCCTGCCCAATATCCTGCTGTCCGGCTTCATGTTCCCGTTCGCCGGCATGCCCACGTGGGCGCAGTGGATTGGCAATGTCCTGCCGATGACCTACTTCAACCGGATGGTCCGCAGCATCATGCTCAAGGGCAGCGGATGGACCGAACTCTGGCCCAACGTCTGGCCCGTCGCCTTGTTCACGGTCATCGTCATGACGATCGCGGTGCGCTTCTACAAGCGCACGCTCGATTGAATGCGGAGCGCCATCATGCGTATTCGAACCTCTCTTGCAATCCCGGCGGCGGCTGCCGCAATGCTAATGGCCGGTTGTGCGGTCGGCCCCGACTTCCGCACACCCGACGCACCGGCCGACGCGCGCTACACCACCGGTCCGCAACCATTGCAAATGGCGTCGCAAGGCTACCCCACGCAAACGATCGAAGCGAGCGACGTGCCGGCACAGTGGTGGACGTTGTTCGGCAGCCCAAAGCTGGACGACACCGTACGGATCGCGCTTGCCAACAGCCCGACGCTGACCCAGGCGCGCGCGCGTCTGCGCGAGGCGCAGGAAAATCTCAACGCGCGCACTGGCGCCACGCAGTTTCCGCAGGTCGACGCCAAGCTCAGTGCCACGCGCCAGCAAGTGGACCTGACCTCCGTCGGCATCACGCAATTCCCGAGTCCCCGCCCGTTCACGCTCTACAACGCAAGCGTGCAGGTGTCTTACGCGCTGGATCTCTTTGGCGGACAGCGGCGCGAACTGGAAGGCTTGCGGGCCGCCGTCGACTATCAACGCTACGAGCTGGAAGCGGCGCGGCTGTCGCTTGCCGCGAACGTGACCACCACCGCCATCCGCGAAGCCGGCCTGCGCGCGCAACTGGCCGATACCGTGGCGATTGCCGAAGCCCAGCAGCGGCAGCTCGGCATCATGCAGGAGCGGCTGAAGGCAGGCGGCGTGGCGCGCGTCGACGTGCAGCGCCAGCAAGCCGAACTGGCGCAGACGCAGGCGTTGATTCCGGGCCTGTCGCAGCAAGTGGACGCCGCACGCCACCAGCTCGCCGTCTACACGGGGCAGACGCCGGCCAGCGCGCAACTGCCGGAGTTTCGCCTTGAAGACCTCCATCTGCCTGAGTCGCTACCGGTCAGCCTGCCCTCGGAGCTTGCCCGCCGCCGTCCCGACATCCGGGCGGCGGAGGCGCTGCTGCACCAGGCGTCCGCCGATATCGGCGTGGCGACGGCCAACCTCTATCCGCAGATCACGCTGACCGCGAGCGGCGGCACGCAAGAAATGCGCTTGCGCGACATGTTCAGCAGCATGAACGTCTGGAGCCTTGCCGCGGGCGTGGTGCAGCCGATCTTCCACGGCGGCGAACTCCGGGCACAAAAGCGCGCGAAGGAAGCGGCGTACGAACAGTCGCTGGGCGCCTATCAGCAGGCGGTGCTGCAGGGCCTGCAGAACGTGGCCGATTCGCTGCGCGCACTCGATGCCGATGCGGGCACGCTGCAGGCTCGCGCCGACAACGCCAGGCAGACGCGCGACACGCTGGCCATCGTCAGCGAACAGTATCGGCTGGGCGGCGTCAGCCAGTTCACCGTGATCGACGCCGAACGCCAGGCCCGGCAGGCCGCGCTGGACCTGTCGCAGGCACGCGCGGCGCGGTTGGCCGATTCGGCCGCGCTGATGCAGGCGCTGGGGGGTGGATGGTGGAGCGAGGACGTGGCGGCAAGGTAGCCTGAGACGAATCGACAGGCCCCGCGTGAATGGCAGGTTCGGCCGGCACCTTGCGCGCCGGCCCGATCCCTAAGCCATCCCAAGGAAACGCCGCAACCGCCCTACCCCTTCATCGAGCCGCGGCACGTCACACGCGTAGCACCATCTGACAAATCCTTCGCCCTCGTCCCCAAACGCACTTCCCGGCGCCAGCCCCAGATGTGCTTCGCGCACCAGCCGTTTGCACAGGGCCAGGCTGTCAGTGGCGCCTTCCAGCCGGAAGAAGACGTACATGGCGCCATCGGGTGCATGGGCTTCGACACCAGGCAGCGCGGACAACGCGCCAACCAGATGGTCACGCGCGGTATGCAGGCGTTGCACCAGATCCTGCGTGAAGGACTCGCCCTCACGAACCGCGACAATGCCGGCCTCCTGCACGAATGACGGCGCGCATGACGTGTTGTATTCGATGAGCTTGCCCAGGTCGTCCATCAGCGATGCGGGAAGCACCATCCAGCCGAGTCGCCAGCCCGTCATCAGCCATGCTTTCGAGAACGAGTTCACGGCGATCACCCGCTCGTCGCGGCTGGCGATGTCGAGGAACGACGGCGCGTTGCCGCCTTCGGCGCCGTAGTAGAGCCGCTCGTAGACTTCGTCGGCGATGATCCAGATACCGTGACGGCGGCAATGGTCCAGCACGATCTGCTGCTGGGCACGTGTCATGACCCAGCCAGTGGGATTGTTTGGCGAATTGATCATCACCGCGCGCGTGCCCGGCGTCAGTGCGCGCAGCAGCTTGTCGACATCGAGCGTCCAGCCATCGGCCCCGAAATCGAGTGTGACCGTTTCCACCGAGGCACCCAGAATGCGCGGAATTTCGACCAGGTTCGGCCAGAGCGGCGTGACGCAGACCACGCGGTCACCGGGGCCAGCCACCAGTTGCGCAGCCAGCATCAGCGCATTGACGCCGGCGCTGGTCACGGCGATGTTGTCGACGGGGGTGGCGCCGTGCAGGCGCGTCACATATTCCGATAGCGCGGCGCGCAGCGGTGCGATGCCGAGGTTATGCGTGTAGAACGTGGCGCCATTGCCCAGTGCGCGCGCAGCGGCATCGCGGATGAATTGCGGTGTGACCTGATCCGATTCCCCGAACCAGAACGGCATGACGTCCGGCAGGCCGATGCCGGCATTGGCCACTTCGCGGATGCGCGACGCGCGCAATGCGTGGACGATGTCGCGCGCCAGCGGCGCGGCTTCAGTGGAAAATGACTGGCTGGACGGGCTGGCGGACATCGGCACTCCTGGATGGGGAAATCGATGAAGCGCCTAGCGTACCGGAATCCCGCCAGCCCTGCCAAAGTGGATTACGCGAAGCGGGCGCGCAGGTCGTCCGCCGTCATCGCCGCATAGCCAAGGCTCCGCAGCGGCGTGCCGACCGCACGCAGCAACCCGGCGTTATCGGGCGCTGTCGCGCCATCGGGCAACGTCATGTTGTTCTCGAAACCAATGCGGGCGTGACCGCCGAGCATCACGGCGGTTGCCGCGCAATCGGCTTCCTGCTTGCCGAAAGCGCAAACCGCCCATTCGATGCCGGCCTGGTCAAGGCCCGTTTCCTGCCATGCGGCCAGGAACGGCAGCAGGTCCGTGGGCGACGACTTCTGTCCCGCCGAGTACCGGCCCAGTACGAACAGCACCCAGTGCCGCCCTTCCAGGATTGCGCCGCTGGCACGCAGCGCCGCATAGCGGTGGACATCGTTGGCGTCGTAAAGGATGTACTGCGCCACGACGTTTTCGCGGTGCATCCAGTGAAAGAACGCTTCCGCGTCGGGCAGCGCCGTATTGTCGGGCGCCAGCTCACGCACCGCCACCGAAGCGGCCTCCGGGCGCAACGCCTGCACCGTGGCGATCTGCTGCGCAGGCTGGTAGATGCCGACGGCTTCGGTGGTCAGCTGCAGCACGAGACGGTTCCCCACGGCCTTGCGCACCGCGGAAATGGCTGGCTCGTAATCGGCCACTTCCAGGCTGTGCGTGGCATCGGCCTTGCGCACATGCAGGTGAATCATGGCCGCGCCGGCTTCCACGCACTCGCGCGCGCATTGGGCCAGCTCGTCGGGCGTGATGGGCAGGCGGGCGTGGTCGACGTGGGTCTTGCGCGCGCCATTGGGGGCAACGGCGAGCGCGAACGGACGCCGCGTGGTATCGATCGACATGGTGACGTTCCTCAGGCCGGCAGGACCTTGTTCACCGACTGCACGAAGCGGTCGACGATGTTGTCGATATCGTTCGGCGTGCAGATGAACGGCGGCGCGAACAGCACGTGATCTCCGTGGATGCCGTCGACCGTGCCACCCATCGGATAGACCAGCAGCCCGTTTTCCATGCAGGTGCGCTTGAGCACCGCATGCGTCTTCTTCGACGGATCGAGCGTGGCCTTGCTGGCGCGGTCCGCCACGAACTCCACGCCGACGAACAACCCACGGCCGCGCACGTCGCCGAGATTCGGATGATTGCCGAGCGCTTCGCGCAGGCGTGCGCGCAGTTGTTCACCCCGTGCCAGCACATTCGCCAGCAGATTGTCCTCGGCGATGGTGCGCTGTACCGCCAGCGCGGCGGCACATGCGGTAGCGTGGCCGATGTAGGTGTGGCCGTGCTGGAAGAAGCCGCTGCCGCCGACGATCGCGTCATAGATGCGCGACGTCGAAAGCATGGCGCCGATCGGCTGGTAGCCGGCGCCCAGCCCCTTGGCGATCGTGACGATATCGGGTACCACGCCATCTTCCTCGCACGCGAACAGGTAGCCCGTGCGGCCCATGCCGGACATCACTTCGTCCAGGATCAGCAGCACGCCGTACTTGTCGCACACCGCGCGGATACGCTTGAGATAGTCGGCCACGGGCGGCACCGCGCCAGCCGTTGCGCCGACCACCGTTTCGGCGACGAAGCCCGCCACCGAATCGGGCCCCAGTTCCAGGATCTTCGCTTCCAGTTCATCGGCCAGCCGCTGCGCATATTGCACATCGGTTTCACCAGCGGCCTGGTCACGGTAGGCATAGCACGGCGACACATGATGCGCGGGCACCAGCAATGGCAGGAACGGCTCGCGGCGCCACGCATTGCCACCAATCGCAAGCGCACCCAGCGTATTGCCGTGGTAACTCTGGCGACGCGCAATGAAGTGGCGGCGCTGGGTCTGGCCCACTTCGACGAAATACTGGCGGGCCAGCTTCAACGCGGCCTCCACGGCCTCGGAACCGCCGGACACGAAGTACACATGATCGAGATCGCCGGGCGCGGCATCGGCCAGCGTTTGTGCCAGCGTTTCCGACACTTCGGTCGTGAAGAACGATGTGTGCGCATAGGCAAGGGTATCGACCTGCGCCTTGATCGCTTCGATCACGCGCGGATGCCCGTGCCCCAGGCACGACACCGCGGCACCGCCGGAGGCGTCCAGATAACCGCGGCCATTGCTGTCGAACAGCTCGATACCCTTGCCGCCGACGGCCACGGGCAAGGTTTGCTTGGGATTGCGATGGAATACGTGCGTCATGATGGAAGCGGAGATGCCACAAGTGGGCGGGGCGCGAAACAGGTGCCAGTATAGGAACAACCTTCCGTCTACGCAACAACTGTTTCATTGCATCAAGCAAAAGATACATACGATTCCCGCGCATTGGGCGGCGCGGCGCACGAACCTATGCAACAATCGTTGCACTTTTCGTTCACTCCCCATCCAGATGCCCGCCGATCAGGCCATGCCGCCACAAACGCTTGACGCGCTGCTCGAACAGTTGCGCAACGAATTCCCGAATCTGAGCGTCCAGTTCCAGGGCGGGGCACGCTATCTGCTCGACCATCCGCGTGACATCGCGATCCAGTCGATGCGCAAGGTAGCCGCCAATGCGGGGGTGCAGCCGGCCACGCTGGTGCGATTGTCGCAATCGCTGGGTTTCGAAGGCTGGCAGGGGTTGCGCGAACTCTTTGTCGCGGCGGTGCGCGACGGCGGCAGCCAGCCGTATGCCCGGCGGGCGCGCAAGGTGGTCAAGGAAAGTGGCTCAAGCAAGATGCTGGGAGAGATGATCGAAGTCCAGCATCACAACCTCGATGCGCTGCTTGCCAACAATGCCGACACGCTGCCGCGCGCGGCCGATCTGCTGGCCGCCGCGCCCATCGTGCACGTGGCCGGCTTCCGGTCGTGCTTTCCGATTGCGTTCACGTTCCACTACATCTACGGCCTGTTCCGCAGCTCGGTGCGGTTGATTCGTGGCGATGCCGGCACGCTGGAAATGGAACTGCGCGCCCTCAACGCCAAGGATGCCGTGCTGGTGGCCGGCTTTGCGCCCTACTCGCAGGAAAGCCTGCGCGTGGCGCAGGCCGCACGCGAGGCCGGTTGCAAGGTCATTGCGCTGACCGACAGCACCGTGGCGCCAATCGCCCTGGAAGCCGATTGCACGCTGCTGTTCGCCATCGACAGCCCGTCGTTCTTCCCGTCGATCACATCGGGCGTGACGATGGTGGAAGCGCTGGTGGAACAGCTGCTGGCGCGCAAGGGCAAGGGCGCGATCCGGGCGCTGGAGCAGACCGAGGGCCAACTCCATCGCACCGGGGCCTATCTGCCCTGAGGCGTGCGCCTGTTATTCGAACGCCTCGTCGTTCGGGTTCGCGTATGCCTTCTTGATCTGCTCGCTTTGCTGCAGATCGAACGAGATGTTCTTGGGCGGCACCGGTTTCTGGAACCACTTCGCGTATAGCGTATTGATCTCGCCGCTGCGCATCAGGCCGCTCATCGCGCCGTCCACCACCTGTTTGAAGCCCGGATCATCCTTGCGCATCATGAAGCCGTAGGCTTCGAACGATTGCGGCGTGCCCACCACGGCCCAGTCGTCGGGCTTGGGCGAGAGCGTGCGCGCGCCGGACAGCAACACATCGTCCATCATGAACGCCGCCACCCGGCCCGACTGCAGGATCAGGAACGATTCACCGTAATCCTTGGCGCTCTGGATCGTCATGTTGGCGCCCTTTTCGTCATTGAGCTTGCGCAGGATTCGCTCCGACGTAGTACCCGCGTTGGTCACGACGGTCTTGCCGGCCAGGTCCGGGAAGTCGTGCACCGCGCTGCCCTTCTTGACCAGCAACCGCGTACCGGCCACGAAGTACGTGGTCGAGAACGACACCTGCTGCTGGCGCGCCTTCAGGTTGGTGGTCACACCGCATTCCAGATCCACGGTGCCGTTCTGCACCAGCGACATGCGGTTCTGCGATGTCACCGGCACCATGCGCACCTGCAGGCCGGGCGAGCCGGTTTCCTTCTTGACCGCATCGATCACGCGGTCGCAGATGTCCTGCGCAAACCCGATCACCTTCTGGTTCGCGTCGTAGTACGAGAACGGAATCGACGACGTGCGATGCCCGATCGAAATCGTGTTGGACGACTTGATCTTGCCGAGCGTGGGGCTGGCGGCCACCGCGGCGGGATCGGCGGCCAGCGCCGAACCGGCGCCGGTCAATGCCGCCAGCAACGCGGCGGCACGGATCGGGAAGGACTGGATCATGGAACACTCCTGTTGAATGAAAGCGTCAGCTGTTGCAATGCTAGTCACTCAGCAACAAGTGTTCCATCATGGATAACCATGAAACAAATGGTTTTTCACCGAAGTCGGGCATGCGGCGCCCGGCTTTGGTGAAGTGGGCGGGTCTCAGTGCGCCGTGGGGGTGCGGGGAACTCCCTTCCACATGGCCAGGCCACTGGCCAGCAGCAGCCCGGCAAGCAGATACAGCGCGTTGTCCATGCTGCCCGTATGCGTCTTGATCTGGCCGATCACCCACGGGCTGACAATGCCGCTGGTAATACCGATGCTGGAAATAAAGGCGATGCCCGTGGCAGCGGTCTGTGCCGGCAGGTGGCTGGGCGGCAGCGACCAGAAGATCGGCAGGGCGGCAAAGATCAGCACCGCGGCAATCGAAAGGATCGCCAGCGAGACCCCGAAGCTCGGCACATGGAGCGTCAGCGCGACCAGTGCCAGGGCGCCTCCGGCAGTGCAGCACAGGAAGTGCCCGTGGCGCTCGCCCAGCCGGTCGGACCGCCGCGCGATCAGGATCAGGCCAACGGCGCCAATGGCGTTCGGAATCACCGAGTAGAGGCTCACCGCCATCACGTCACGAATGCCGAAGTCGCGGATCATCAGCGGCATCCAGAACGACAGCGTCAACGAACCGCAGGTCAGCGCGAAGTAGATGAACGCGAACAGGTACACGCGCGGATTGCGCAACGCCTGCGTCAGCGCCTGCAGCGAATGCGCCTGACTGCCCTTCCCGCGCGTCTCGGCTTCGTGCTGCGCCACCAGATGGTCTTGCTCGGCCGGCGTCAGCCAGGTGGCCTGGCGCGGCCCGTCGACCAGACAGAAAGCCGCGATCAGCCCCAGCAGCACGGCCGGCGCGCCTTCGATTGCAAACATCCACTGCCAGCCGTACATGCCGAGCACGCCGGCCATGTCACGCATGATCCATCCCGACACCAGCCCGCCCAACACACCGGCCACGGCAACACCGGCAAAGAAGATCGCCATCACCGCGGCACGGCGGCGCGCCGGAAACCAGTAAGTGAGATACAGCACGATGCCGGGGAAGAATCCCGCCTCGAATACGCCCAGCAGGAAACGCAGCAGATAGAAATGCGATGGCTGCGACACCAGCATCATGCCGACCGATGCCAGACCCCAGAGGATCATGATCCGCGTGAACGTCCGCCGTGCCCCGAAGCGCGCCAGCAGCATGTTGCTGGGCACTTCGCAGAGCACGTAGCCGATATAGAAGACGGCTGCGCCGAGTCCGTACATCGCGTCGCTGAAGCCGAGGTCCTGTTTCATCTGCAACTGGGCAAAGCCGATGTTGATCCGGTCCAGGAACGACACCACGTAGCAGATGAACAGGAACGGGATGATGCGTAGCCAGACCTTGCGGTACAGCGCATCTTCCTGTTGCAGCGGAAGGATCGAAGCAGATACGTCGGGCAATGCGGGGGCGGCGCCCAGGCTCTGGGTGTGCATGGTTGTCTCCGGATTCGGTTGCACAGGGACGAGTTGGCCCCTGGGGCGTCTGTGCGCGCCCCTGCGGAGGTCAATCGCCGGTTGGGTAGTGGTTAGGCGGGCGTGGATTCGTCGGCCGCCGCGCGGGCCAGCCGCATGGCTTCGGCCAGCGTGTCGTGATCGCCGATGTGATTGGCCAGCAGCAGGATCAGCCGGGCATTGACGGCCTGGCTGGCCGCGTCGTCGAGATCGCGATGCATGTCGATCAGCGCCTCGTAGAAATCATCGGGACGCGCCAGATTGGGGGCGGTGTTGAGCGGCATGAGCCTGTCTCCTTTACGTTCGGGTCTTCAGGCCAATGCCGCGACGCGCACCGGCGCGGACGGCCCGGCATTCGATGCCGGCTCGTTGCCGGTGGCACGGGCCAGCGCCACGGCGATGCTTGCGGCATCGACGCCGCGCCAGCGCGCGCACACATGCTGATCGGGGCGCACCAGATAGCACGTGCCGGCGCGTGCGTCATAGCGTTTCGCTGCCAGACCCTCGGCATCGCGCAGCACGGAAGCGCCGGGCCATGCCTGTGCCGATGCCGAAATGGATGCATCGGTAACGAACACCACCCGCAGCGGAATACCGCTCTGCTGCAGCGTGCGCAGCGCTTCGGCCTGTGCGGCATCGAGTCCGGCCGGCGCGCCGAACACGAGTACGGCGAAGGTATCGCCAAGATGTTGCAGCAGCCAGGGCTTGCCGGCCGCGTCCGCGACCGGGGCATCGACGCACACCGCGCCAGGCACCATCGCGCCGGCAAAGCCATCGGCGTCCGCCGTGTTCAGCCGGGACTGGCGCAGCACTGCCGGCACCGACAGGCGGCCGCTATTGACCAGTTGCCGCGCAAACGCGTGGTCGCGCGCCAGCGTCAGCACGGCGTCGCGGAACACACGGCTGACCGCGCTCTTGGGCGTAATGAAATCGGTGGAGCGCGTCGAATTGCGGATGTTCTCGTCGGCGGCGAATTCACGTTCGCCGGCATAGGTATCGAGCAGACTGTCGGGCGCCTTGCCCTGCAGTACATAGGCCAGCTTCCAGGCCAGGTTCTCGGCATCCTGCACGCCGCTGTTTGCGCCACGCGCGCCGAACGGCGATACGCCGTGCGCGGCGTCGCCCGTGAACAGCACCCGCCCGTGGCGGAAACTATCCATGCGCACGCATGAGAACGTGTAGACGCTGACCCATTCGAGTTCGAACTTTGCGTCGGGGCCGAGCAATGCCTGCACGCGCGGGATGACACGTTCGGGCGCCTTTTCGGCAACGGGATCGGCATCCCAGCCAAGCTGGAAGTCGATGCGCCAGACATTGTCGGGCTGGCGATGCAGCAGCACCGATTGGTTCGGATGAAACGGCGGGTCGAACCAGAACCACCGCTCGGCCGGGAACGGCGCTTCCATCTTCACATCGGCAATCAGGAAGCGGTCACGGAACGTGTGGCCGTGGCTTTCCTGGCCCAGCATCCTGCGCAGCGGGCTGCGCGAGCCATCGGCCGCCACCACATACCGGCCGCACAACGTGTAGCAGCCATCGGGCGTTTCGATCGTCAGTGCCGCGTGGTCCGGGTGCTGCTCCAGGGCCACGGCGCGGCTCTTCCAGCGGATGTCGATGTTCGGCATCGACCGCGCGCAATCGAGCAGGTATCCCTCGACGTAATACTGCTGCAGGTTGATGAACGCGGGACGCTGGTGCCCTGCTTCGGGCAGCAGGTCGAATGCGTAGATCTGCCGGTCTTTGAGGAACACCTTGCCGACGTGCCAGCGCACGCCCTTGTCGACCATGCGATCACCACAGCCAAGGCGATCGAAGATGTCGAGCGTGCGCTTGGCAAAGCAGATCGCGCGCGACCCCGTGGACAGCGAGCAGTCATCGTCGATCAGCACCACGGGTACGTCGTGGCGCGCCAGGTCGATGGCGGTTGCAAGCCCCACCGGACCAGCGCCCACGACGATCACGGGGTGCGGGCCTTCGGCACGGTGGCCGGCCTGCTGCTCGGCACAGGGCACGTAGTCGTACGTCTGCTTCTGGTAGTCGATATCGACTTCGGTACTGCTCATGGTGTCTCCGTCCACTTCTGTGGTTGTGTTCTTCTGCTTCCCTCTCCGGCGCCGCTGGAGAGGGAGACAATCACCGGCTCGCGGTCATTCCTGCAGCGCGGCCCACATTTCCTGATCGCGCTGCGCCGTCCAGATACGCGGGTGCCTGATGCCGGATGCCTCGTCGAATGCGCGCGACACGTCGAACGGCAGGCAGTGCTCGTAGATGAAAACACTGCCGAATTTCGGATCCATCGACTTGCGGGTATGCGCCATCGCGGCCTTCAGATCCATCTTGTCGGCCACGGCTTCGCGGCCGGCCTGCAGCAGCGTGGAGACAAAGTCCTTGGTGTAGGCCAGGCCCTTGGCCACATCCTCGCGATTGGTCAGCGCGGGGCCACGGCCCGGCACGAGCTTTTCCGGCTGCAGCGCGGCCAGCGCGTCGAGCGTGGCCGGCCATTGCTCAAGCTGCGCGTCGCCGCAGTAGCACGCGGCGTCGTATTCAACCAGGTCGCCCGAGAACAGCACCTTCTGCTGCGGCAGCCATACGACGGTGTCGCCCTTGGTGTGGCCCGCCCCAAGGTGGGCAATGCGCACTTCGAGCTTGCCCATGAACAGCGTGATTTCCTTTTCGAAGACCAGCGTCGGCCATGTCAGGCCGGGCACCGTTTCCACGCCGGCGAACAGGCGCGGGAATCGCTCGATCTCCGACTTCATATCGGCCTCGCCGCGCTCGACGATCATCTCGTAGGTACCACGGCTGGCGATCACCTGCTGCGCGCCTTCGGCAAAGTACGCCGACGCCCCGAGCACGCGAACCGCGTGGTAGTGCGACAGCACCACGTACTTGATCGGCTTGTCGGTGATGGCGCGGATCTTCGCAATCAGGTCCTGCGCCATCGCGGGCGTGGCCGTGGTGTCCACGATCATCACGCCGTCGTCGCCAATGATCACGCCCGAGTTCGGATCGCCTTCCGCCGTATAGGCCCAGGCGTTTTCGGAAAGCTGGGTGAAGGTGATCTGCTTGGCTTCCAGGTCGGCCTGGGATGCGAATGCTTTTGCCATGTCTGCCTCGTTGTCGTCTTGATAGGTAGGGATCGGGGGGGCGATCTGGTGGGGATCGGCGTGAATGAATCTTAGGAAGACGCCCATTTTTAGTCAATGGCAAATACGATTGCTATTTGCTAAATTACCCGCAAAGTCCCGTGGCCACGTGGGTTTCTCCGGGAAAACCCCAGCGATCGCGACGACGGGCAAGCGCCTCACAGGGCGCCCGAAGCCGGCGTATCGCTTACCATTGGACTCTTTTCAAACCACGACCGTGGCAATGGCACGACCCCCAGGCGAACCGGCAGGCAAGACGCAACGCGGCATCCAGAGCGTGGAGGTGGGCGGCCGCCTGCTGCAGGCGCTGGCCGGAGCGCGCCGGCCGCTGTCGCTGGCCGAGCTGGCCGCCGCGGCCCAGCTTGCACCGGCGCAGGCGCATACCTATCTGGTGAGCCTGACGCGGCTCGGGCTGATCAAGCGCGACCATCTCGACGGCAGCTACGAGCCCGGCCCGCTGGCGCTGCGGCTGGGCATGCTTCATCTGGATCACGCGCCGGCCTATCGCGCCGCGGTGCCGCATGTGCAGGCGCTGGCATCGGCCATCGGCTGCAATGTGGCGATCAGCCTGCCCACGCCGCAGGGTCCGACCATCGTCCACTACGCGCCCGCCGGCACGCCGCTTCATGTGAACCTGCACGTGGGAACGGTGATGGCGCTGGCAACCACGGCCACGGGCCGCACCTATTGCGCGTTCCAGCCCGACGCGCACTGGCAGCCAATCTGGCAACAACAGCAGACCGGCGCATCGGCCGATACCCTGCCCGCTTTCACCGCGCATCTGGAGATGGTTCGTCAACGCGGCATGGAACACAGCATCGATTCGCCCAGCCCCGCCGTCAGCAGCCTTGCCATGCCGCTGAGAGGCGCCGATGGCACGCTATGGCTGGTGCTGACGGCCATCGGATCGACCGGTGCGATCGACGTCGACTGGCAAGGCCCGGTGGCGCGCGCCATGCGCGGCACGATCGATAACATCGCGCGCGCGATGGAGCCGGCATGACCGAAACCGAAGACAGCAAACCCCAGCGCGGCATCCAGTCGCTCGACAACACCGGCCAGTTGCTCGGCGCGCTGGCCGATGCGGGACGTCCGCTATCGCTCGGCGAATTGGCGCGTGCCGCCGGCATGGCGCCGGCCAAGGCTTTTCCGCATCTGGTCAGCCTGCAGAAGATCGGCCTGCTGACACGCAACGCCAACGGTGATTTCGAAGCCGGGGTTCTGGCGCTGGAGCTGGGGCTGCTGGCGCTGCAGCGCTTGTCCCCCACGCGCGAAGCCGAGCCGGAGGTGATCGCGCTGGCGCACGCCACGGGGCTATCGGTGGCAATGGCGGTGTTCGGGCCGCTGGGCCCAACCGTGATCCGGCTTGAGGAAGCGTCCCGCCCGCAGCACGTGAGCCTGCGCGTGGGCACGGTGCTGTCGATGGTCAATACGGCGATCGGGCGGACCTTCGCGGCGCACCTGCCCGACGACGTACTCAGGCAGGCACTGGCGCAGGACGCGATCCGCATGGCGGGCGTGGAAGTCGACGCCGGCCTGCTGGCCGACTGCATGCCACGCTGGCGCGGGATTCGTGAGGCCGGCATCGACAACGCCGTCAGCCGGCCCGTGCCCGGCATCGACACACTGGCCGCGCCCGTATTCGATCACACCGGCGCGTTGGCCATCGTCATCGCCGTCATGGGCAGCAGCGGCAGCTTCGACAGCGCGCTGGACAGCGACATCGCCCAGGTCGTGAAACAGGCGGCGCAGCGGCTGTCGTGGCGCTTCGGCGCGACGACAGCAGCCGGCGCCTGATCGACCAGGCCATCGGCGGGATTTTTCAGGTCATTGCTGCCCGGCCAGCCAGGCGGTCAACGCCTCGGTCACCCCTTGCGCAAACGTGGCAAACACCGGCTCGCACACGAAGCCCATATGCGGCGTCACCACGACGTCGCGCCGCTTGCGCAATGCGTGATCGGCCGGCACCGGTTCCGTGTCGAAGACATCGAGCGCGGCCAGTGCCGGACGGCCCTGGTCGAGCGCCGTGGGCAGCGCATCCATGTCGACCAGCGCGGCGCGCGATGTATTGACCAGGATCGCATCGGGACGCATCGTGGCCATCCGCTCGGCGTTGATGAGCTTGCGCGTCTGATCGGTCGGCACCAGGTGCAGGCTGACCACGCGCGATGTTTGCAGCAGTTCCTCAAGCGTGACGGCCGTTGCACCTTCGGCGACGGCGCGTTCGGGCGTCATGTGCGGGCTCCAGGTCACCACCTCCATGCCGAATGCTTTGCCCACGCGGGCCACGCGCTTGCCGATTTCACCCAGGCCCACCAGGCCCAGGCGCTGCCCGTGGAGCACGCCCGGCAGTGCCAGGCTTTCCGTCGAACGCCAGTTGCCCGCGCGCATCGTCGCCATCTGCGATTCGAGCTGCCGCACGGCCGCCAGAATCAGCGCCCAGGTCATCTCGCAGGTGCTCTCCTTGGAAGGCCCCCAATGCGTGTTGGCCACCGGAATGCCGCGCGCCTTGAGCGCCTCGGTATCGAGCGTGGTGTTGCGCGTGCCGGTATAGATCACGAACCGGAGCTGACTGGCGATGGCCAGCGTGGCGGCGTCCAGCGGCGTGCGGTCGCGCACGAGCACCAGCACTTCGGTATTGCGCAACACGGCGGCCAGCGCGTCGCCGCGTAGCGGTTCGTGATGAAAGCCGACCTCGGCCTGCGCCTGGATGGCCTGCCAGTCGGCCAGCCGCGCAAGCGCGCGTTCGTAGTCGCCAAGGACCGTGATGCGTGGGCGGGCTGCCATTGTCTCCTCCATTGCGTCTTGTCTCGCCAGGAGGAGCATCATCGCGGCATCCGCGCAAGCTGTGAATTGCAAAGTTGCTTCGAATTGATGCACCGCTCGCATCAATGGGGGACTACTCCTCGGGCTTGCCGATGCCCGTGCTCTCCAGGTAGTCATCCACGGCACTGCCTACCGTGGGATGGAAGCGATTGTCGCTGAACACCTCGGTCAGCTCGAAGCGCTTGAGCTTGTCGCGGACCGGGTCTTTCATTTCCGCGAAATGCAGCGCAACGCCGTCTTCCGCCAGCTTCTGGCTCAGTTCGCGCAGCATATCGGCGGACGTGACATCGACACTGGTCACCGGCTCGGCCGCCACCACCACGCGCCGCACCGGCGTTGGCGAAGCCTCCACGGCTTCCATCAACCGCTGCTGGAACAGCTCGGCATTGGCAAAGAACAGCGGCGCATCCCAGCGGAACAACACCAGGCCGTCAATCAGCGCGGCATGCGGGTAACGCTTCAGGTCATGAAAGCCGCGCAGGTTCGGCACGCGACCCAGCACCGCGAAGTGCGGGCGCCAGCCGTCCCACAGGAATTCGATGATGGCGATAACCACGGCCAGGCAGATGCCCGGAATCGCACCGAACACGGCCACCGCCGCAAAGCACAGCATCGACAGCCAGAACTCCCATTGCTGGATGCGGTAGATGCGCTGCAGGTCCTTGAACTCGAACAGGCCGATGGCCGCTGCAATCACCACCGCCGCCAGCGCGCTGTTCGGCAGGGAGCGCAGCAGGTTGGGCGCCACCAGCAGCAGGATCGCCACGGCAATCGCGCCGACCACGCCGGTCAGCTGCGAGCGCGCGCCCGCGGCTTCGGCCACCGGCGTGCGCGATGCGCTGCTGCTGATCGGAAAGCCCTGGAAGAAACCGGCCGCGAGATTGGCCGCGCCAAGGCCGACCATTTCCTGGTTCGGATCCACGCGCGTATGCGTGCGCGCGGCATAGGTGCGGGACAGCACGCTGGTATCGGCAAATGCAATCATCGCCACGGCACAGCCGCCCAGCACGATCTTGACCAGATCCACCTCGCTGAGCCAGGGGATGGCAAACGCCGGCAGGCCCTGCGGAATCTCGCCCAGCACCTTCACGCCCCGCGCATCGAGCTGGAACACGCCGACGGCCAGCGTGGCCAGGATGACGGCGATCAGGATGCCCGGCACACGCTCGAAGCGCTTGAGGCCCAGGATCACCACCAGGCTGGCCGCGCCCACGGCAAAGCTGTACCAGTTGGTCTTGCCCTCAATGATCCGCTGGGCAAGTTGCCATAGCTCGCGCATCGGCCCCGCATCGTCTATCGAGATCGCGAACAGCTTGGGCAACTGGCTCACCAGCACGGTGAGCGCAATGCCGTTCATGTAGCCGTAGCGGATCGGCTTGGACAGCAGCTCGGTAATGAAACCCAGCCGCAGCAGGCCCAGCACGATACAGAACAGTCCCGACACGATCGCCATCAGGCTGGCCGTGGCGATGGCGCGCGCGGGGTCTCCGCCAGACACGCTCAGCACGATCGCCAGGATCGGGGCGGCCAGCGCGGAGTCCGGCCCCAGCACCAGAATCCGGCTCGGGCCGAACAGTGCATAGGCCAGCAGCGGGACGATCGTCGCATACAGGCCGTAGATGCCGGGCACGCCCGACGCCTCGGCATAGGCAATGCCGACCGGCACGAGCATCGTCGTCAGCACCAGGCCGGCCGCCAGATCCCGGGGCAACCAGGCGGCCTGGTAGGTCTTCAGCATCGCCAGTCCGGGCAGCCAGCGCAGCCAGTGCGGGGCCGGCGCGGCGAGCGTGTCGGGTGTGGGGGTGGGCGTAGTCGATGCCATGAAGCCAATTCGTCGTGGTGGCACCCCAGGGCATGGGTGTGATTCAGCATAGGCTCCGGTGGCGCCAAAGCAAGGCCCGTGACCCGGCGAACACTAAACGGCTGCACGCGGCACAAAACGGCGATCCGCGCCGCGTCGCCATGCTTGCTTCATCACAACACGCGCCAGACGCGACGGGAGGAATGTCATGAATCGACTTATGCCGAAGCTGTGGTTAGCCGCCGCCATGCTGGCCGGTGCTGGCGCGCCTGTCGCATACGGCGCGCCCGCCACGCCTGCCACACCCGAAGGGGTCGCCCCGAACGGCGTCGCGATTCCGCCGGGGTTCCGCGACTGGAAACTGGTCACGGTAGCGCGCGAGGAAGGCCGGAACGACGATATCCGCGCCATCCTCGGCAACGACGAGGCCATCCGCGCGCTGCAATCCGGCAAGTATCCCCTGCCCGACGGCACCATCCTGGCCCGGCTGGCATGGAGTTATTCGCCGCTGGCCGAAAGCGGCAAGGCGTTCGGCAAGCCGCAATCGCACGTTGCCGGGCATCCCAAGAACGGCGTGCAATTCATGGTCAAGGATTCCGTGAAGTACGCCTCCACCGGTGGCTGGGGCTATGCGGAGTTCGACAGCGGCAAACCCGCCGGCAACGCGCAGGCCTGCTTTGCATGCCACGCCGTGGTCAAGGATCGGGACTACGTGTTCAACCGGTTTGCGCCGGTCGATGTGGGAAGCGTGGGCGCCACGGGGCAATGATGCTGGCGCGCAACCAATAAGCGCCCTCTAATCCACTTATGAAGATGCGCGAATGAGCGCAACGTAGTTTCATATCGCCGTCACACCGCTGCCACGGACCACCGCCGACAATCGCGGACGTCACATGGCCCGTGCACCTTCGAAGATTCGCCAGGCCCGTGATACCGGGCCTGGTCGGCGGTTTTCAGCGCGATTTCAGGCTCGTGTTTCCATTCATCCAACACGACGAGATCCTGAATGCTTCCAACCATCCAGTTGTATCGACGTTTCATTCGCGCATGGCTGTGGCTGATGCTGTGCGCGGCGCCCGTGGCTGCGCAGGCCGGCACCTACTGGAACGGCGTCAGCCGTGCCTTGCCTGTATCGCCGCTGGGCAATACCGTCGCGCTGTCCTGCCATAACTGCTATGGCAGCACGACCGCCGCCACCAGCACGCAGGTAGGCATGGCGCTGTCGCGCGGTTACGACCTGATCGAATTCGACCTGACGCTGCATGCCGACGGACAGGTCTACGTGGAACACGCCGACAGCGAAAGCGCCGTGGGCACGCTGGTCGACGCACTGGCCAATACCAGCCTGCAGCAAAGCGACCGGCTGCTGTTCCTGGAGATCAAGGAAAAGTACACGACCGCGGCGGCCAGCGACACGCTGATGCTCGGTGTACTCCGCGCGGTACGCGACTGGGGCTATGCAAAGTCCGGACGCCCGGTGATGCTGCGCGCGTTCATGGACGGCCGCCAGCAGCATCTGGTGCGTGCCAAGGCGCTGCTGGCGCAATCCGAGTTTGCGGGTATCCGTGACTACGTGCGCTTTCATACGCTGATCGAGAGCGACATCCGCAATAACATCCGCGCCACCAAGAGCCTGGGCTTTCATGGCGTGGAACTCGAATACCGGATGGCCAATCTCTACGGTGCGCTGATGCAGGCCAAGCTGCTGGGCCTGGGTGTGGGTGTCTACACCACGCCGGCCAGCATGGGTGAGGCGTATCTTTCGGCGTTGCGCGAAGACGTGGACTTCATCACCAGCGACTATGACCGTGGCGCAACCGCGCTGGCCAGTTCCGCCCGGTCGCTGATTGCCGAGCCGACCGCGCTGCTCTACATGAACACGGCCGAGCAGAGCGCCTGGCCGTTGACGTATCAGCGCACCGGCGCAACCCGCTATAACGTCGCGCAAGGTACCTCCACGCCGGCGCTCGAAGTGTTGTCGGTAACCTCGGACGAAGACCGCGTCGGTGGCAGCATGGTGTTCAGCGGCGCGCAGTCGGTCACGACCTGGCAGGCCGACAACGACAGCAATGGCGGCTACCTGGTCAGCGCGGTGGTCAATTTCGACGACCTGACCTCGGGGTCTACCGCGGCGATCCTGGCCAAGAGCGATTCGGGCGGCTTTGCGCTGGAACAGGCTGGCGCCACATTGCGCTTTGGCGTCTACGTCAATGGCGCGTACCAGTACGCCACCGCACCGCTTGCATCGTTCAACGGCACCAACTCGTACTTCATCGTCGGCGCCTACGATGGCAACGGCGCGGTGCGGCTGTGGGTCAACAACGTCGAAGGTGTGCCGTCGGTATCGGTCGCTGGCGGCGTGGGTCTCAACACGAGTCCGATCGTGATCGGCGCCGATCCGCAAGGTGCGACCGACCGCCGCTACTTCTTCAAGGGCAAGATCCAGCAGGTGATGGTCCAGCGCTGGCGCAATCATTGAAACAAAACGTCAGCGCTGCAGCACCGGCTCTGGCGTTTCACGGGCTTATCTGCCAAGATTGCGGCCCCTCTGAATCCCGCAATCACACGCAGTCCCAGCATGGCCTCACGGAAAGCACACCACGCCACCGGATGGGCGGCGGCCGTCATCGCCGCCACGGTTATCTTCAAAAGCGGAGGTGGCGGATGGGGCTGGGAAAGCGCCGCCGGCTTCGTGGCGGCGCTGCTCGGCAGCACCGCGCCGGACTGGATGGAACTGGCCTGGTGGTCGAGGTCGCGGCGCCTATGGATTGCCCATCGTTCCTGGACGCACTGGGGTATCGCGTGGATCGGCGCCCTGCTTTGGTCATACCAGGCGCTAGGAAGCCATGCGCTGGCGGCGCCCGCATTCGGCTTTGCCTGCGGCGGCGTCATGCACCTGCTGGCCGACTGGCCGAACCCGCTCGGCGTGCCGTGGATCGCGGGCCGCCACTCGCTCAACTGGTGGAAGAGCGGGCGCTGCGACATGGTCATCGTCGCGGCGTCCTGGCTGATTGCGCTCGGCGTCTCTCGTGAATTCTGGCTTCACGGCAAGCTCAGTTTTGCGTTCGCCCGGCATCTCTGGCACGGCTGAATCGCAGTCCTTCGCTCACTCCGGACATCACTTCACGCCAGCCTGCATGAACGACTGCATGAACTGCCGTTGAAACAGCAGGAAGGCCAGCACCAGCGGCCCCACGCACAACAGCGTGCCGGCCGACAGCACGCCCCAGTCGACGCCGGTCTCCGGCGCGGCGAACAGCGCCATGCCAACCGTGACGGGGCGGCTCGCTTCGGTCTGCGTAGCCACGAGCGGCCACAGGAAGTTGTTCCAGTGATAGCTGATCGACACCAGCGCGTACGCCAGGTACGTCGGCCGGGCGAGCGGCACATAGACTTTCAGCAGAATGCCAAGCCGCCCCACTCCCTCGATCCGCGCGGCATCCTCAAGCTCCTGTGGCACCGTCATGAACGTCTGGCGCAGCAGAAAGATGCCGAACGCACTGGCGATGTAAGGCAGTGCCACCCCCAGATAGGTATCGACCTGCCCCAGACGCGCGATGGACAGATAGTTCTCGGTGATCAGCACCTCCGGCATCACCATCAGTTGCAGCAGCACCAGCCCGAAGACCACGCCGCGTCCCGCGAACCGCATCCGCGCCAGCGCGTATCCGGCCAGCGTGCACACGGTGAGCTGCAGCGCCAGCAGCAGCGTGACGATGCACATCGTGTTGACCAGGTATCGGGCAAACGGCGCCACGCTCCAGGCCTGCGGAAAATTATCCAGACCCCACGACGTCTGCAGACTCAGTCGCATGGCGTCACCGCCGGGATGAAACGCCCCCCAGCACAGCAGCAGCAGCGGCGAAATCCACAGCAGGCCGGCCGTAACGCCGGCAACGGGCAGCAAGGCGGTGCGAAAGCGTGTCATCGGTAGTGAATGCGATTGCGTGACAACCAGAACTGAACCGCCGAGCACAGCGCCAGCAACACCAGCAGCACGATGGTCAGCGCGGCGGCGTAGTTGGTGTCCTGGAACTTGAACGCGATTTCGTAGAGGTAGTACAGCAGCAGCGAACTGGCATTGTTCGGCCCGCCGCGCGTCAGCACGAACAGGTGGTCGACCAGCTTGAACGCATTGATCAGCGCATTGACCACCACGAACAGCGTGGTCGGCGCCAGCAGCGGCAGCACGACATGGCGCAGCCGGTACCACGGTGACGGCGCCTCAAGCCGCGCGGCATCGAGCTGCTCGGGCGAAATGGACTGGAGCGCGGCCAGGTAGAAGATCATGAAGAAGCCTGCCTCTTTCCAGATCGTGACCGCCATCAGTGCCGGCAGCACCGTGTCGACGTCGCCCAGCCAGTTGCGGCCGGCAATACCCACCCCCGCCAGCAGACGGTTCAACAACCCGATATCGGGCGCGTAGAAGAACAGCCAGACGTTTGCCGCAGCCACCATCGGCAGCACGGTCGGCGTGAAGAAGGCCAGCCGCAGCAGCCCCCGGCCGGCGTAACGCTGGTTGACCCACAACGCCATCGCCAGCGCCAGCGCCACCGAGACGGGCACCGTCACCAGTGCGTACCAGAGATTGTTGCGCACGGCCTGGCGGAACACGGGGTCGTCCATCAACGCCGTGAAGTTGTCGATGCCCGCAAACGCTGGCGGAATGCCGGGCGCCTGCACATGAAGGCTATGCCACAGGCTGCCCGCGATGGGCCAGTAGGTGAATGCGGCCAGCAGTACCAGCGCCGGCAGCAGCATCAGCCAGGCCTGCGCAGTCTGGCCGGAATTGAAAGTTCTGGCGTTCATGGTGTCTGTGCCCGGCCGCTGCCGAAGACGAACGGCGGCGGCCGGAGGAATGCAGCGGAGCCACTGGAACCGCGAGTGTGGCCCCGTCGTCATCAACGCTGATAGGGCTTCAGCACGCGCTCGGCCTGGGCCTGCGCGCCGGTGAGCGCGGCCTTCGGCTCCTGCTGGCCGGCGATGGCCGACTGCAGCGCATCCTCCAGCAGCTTGCGCACGCGACCGGCCTGGTGCGTGGACAGCTCGGCGGTTGCCACCGAAAGCTGGTCACGCGCGACCAGCGATTGCGGCACCTTGGCGGCGTAGTCCTTCAGCGTCGGCGTCTCGTAGCTGGCCGGACTCACGCCCATATAGCCGGTGGCCACGCTCCACTGCGCCGAGCGCTCCGGCGCCGTCAGGAACTTGACCAGACGGAACGCGGCGCGCTGCTCGGCATCGCTGCCGCTCTTGAACAGGTAGAAGTTGCCGCCGCCGGTGGGCGATCCCGGCTCGGTATTGCCGGGCAGCGGTGCCACGCCAACGTCGAACTTCGCTTCCTTCAGCACCGCCGTCAGGTTGCCGGTGGAATGCCACATCATCGCCGTCTTGCCCTCGACGAAGTTCTGGCGCAGCGTGCCCCATTCGATCAGACCCTTCGGGCTCAGGCCGTCCTTCGACAGCGACGTCCAGTATTCCAGCGCCTGCACGGCCTTGGGCTGGTCGAACGTGGTGTGCGTGCCCGCCGGGTTCATCAGCGTCTGGCCGTTCTGCTTCGTCAGCGCGCCGAACATCCAGTAGGCATAGCCGGTGGACGGGATCATCACGCCCCAGCGGCTGGTATTGCCGCCGTCGCGCTTGACCAGCTTTGCCGCGGCCTCGCGCATCTCGGTCCACGAACGCGGCGGCTTGTCCGGATTGAGTCCGGCCTGGCGGAACGCGTCCTTGTTGTAGAACATTACGATGGTCGAACGCTGAAACGGAATGCCCCAGGTCTTGCCATCGGCGCGGCCGTTATCCATCAGGCCCGGATAGAAGCTCTGCAGCCACGCCTTGTCCTCGGCCGAGGTGGCAAAGTCATCGAACGGGCGGATCACGCCCAGGTCCTTCAGTTCATGCAGGTCGATCGAAAACAGCACCGACGTCTGCACCGGCATGCCGGCCTTCAATGCCGCCAGTGCCTTGGTGCGGGCGTCGTCATAGTTGCCCGCGTAGATCGCATTGACCTTGACGTCCGGGTTGGCCTGCTCGAATTCGCCAACCAGCTTGTCCACTACCTGTGTCAGCGGGCCGCCCACGGAAACGGGGTAGTACATGGTGACCTGCGTCGTCGCGGCAGCAGCGGCCAGCCACGCGAAGCAGCTAAGGGTACCCAGCGCGACGGCCAGGCATCGGGTCTTGAACGACATGAACGCTCCTTGAAAAGATCGGGACTAGGTGGTGAGGAAATCTGGAACTTCGTCGATGGCAAAGCGATGCTCGCGGGCGGGCGGCCATTGCAGCATCAGGCTGGCGCCCGGCGTCAGGGCCACGCGGCCGGGGCGACGCACCAGCAGCGGCTGCTCATGGAGCCGCACTTCGATCAGCGTGTCCGCGCCGTGGTATTCGGAGCGGACGACCACCGCGGCCTGGCCGGCACCGAGTTCGATATGCTCGGGACGCACGCCAAGCCAGCCATCGACACCGGGCATCCGGATCAGGTTCATCGGCGGCTGGCCGATAAAGCGCGCCACCACCGGTGTCGCGGGTTGTTCGTACAGTTCGGTCGGCGTGCCGGTCTGCGCGATCCGGCCCTGGTGCATCAGCACGATGCGGTCGGCCATGCTCATCGCCTCGACCTGGTCATGCGTGACGTAGACCACCGTCAGGCCAAGCTGCTGCTGCAGCTTGCGCAGTTCCGCGCGCATCTCGGCGCGCAGTTGCGCATCGAGATTCGACAACGGTTCATCCATCAGGCACAGCGGATGCTGCGACACGATGGCCCGCGCCAGCGCCACGCGCTGCCGCTGGCCGCCCGACAACGCGGCCGGCTTGCGTGCCAGCAACGCATCCAGTCCCAGCAATCCGGCGGCATGCTGTAGCCGGCGCGATTGCTCATCGCGCGGCACCTTGCGCGCGCGCAGACCAAACACAATGTTCTCCGCCACGCTCAGATGCGGAAACAGCGCGTAGGACTGGAACACCATGCTCAGCATGCGCTGCGCCGGCTCCAGCGCGGTCACGTCGCGCCCGTCAAGGTGGATGCTGCCGGCGCTGGGCAGGTCCAGCCCGGCAATCAGGCGCAGCAGCGTGGTCTTGCCGCAGCCCGAAGCGCCGAGCAGTGCGATGAATTCGCCGCGCTCGATGTCGAGGTCGATGCCGCGCAACACCGCGTGGTCGCCAAAGCGCTGCTGCAGCCGTTCGAGTCGCAGATAGGACAAGGAAAGTCTCCAGGGGTCAGCACAGATGCAGCGCAACACCCGCGCGCTCGCACAGCGCGGGCAATGCCGGCAGCGCATCGGCCGCCTCGGTATCGGTGAACAGGTGGTCGATCTGATCCAGGCCGGCCACACGGCACGGCGCGTTACGCAGGCATTTGCTGCTGTCGGCCAGCAACACGCGCGAATGACTGTGCGACAGCAGGACCTGGCTCACTTCGGCCTCCTCGGGCTGAAACTCGTAGAACGTGCCGTCCTCGTCGATGCCGGCCGCACTGCACACGGCCAGATGCGCGCGAAACCGGCGCACGAAATCCAGCGTGGCACTTCCCATCACATCGAGATCGCCCGGGCGCAGGCGTCCGCCCGCCACCCATGTTTCGATCCTCGGCTTGTCGGCCAGCGCGTGCACCGCGCCCAGGTTGTTGGTCACCACGCGCAGTGGCAGATCCGCCGGCAGCGCGCGCGCGAATTCCGCCACGGTGGTGCCATAGCCGAGGAATACCGTGGCATCGGCCTCCAGCATGCCGATTGCGGCGTCGGCAATGCGGCGCTTGCGTTCGACATGCGCGGTACTGCGTTGCAGATAGCTCAGGTTGTGCTGGCTGGCCGGCAGGCTCAGGCCGCCATGCATCCGCCGCGCCAGCCCCTGCACGCTCAGCTCGTTGATGTCGCGCCGTATCGTCTGACTGCTGACGCCGAAGCGGCTGGCCAGTTGCTCGGTGCTCAGGTAACCGGCGTCATTCAGCCAGCCGAAGATTTCTCGTTGCCGCGGGGTCAGGCTCATCTAAGCTCATTCGCTCACATTTCATGTTCAAATGAAAATGTAAGCGCGCAATGTGACGCTCCAGTGACGACCCGTGCGTACGACACCACCCCGGCGAGGGGGGTGCTTGACCTTCCCACAGTGGAAAGGTCCATCGTTCGTCCGGCATATTGCATTCATCACAAAAGCCGCTATGCTGGGCGCTGTTTTGAACCTCTCGTCTATCGTGCGTCGATTCGCGTGCCGGCACTCCTGGTTTGCCGGACTCCTCCTGGTGGTCTTCCTGTCAGTGCAACTGGCAACGGCCGCTTACGCCTGTACCCTGGGCGCGAGCGATCCGGCAGGACAGGCCGCGCAGGAAGAAATGGTGTCCTGCGCCGACATGGCCGAACACGACGCGACAAAGAACGACGGTCAGAACGCGCTGTGCATGAATCACTGCCAGGCCGACACCAAGCACGCCGATCACCCGACTCCGCAGATTCCCGCGTACGTCCCGGTGCTGATCAGCGTCATCGTCGAGCCACCCCTGCTGGATGCCGCGCCGATGGTCACCGAGCGCGCGTTGGCCCAGCCGCGTGCGCCACCTCCACCGCACGCCATTCTTCACTGCTGTTTCCGCACCTAGCCTCCGAAACCACGCCACATCCTGTTCGCTTCCGATTTCCCGGAAGCGGTGGTCGTTGTTTCCGGAGGCTTTATGTCATTCCCGCTTCGCCTGAGGCTGGCGCTTTGCGCGTCCGCGCTCGGCATGTCGGTGTCGCTCGCCGCGCCACCGCCAGCCAACCTTTCCCTTGAAGAAACCGCGGCGCTGGCCACGGCCCATGCGCGCGATGCCGAAGACTCGCGCGGCGCAATCGAGGCCGCCGTGCAGCAGGCGGTTGCCGCTGGCCAGTTGCCAGATCCCATCCTGAAAGTCGGCTTGAACAACGTTCCTGCCGATGGCCCCGACAAGGGGTCGCTGAGTCGTGATTCGATGACGATGCGCTCGATCAGCGTCATGCAGGAGTTCACACGATCCGACAAGCGCCGCGCACGCACGGCGCGCTTCGAGGCCGAAGCCGCCGCCGCCGACGCGCAACGCATGGTCGGCGTGACCAACGTGCAACGCAGCGCCGTTTCCGCATGGATCGATCGCTGGTACGCGGAGAAGGCCGCCGAACTGCTGGGTCATCACCTGCATCCGCTGGACCTGGCGCTGGAAGCCGCCAACGCCGCCTATCGCAGCGGCCGCGCGACGCGCGCCGATGTGCTGACCGCACAACTCGAAGTCCAGAAACTGCGCGACCGCGAGAGCGAAAACCGCACGGCGCTCGATACCGCCACCGTCGATCTCGCTCGCTGGATCGGGGACGATGCCAAACGCCCGCTGGGCGCGCGTCCGCCGCTGACACTGCCCGATCGCGTGGCGCAGATCGTCCAGACGCGCTTTGACGGCGTGCCCGAGGTAGCCGCCGCCCAGCGCGACGTGGCCGTCGCGGAATCCGAGGTGCGCGTCGCCGACGAAACCCGCAAGCCCGACATCTCCGTCGAACTGATGTACAGCCAGCGCGGCGCGTCCTACGCCAACATGGCCTCGGTCAACGTGAGCTTTCCGCTGCCCTGGGACCGCGCCAACCGGCAGGACCGGGAAGTCGCCGCAAGACTGGCGCAGGCCGAAGCGGCGCGCGCCAAAGCGGAGACCGTCCGGCGCAATACCAATGCGCTGGTCAACGCCCGGCTGGCGGAGCTCAATCGCAACCTTGAACGCCTCAAGCGCTACGACGACGCCACGCTGCCGCTTGCCACGGCGCAGGCGGACGCCGCCCTGACCGCATATCGCGCGAACACCGGCTCGCTGCAAGCGGTTGCCGAGGCCAACCATCGCGCCATTGACACCGCGCTGGAGCGCCTGACCCTGGAGCAACGCACAACCCGGCTATGGGCCGAGCTGACATTCCTCACACCATTGCCCACCGCGCAGACCGCATCGGCCAACAAGGATTTGCAATGAACCTGCCACTGAAAATTACCGCGGCGTGTCTGGTGCTGGTCGGCGCGGCCGGCTACGGCGGCTACCGTCTGGGCGCCTCGCAGGGCATGCCCGCGATGTCCGATACCAACGTGCCGGCGAACACCGGCGATGCGCAAGGCGGCCGGAAGGTCCTCTACTGGCACGACCCGATGGTGCCCGGCCAGCGCTTCGACAAACCCGGCAAATCGCCCTTCATGGATATGCAGCTCGTACCGGTCTATGCCGACGGGAATGCCAGCGGCGATGCCACCGGCGTCAACATCGACAGTCGCGTGCGTCAGAACCTTGGCATCCGCACGGTGGAAGTCAAGGCGGCGCCGCTCGGCGCAGTGCTGGAAGCACCGGGCAATGTCACCATCGACGAACGCAGCGTGCGCGTGATCCAGGCTCGCACAACGGCATTCGTACAGCACGTGAGCGTGCGCGCCACACTCGATCCGGTGCGGCAGGGCCAGACCCTGGTCACGCTGTACGCGCCTGACTGGGTGGCGGCGCAAGAGGAATATCTCGCGGTCGCGCGCTTGCCAGCCGGTGTCCAGGGCAATCTGGCCGATGCAGCAAGAGCGCGCATGCTGCAATCCGGGATGACATCGGCGCAGGCCGATGCCGTTGCCCGTGGCGGCAAATTACAGACGGCGCAGAGCATTGCCAGCCCGCTGGACGGCGTGGTGACCGAACTCGCCGTGCGCGAGGGCATGACCGTCACGCCGGGCATGACGATGTTCCGGCTCGCCGATCTGGGGCAGGTCTGGGTGATCGCCGAAGTGCCCGAAGCCCAGGCGCGTCACATCGCCCTCGGACAAGCGGTCACCGTGTCCGCCACCGCCGCGTCCGAACCGTTGACCGGCAAGGTCGATGCCATCCTGCCCGATGTCAATGCCGCCACGCGCACCATCAAGGTCCGCATCGTGTTGCCAAACAAGCAGCGTCGGCTCGTGCCCGGCATGTTCGCCAGCGTGCGATTCCAGAGCGGCGGCCAGCAGAACGTATTGCAGATTCCGGCCGAGGCGGTGATCCGCAGCGGTCAGCGCAACACGGTCATGGTCGATGCCGGTCAGCAAGGCTACGTCGCCACGGAGATTCAAATCGGCCGCGAATCCGATGGCATGACCGAGGTCATCTCCGGGCTGCGCGCGGGACAACGTGTAGTGGCGTCCGGGCAGTTCCTGATCGACTCGGAAGCCAGCCTGCGCGGCACGGCGGACCGGTTGTCCGCACCCGAGGCAGCCTCGGCGCCCGCCGCCGCCGTGCAGGAACACGAAGCCGTCGGTCGCGTGGAGTCAGTCAACGCGGACGGACTCACGATCTCGCATGGGCCGGTGCCATCGGCCCAGTGGGGCGCCATGACGATGGACTTTCCCGCGCACGACCCTGCCATGCTCAAGGGCGTGAAGCCCGGCGATCGCGTTCGCTTCCGCTTTCACCTGGATCGGGACGGCGCCGCCATGCTGACCGCCGTGCAGCCCGTGGATGCAACGGGAGGTCAGCGATGATTGCGCGCATCATCCTTGCGTCGATACGGCAGCGCTTTCTGGTGCTGCTGGCCACCGCCATGCTCGCTGCCTGGGGGCTGTGGGCGGTGCGCACCACGCCGCTGGACGCCCTGCCGGATCTGTCGGATACCCAGGTCATCATCCGCACGCCGTTTCCGGGCCAGGCGCCCCAGATCGTGGAAAACCAGGTCACGTACCCGCTGACCACCACGATGCTTTCCGTGCCGGGTGCCAAGACGGTACGCGGGTTTTCATTCTTTGGAGATTCGTTTGTCTATGTCCTGTTCGAGGACGGGACCGACCCATACTGGGCGCGCTCGCGCGTGCTGGAATATCTGAACCAGGTGCAGTCACGCCTGCCGGCCGCGGCCAGGCCGGCGCTTGGTCCCGATGCCACCGGAGTCGGCTGGATCTACGAGTACGCGCTGGTCGATCGCACCGGCCAGCACGACCTTTCCCAGTTGCGCACGCTGCAGGACTGGTTCCTGCGATTCGAGCTGAAGTCCCTGCCGAACGTCGCCGAGGTTGCCTCGCTCGGCGGCATGGTCCGGCAATATCAGGTCGTGCTCATGCCGGATCGGCTGCGCGCCTACAACATCCCGCAATCGAAAGTGATTGCCGCGATCCGTGGCGCCAATCAGGAGGCCGGCGGCTCGTTGCTGGAACTGGGAGAAGCCGAATACATGGTCAGGGCGTCTGGCTACCTGAAGACGCTCGACGATTTCCGGCAGATCCCGATCGACGCCAGCAGCGCGGGGATTCCCGTGCGGCTTGGCGACGTCGCCACGATCCAGCTCGGGCCGGAGATGCGGCGCGGCATCTCGGATCTCGACGGAGAGGGGGAAGTGGCCGGCGGCGTGATCGTCATGCGTTCGGGCAAGAACGCGCTGGAAACCATCGATGCCGTCAAGGCGAAGCTGGAGGCGCTGAAGAAGAGTCTGCCGGCCGGCGTCGAGATCGTGACCACCTACGACCGCTCCGCGCTGATACATCGTGCGGTGGAAAATCTGTCCCACAAGCTCGTCGAAGAGTTCATCGTCGTCGCGCTGGTATGCCTGGCTTTCCTCTTCCACATTCGATCGGCGCTGGTCGCCATCGTGTCGCTGCCGCTTGGCGTGCTGGGCGCGTTCCTGGTCATGCGGTATCAGGGCGTCAACGCCAACATCATGTCGCTCGGCGGCATTGCAATCGCGGTGGGCGCAATGGTCGATGCCGCCGTCGTCATGATCGAGAACGCGCACAAGCATCTGGAGCACTGGCATGCCGCGCATCCCGATGAGCCGCTGGATGGCGCCGAACGCTGGCGCGTGATTGGCGCTTCGGCGGCGGAAGTCGGCCCGGCACTATTCTTCTCGCTGCTGATCATCACGCTGTCCTTCGTGCCGGTGTTCACGCTGGAGGCGCAGGAGGGCCGCCTGTTCGCGCCGCTGGCATTCACCAAGACCTATTCGATGGCAGCCGCTGCCGGACTATCGATCACGCTGGTACCAGTGCTGATGGGCTACCTGATACGCGGGCGCATCCCTGCCGAACAAGCCAACCCGCTGAACCGATGGCTGATTCGCGCGTACCAGCCCTTGCTCGCCAAGGTGCTGGCATGGCCGAAAGCGACCGTCGCGCTGGCGGTCATCGTGCTGCTGGCCACGGCCTGGCCGGTCATGCGCATCGGCGGCGAATTCATGCCGCCGCTCGATGAAGGCGACCTGCTCTACATGCCGTCCGCGCTTCCGGGACTATCGGCCGGCAAGGCGGCGCAATTGCTGCAGCAGACCGACCGCCTGATCAAATCGATACCGGAAGTGGAAACGGTGCACGGCAAGGCCGGCCGTGCCGACTCGGCCACGGACCCGGCACCGCTCGAAATGTTCGAAACCACGATCCGATTCAAGCCACGCGACCAATGGCGCCCCGGCATGACGCCAGACAAGCTCGTGGAAGAACTCGACCGCGTGGTGAAAGTGCCGGGGCTGTCGAACATCTGGGTGCCGCCCATCCGCAATCGCATCGACATGCTGGCGACTGGCATCAAGAGTCCGGTTGGCATCAAGGTCGCGGGCACCGACCTGAAGGAGATCGACGGCCTTGCCGCACGCATCGAGGCGGCTGTGAAGACGGTTCCCGGTGTCACGTCGGCACTGGCGGAACGTCTGACAGGCGGGCGCTATGTCGACATCGACATCAACCGGGCGGCCGCCGGCCGCTACGGCCTCAATGTCGCCGACATACAGAGCGTCGTATCGTCGGCGATCGGCGGCGACAACATCGGTGAAGTGGTCGACGGACTGGCGCGCTTTCCGATCAACCTGCGGTATCCGCGCGACTATCGCGATTCCGTGGATCAACTGCGCAGCTTGCCCATCGTGACGGACCGAGGCCAGCAGATCGTGCTGTCCGACGTCGCGCGCGTCCAGGTGGTACAAGGCCCGCCGATGCTGCGCAGCGAGAACGCGCGGCTATCGGGATGGATCTACGTGGATATTCGCGGCCGCGACCTGCGTTCGGCGGTGCATGACATGCAGGCCGCGGTGGCCAAGGCGGTGCCGATGCCGGCGGGCTATTCCCTGAGCTGGTCCGGGCAGTTCGAATACCTGGAACGCGCGAGCGCAAAGCTGAAAGTGGTGGTGCCGTTCACCTTGCTGATCATCTTCGTGCTGCTGTATCTGGTGTTCGGCCGGCTCGATGAAGCGCTGCTGATCATGGGCACGCTGCCGCTGGCGTTGATCGGCGGCTTCTGGCTGCTTTACGGGCTTGGATACAACCTGTCCGTCGCAGGCGTGGTGGGCTTCATTGCGCTGGCCGGCGTGGCCGCCGAGTTCGGCGTGATCATGCTGCTCTATCTGAAGCACGCCTGGCAGGACCACCTGCAACGCGGCGAGACGGACACTACCGCGCTGCTGGCCGCCATCCAGGAAGGCGCGGTCCAGCGCGTGCGGCCCAAGGCCATGACGGTTGCGGTCATCCTTGCCGGTCTGGTCCCGATCATGTGGTCGCACGGCACCGGCTCCGAGGTCATGCAACGCATAGTGGCGCCGATGGTGGGCGGCATGGTGACGGCACCGCTGCTGTCGCTCTTCGTGGTGCCCGCCGTTTTCCTTCTGCTTCGCCGCCGCCAGTGTCGCCACCAGCGCGCGGCATCCACCCCCTTCACACAACCGCCCCTCAAGGAGCAAGCATGAACCCATCCGTCAAAGCCATCGCGATGGCAATCGCTATCGGCA
Organism: Cupriavidus sp. 291-E7; assembly: GCF_057798835.1. Taxonomy (NCBI): domain Bacteria; kingdom Pseudomonadati; phylum Pseudomonadota; class Betaproteobacteria; order Burkholderiales; family Burkholderiaceae; genus Cupriavidus; species Cupriavidus sp. 291-E7. The sequence goes on from NZ_JBYOJV010000004.1 coordinate 357,020, forward strand.
TGGCACCCGGCGCGTTTGCCGCGAACATGGAACACATGGATATGAAGGCCGCGAGCGGCCCGGCGAAGGCGCCGCAACCGGTACCCGCGGAAGTGCGGAAGATCGACACCGCCACCAGCAAGGTCACGCTCAAGCACGGGCCGATCGCCAACCTGGGCATGTCGGCGATGACGATGGCATTTCCGGTCAAGGACCCCGCCATGCTCAAGGGTCTGAAGGAGGGTGACCAGGTCTCGGCCACGTTCGACACCGTGGACGGCAAGGCCACGGTCGTCGATTTGCGGAAGTAAGTGGAAGCGGCCCTGCCATCGCGCCGATCCGGCGACGCTACGCCGGTGCGATGGCGGGCCTGGCCGCTCAGAACACCCGCGTCAGGAATTCCCTCGTACGCGCGTGAACGGGGGCGCTGAACATCTGTTGCGGCGCACCTTCCTCGACGACCTTGCCGCCATCCATGAAGACCACGTGATTGGCCACTTCACGCGCAAAACCCATCTCGTGCGTGACCACCAGCATCGTCATGTGCTCGTCGGCCAGTTGACGCATGGTGCGCAACACTTCGCCGGTCAGTTCGGGATCGAGCGCGGAAGTCGGCTCGTCGAACAGCATGATGTCCGGAGACATCGCCAACGCGCGCGCGATCGCCACACGTTGCTTCTGCCCGCCGGAAAGACGCGACGGATAGCTGTCGCGCTTGTCGAACAGTCCGACCTTGCGCAGCAGGTCTTCCGCCACGGGCACGATGCTGTCCTTCGACATGCCCTTGACGGTGACCGGTGCCTCGATCAGGTTCTGCAGCACCGTCAGATGCGGGAACAGATTGAACGACTGGAACACCATGCCCATCTTGCCGCAGATGCGGCGCAGCTCGGCGCCCTTCGCGTAGTGCACGCCGCTTCCGGTGGTGGAGGCCAGCGCCTCGCCCTCGATCTCGATGGTGCCGTTATCGATGACCTCAAGATGATTGAGGCAGCGCAGTAGCGTGCTCTTGCCCGAGCCGGACGGGCCGATGACCGCCGTCACATCGCCCTTGCGCAGCGACAGCGATACGCCTTTCAGGACTTCGAGCGAGCCGAAGGACTTGTGTATGTCGCGGGCCGCCACCATCAACGGGAGCGCGTTCATGCCGGCGTTCTCATTGATCGTATTTTGCATAGCGTTTCTCAAGGCGTTGGAACATCCACGTCAGGACCAGCGTCATCACCAGATAGAAGATGGCGGCCACCAGGAACGGGGTCGTCGTAAAGTCCCGCTGCACGATGCTGCGCGCGGTGCGCAGGATGTCATTGAGTGCAAGCACGTAGATCAGGGAGGTGTCCTTGACCAGCGTGATGGTTTCGTTGCTCACCGGCGGCAGTACACGGCCGATCATCTGCGGCAGCACGATCCGACGCATGGTCTGGAAGTAGTTCAGTCCAAGCGTCTTGCTGGCTTCGTACTGGCCGCGTTCCACCGACTGGATACCCGCGCGGAAAATCTCGGCGAAGTAGGCCGCGTAGTTCAGTGCGAACGCCACGACGGCGGCGGGAAAATCCGGCAGCCGGATGCCGATGTAAGGCACGAACGGCAGCGCAAAGTAAATGAACAGCATCTGCAGCATCAGCGGCGTGCCGCGCATCAGCCAGATATAGCCGTTGACCAGGGTACTGACCGGCTTCCACGCCGAAATGCGCAGCAGGGCCAGCGCCAGGCCGAGCGGTACGGACAGCCCAAGCGTGATGGCGAACAGGGTCAAGGTGACCTTGGCCCCATCCACCATCGGAGGCAGGAGAGAAAGAACGTAGTCCATGCTGAAACGTTACGCCGCGGGCGCGGCAGGGGCGAGGCACATCGGATGATGTCTCGCGCGCCGCGCGCCCGCGATGCTGTCTTTACTTGGTGATGTCCGCGCCGAACCACTGGGTGGCGATGCGCCCGGCGGTTCCGTCCTGCTTCATCGAAGCCAGCGTCTTGTTCAGCTTGCCCAGCAGTTCGGCGTCGTCCTTGCGCACGCCCACGCCGTAGTCTTCAGTGCCGAAGTTCTCGGTCAGCACGCGGTATTCGCCGGCGCGCTTGCTGGACAGGTAGCGGCCGACGACCTCGTCGACGACCACCGCATCGAGACGGCCGGCGGAGAGGTCCATGAGCGCCGTCACGTTGTCACCGAACGTCTTCAGCTCCTTCATGCTCGCGGCCAGGCTCGCTTCCTTCTTGATGGCGTCGACCGCGCTGCTGCCGTCTTGCGCGCCGACGATGCGGCCCGCGAGGTCGGCCTTCGCCTTGATCGGCGAATTCGTGGTCACGATGACGATCTGGTGATTCGTCATGTACGGGTCGGTAAAGCTGATGTTCTTCTTGCGGTCTTCGGTGATCGTCAGGCCGTTCCACAGCACGTCCACGCGCTTGCCGTTGAGTTCGGCTTCCTTGGCGCTCCAGTCGATCGGCTTGAACTCCACCGTCATGCCCAGCCGTTGCGCCGCTTCCTTGGCCATGTCGATATCGAATCCGACCAGCTGGTTATTGGCGTCGCGGAAGCCCATCGGCGGGAAGTTGTCGTCAAGCCCCACGACGATGCTGCTGGCCGCGCCGGACTGGCTTGCGGCCGGCTTCGGATCGCTCTTGCCGCAGGCGGCAAGCAGGGTGAGGCCGGAGATCAGGAGAACGGCTGCTATTTTTTTCATCATGTTATGTAAACGAGAAGAATGTGTCGATAACGTCACCGCGTTGAGTGCGGGCGTGGCGGTCGGCCAGCATGCGTCGGAACACGGTAGTCGGCATGGATCGCGCTTGCTTCGCGGGGAAGCTGGACGTTCGGGCAGGCGCCCCCTGGCGTCCTCGGCCAGGAAATTCGCCGAACGCCAGACCAAGCCAGGTAATCGGCAGGGCGACATTCTACAGCGCCCGCACCAGTGGAAAGTGTGAGCGCGGGTATACTTCGGCGGATTCGCAGCCTTGGGTAGCCTTTTGTGAACACACGTCAGAGCCACGACCCGCGCCAGAACGACAATTACGAATTCACGGAACAGGTTGGGCATCTGCTGCGCCGCGCCTATCAGCGGCACGTCGCCATCTTCCAGCAAACGATTCCCGACTCCCAACTGACCGCCGGCCAGTTCGTGGTGCTTTGCGCCATCCAGGAACATGGATCGTGCTCGCTCAGTGAAATTGCCCGCGCCACGGCGATCGACCAGGCCACCGTTCGCGGCATCATCGAGCGGCTGAAGTCCCGCGAGCTGATCGTGGTGTCTCATGACGCGCGCGACCGCCGCAAGGTGGTGGTGCTGCTTTCGCCGGCCGGCCAGACGTTGATCGATGAAGTGGTGCCATTCGCGCAGGACATCAGCGAACGCACGATGGGCGGCCTGAACCCCGCCGAGCGCGTGGCCCTGATCTATCTGCTGCGCAAGATGAGCGAACTCGACGACATGCCGCCGGAGTCCGCCGCCGACGCCGACAGCCCCGCCTGACCCCCTTCCTCCGGCGCGCACCCCTCCGCGCGCCTCAGCCTCCCCTCCCTTCCGCCCTGCTCCGCACCTGACCCCCACGGGACGGTCATGGCCTGTCTTGCGCAATTTATCTTAGAGATCGAATTATTCTTGACATGGCTGGGCCAGGCGCTAGTATTACGCCATGTACTTCGATGTCTAAGATTATTGAAGTGCGACAACCACTGTTCAGGAGCACACTTATGTATGACATTTTCGCCACGGACAAGCTGATCGACCTCTGGCTGACCGAGGACATCGGCATTTGCGATCTGACCGTCCAGACCATGATCGAGCCGGGAGAGACGGGCACGTTTTGCATGAACGCGCGCGAGCCGATGCTGATTGCGGGTATCGATGTGGCAGCGCGTATCTTCGCGCGCTACGATCCGACGCTTTCGCTCGACGTGCGCGTGGCCGACGGCGACAAGGTAGAGAAAGGCGCGGTGCTGCTCAATGTCAGCGGCAATGCCCGCAGCGTGCTGACCGCGGAACGCACCGCGCTGAACATCATGCAGCGGCTCAGCGGCATCGCCAACCACACGGCAACGTACGCACAAGCCATCGCACACACCAAGGCGCGACTGATCGATAGTCGCAAGACCACGCCGGGGCTGCGTGCGCTGGAAAAGCATGCGGTCACGTGCGGCGGCGGTCTCAACCACCGTCTGAGCCTGGACAACGGCGTGATGATCAAGGACAACCACATCGCGGTTTGCGGCAGCATCTCCGCCGCCGTCGAGCGCGTGCGCCGCAAGCTGCCGGTGCTGACCAAGCTCGAAGTCGAATGCGACCGCCTGGAGCAGGTGCATGAGGCACTGGCCGCCGGCGTGGACGTGATCATGCTGGACAACATGTCGGTGCCCGACATGAAGGAAGCCGTGCAGATCGTCAACGGGCGGACCAAGGTCGAGGCATCGGGCGGTATCCGGCTGGAAACGATCCGTGCCGTGGCGGAAACGGGCGTGGACTACATCTCGACGAGCAAGATCACCCAGTCGGCACCGGCCGTCGATATCGGCCTCGACGAAGCCTGATATTTCCGCGGATTTTCGCGCCTTCACCCGAGAAGGCTTCCCCCTCGCCGGTCAGCCCGCCGAGGGTCTTTTGCATTGGCTGAGTTGGCTGCGTTGGCTGAGTTGGCTGCGTGGCCTTAGAGATCGGTCAGCAGGCGCCCCACTTCCTGTGTGGACGGCACGCGCCGGCCACGCTCGGCCAACGCCATCTCATCGGCCACCAGCCGCTGCGCGATCGTGATCAGCACACGGCGCGTGGTCATCACATCTTCCTCGCTGAGGCCCTCCACGCTGAGTTCGTTGACCTCGGTAGCCAGCGGCTCCAGCTTGCGGCGCAGCGCGCGCCCGGTCTTGCTCAGAAAGACGTGCACCTTCTTCTTGTTGCCGGGCAGGTGCGTGCGCTCGACATAGCCGAGCGCCTCAAGCGCTTTCACGGCCGCGAACGTCGTCGGTTCCGTCACGCCTGCGCGCTCGCTCAGATCGCGCTGCGACAACCCGTCGTGCCGCCACAGAATCCGCAGGATCGTCCAGTGCCCATACGACACCGCGTGGTCGGCCAGCCGCAGTTGTAGCGCGCGGATATAGGCGCGTGCCGCGTCCTTTACCAAATGGGCAAGGCGTTCTTCCTCGACTTCGTCGGTAGGAGTGAGCGAGACAGGGCTATCCGGCTTTTTCGTGGCCATGTTTGTAACAGTAAAGGCGTAGGCAGCGCACATGATAGCGCCTCCGGCGCGGCACCGCCGCTGCCGCATCGCACATCACCCGATGTAGCGCTCACTACATCAGTGCGCCGTGCGCGCTGTCGATGCACGGGGCACCGCAAGCGCGCACGCGGTGACTGCGCGTTTTCCCTGAGTTCGCCAGGAATCCCGCGTACACACTGGATTTGCGGGAGCTGGCCCGCCCCTTGCATTAACTTAGACATCGAACTTATCTTGACAGACCACTGGCCGGTGCTAGCATAAGCCTACAACTTCGATGTCTAAGTTAATTATGAACAAGACCGGCATATTCTTCCTTGTGGTAGGCCCCAGCGGTGCGGGCAAGGACTCACTGATCGACGGTGCACGCGCGATTCTCACCAGCGGCTACCAGTTCGCACGACGTGTCATCACACGTCCGAGCGGATCGCCGGGCGAGGATCACGAAGGCGTGTCCGATATGGAGTTCACACGACGTCAGCAAGCTGGCGAATTTCTGGTCACGTGGGACGCGCACGACCTGCGCTACGGACTGCCAACGTCACTGACGGACATCCTCGCCACCGGCACGCACGTCATTGCGAATGGATCACGTGGCGTGGTGGCCGATCTCGCGGCGCGCCTGCCCCGCTTTGCGGTGGTCCTGGTGACCGCGCCGCAGGAAGTGCTTGCCCAGCGCATTGCATCGCGCGGCCGCGAATCGGGAGACGAAGTTGCCCGCCGCGTGGCGCGGCAGGCTGCGCTACTGCCCGACGGCGTGCCGTGCATCACGGTATCGAACGACAGCACGCTTGAAGTCGGCGTGGCACGTTTCGTCGATGCGCTGCGGCAGGATGCGCCCGCCGCCGTACCACCGGCGAGTCGCGTCAACCTGAAGGCGAAGCTGCGCGGCGATGCGCTCGACGAAGCCGCCTACGTGGCCGTGCTGCGCGACGCGATTGCCGGGCGCTACAGCGAAGCGGAACTGAAGGAATTCCTGATCGCCGCCACGGGCAACCTCACCGATGACGAAGTCGTGGCACTGGCGCGCGCGCGCACCGCCTTTACGCCGCGCATCGAGTGGGATGAGCCGGTAGTCGTCGACAAGCATTCGATGGGCGGCGTCCCCGGCAGCCGCATTACGCTGATCGTCGTGCCAATCGTGGCCGCGTATGGCCTGGCCATGCCGAAGACATCCTCGCGCGCCATCACTTCGGCGGCCGGCACCGCCGATGCAATGGAAACCGTCGCGCGCGTGGACCTGACGCAGAACGATGTCCGGCAATGCGTGACCCAGGCACGCGCATGCATTGCCTGGAACGGCCGCCTCAACCATTCGGTCGTGGACGACGTGATGAATGCGATCACCCGACCGCTGAAGCTCGACTCGCGCCGCTGGTCGGTGGCATCGATCCTGTCGAAGAAATACACCGCAGGGGCCACGCATGTGATGGTCGATCTGCCCTACGGGCCGCAAACCAAGATGGCCACGCGAGAGGATGCCGAGGCACTGGGCACGCTCTTCGAGCAGGTCGGCAAGGGACTGGGCCTGCACGTACGCGCGTTCGCCACTGACGGCAGCAGGCCGATAGGCCGCGGCATCGGCCCCGCCCTCGAAGTGCGCGATGTCATGCAGGTGCTCGACAACGATCCCGGCGCGCCCGCCGACCTGCGCGCGAAGGCCCTGCGCTTTGCCGCCGAAATCATCGCGTTCGACCCGCGCGTGGGATCGCCCGAACTCGGCATGCGAATTGCGACTGCGCTGCTGGACGAAGGCAAGGCGAAGACCGCATTCGACAGCATCGCCACAGCGCAGGGCCGCCGCCCCGTGGCCGTGACGTCGGGCACGCATACGTGCGAAATCGGCGCGGAAAGCGCCGGGCGCGTGGCTTCGATCGACGGTCTGCGGATCTCCGGCGTGGCACGTGCGGCAGGCGCGCCGCGCCGTGCAGGTGCAGGCGTCGACCTGATGTGCACGATTGGCGCGCATGTGGCAGCGGGCCAGGCGCTTTATCGCATTCATGCGGAGTCGCCCGCCGACCTGCAGGCCGCGCTGGCGCAGGCCCGTGGCGAATGTGGCCAGGCGATACGCATTGATCCGGATTGACCGGCTTCCCCCTTTCCTTCAACCTAACCGACGAGGCATATACATGAGACCCCTATCCGTCGTCAGCGGTCTGGCATCGCTGCTGTTCGTGGCCGGCACGCTAGGCACCCTGCCTGGGCGTGCCCAGGCCAACATCGCGAGCACATTCCCGCAGAAGCCCATCCGCATGGTCGTCACCTTCCCGGCAGGCGGGGGGACCGACGCCCTTGCGCGCCTGATTGGCGCCGACATCAGCAAGTCGCTCGGCCAGCCCGTGGTAGTCGACAACCGGCCCGGCGCCAGCGGCAATATCGGCGCGGAGTACGTCGCCAAGAGTCCCGCCGACGGCTACACACTGCTGATCGTCAACAGCAGCTTCGCCATCAACCCGAGCGTCTTCAAGAAACTCCAGTTCGACCCGAAGGCCGACTTCAGCGCCGTCATTACCTTCGCTTCTGTGCCCTCGGTGATCGCCGTGCCGTACCAGTCGAAACTGCGCACGTTCAATGACCTGCTGGCCGCCGGCAAAAGCGGATCGCCGCCGAGCTATGCGTCGTGCGGCAATGGCACGCCGCAGCATCTTGCCGGCGAGCTGCTGAAGATCTCGGCGAAGATCGAGATGCTGCACGTGCCGTACAAGGGCTGTGCCCCGGCGATGGCCGACGTACTTGGCGGCCAGGCCGATGTCAGCGTCAACACGCTGACGAATACGGTGCCCTACCTCAAGAGCAACAAGCTGCGCGCGCTGGCCGTTACGTCGAAGGCGCGTTCGCCGTTCCTGCCGGACGTGCCCACGGTCGGCGAGCTTGGCCTGCCGGGCTACGACGTCGACCAGTGGTTCGGCATCCTGGCGCCCGCCCATACACCGCCCGAGATCGTGCAAAAACTCAATGCGGAAATCGCCAGAGCGGTTGCCAGACCCGAGATCAAGGCATCGCTGGCGCAACTGGGTTTTGCCACGACCACCAGCACACCGGCCGAATTCCAGAAGCTCGTGACGACCGACATCGATCGCTGGCAGAAATTCGCGACGAAGATCAACCTGCTCGTCGACTGACCTTCCGGGGCACCGCCCAGGTTCCAGCAGGCAGATCCCCCTTCCCTTTCGCTGCATTCCAAGCTGCGCGGGCGCAAGCCAGCCCCCGTGAGAGCGCGTTCGTCCCTGCGTCCTGAATTCGCGCGTGGGGCGATGGCAGCGTGCGCGCTGTTTTCGATCCGCAGCGAGGGAAGGCGACGAAATCGACATGACACACATCCAAGAACAAATGAGCCAATCTCGCTATTCCCTTCGACATCTCGGCATCGCCGCCGCAGCCATGCTTGCCGCGCACGCGGTGCAAGCGCAATCGTCGGTCACGCTCTACGGCGTGGCCGATGCCGGTATCGAATTCCTGACGCACGCCGATGCGGGCAACCATAGCCTGACCCGCATGACCTCCGGCAACCTGTCCGGCTCACGCTGGGGCATCCGTGGCACCGAAGATCTCGGCGGCGGCCTGCAGGCGCTGTTCGTGCTCGAAAATGGCTTCGACATCGACGCCGGCACCGCCGCCCAAAGCGGACGTCTGTTCGGACGCCAGGCATTCACCGGACTGTCATCGCAATACGGCCGCGTCACGCTGGGCCGCCAGAACAACATCCTGTACGACATCCTGATCAACTATGACGCGATGGCGGTGTCGCCGCGCTATTCCATCTTCATGATGGATACGATGACGGCCGGTCGATACGACAACACGGCCAAGTATGTCGGCAAGTTTGGTGGCTTCACGGTCACGGGGTTGTATTCGTTCGCGCGGGGCACGTCGCTGTCGGGCGGCGCCATTGCCAGCGAAGTACCGGGAAATCCACAGAGCGATCGCGCGATCAGCGGGGGCGTGGAGTACAACGCCGGCAACGTCGGGGCGACGGTGATCTACGACATGCAGCAGGGCACCGCCGGCATCGCGGGCCAGAATTCGTCGCAAAAGGATCAGCGCCTGGCAGTGGCCGGCACCTACAAGTTCTCGAATGCGAAGGTGTACGCGGGCTATCGCTGGCTCAATGGAAATATCGGCACCACCACCACGGTGCCATCGCGCCGTGCCGACCTGTTCTGGATCGGTGCCGGCTATCAGTTGACGCCAGCACTCTCACTGAGCGGCGCCGCCTACTGGCTCAACGACCGGCGCGCCAATGGCGATGCATGGAGCGCGTCGCTGCTGCTCGACTATGCGTTCTCGAAGCGCACCGATGTGTATGCGCAGGTCGCGTATATCCGCAATGACGATGGCTCGCGGATCGGACTCAATGGCCCATCGACGACGATTGGCGCGGCGGGCACGAATCAGCTCGGCGCGGTGATGGGCGTGCGGCACAAGTTCTGATCCCGGCAATCCCACTCCCGCCCCCGCGGGAGTGGGTGCCGCGTTACGCTGGCGACAAGCTGGCCGCGCAAGCCTGCCTGACCACTTCCGGCGTGAACGGCGCCTGCGTGAAGCGAACACCCGTGGCATCGAACAACGCGTTTGCAATCGCCGGAGCGCCCGGCAACGAAGCTGATTCGCCGGCGCCCAGCGGACTCTCCTCTTGCCTGGGCATCAGCAACACATCGATCGCTGGCAGATCCGGGAAGCCGATGATCGGATAGCTGCCCCATTCGCGGCTCGCCACACCCTGTCCGTCGAATCGCACCTGCTCGCGCAACACGCGGCTCAGGCTCTGCACCACATTGCCGTGAATCTGGTGACGCACGCCGTCGGGGTTCACCATCATGCCGGTGTCCTGCCCCACATGCAGTCTCGTGACGCGCACATTGCCAGTTGCGGGATCGACTTCGACATCGGCGATCCACGCCGCCCACGCCGCGCCGAAGCCCGGAAACTTGCTGTGGATATAGCGCGCATAGGCTACGCCGCGTCCACGCAGCAACCCGTCGGCGTCGCGTTCACCGCGCGATCCGTGCGCGCCCTCGCGCCACCCGGCAGCTTGCGCCAGCGCGGTCAGCAACTCGCGGGCGCGCTCGTCGGGCAGATGCCGCAGGCGAAACGCAAGCGGATCGGCGCCGCACCGATGTGCCAGTTCATCGATAAAGGATTCGTGCGCGAACGTATTCGGCAACGCGGACACGCCACGCAGCCACGATGCCCGCGCAATGGCTGGCGTGTCGTCGCATACGATATCCATCGATGCGTAGCCATACGCGGGCACCGATGTGCGATCGCCCATCTCCAGCATGCGCGGCGCGGACGAAACCCGTCCCGTCAGCAGCAGCGCCAGCACGGGTGCGTCATTCGACGGATACCGCGTCAGGAACGAATAGCCCGTCAGCTGGCCATCGGCATCGGCACTGCCCTGCACGTCCATCAGCTGGGCGGCGCCCTTCGGCTCCCAAAGATGTTCCTGCTCGCGCGTCAGTTGCACGCGCACGGGTTTCCCCACGGCGCGCGATAGCAACACGGCATCGGCGCAGACATCGTCGGCGCAATTGCGGCCATAGCAGCCAGCCGCCTCCATGCGCACGATTTCGATCGCGCCTTCGTCCAGGCCGGTCAGGCGCGCCATGTCGATTCTGAGCACGTGCGGATTCTGCGTGCCCGACCAAATGGTCAGTCCGCCGTCCCGCCAATCGGCCAACGCGCATGACGGGCCGATGGAACCGTGCATCTGGTAAGGCCAGACATAGGTTCGCGCCAGACTCTGCGCACCCGCGATGATGGCTGCGGACGCATCGCCGGTTTGCAGCAGCTCGCGCCGCCGCGATGGCGCCGCGCGCAGCGCCGCCTCGGGTGCATTGAGATCAGGCAGCGGGGGCACCGGCTTCCACCGCACCTTGAGCCGGCGCGCGGCTTCAATCGCCTGCTCCTCGCGTTCGGCAACCACGCCAATGAAATCGCCCTCCACAAACACGCGCACGACGCCAGGCACCGATGCAATGGACGCCTCGTCCACATCGATCAGACTCGTGCCGACGAAGTCGCCGCTGTCGCGGCCGGCATACGGCGGACGTATCACGCGGCCGTGCAGCATGCCCGGCACCCGCATGTCGTGGACGAACGTCAGCTCTCCGGTCGCCTTGGCCGGGATATCGACGCGAGGCGCGCTGCGTCCCACCACGCGATACTGGTCCGCCGGCTTGGTCCTGACATCGTCGGCCAGCTTCAGCTCGACGTGCTCGCCATCCAGCAGCGAAGCCAGGTTCACCGGACCGCCGTTCGCCCTGGCGACGAGCCACGCACGCGCCTGCGCGGCCGCGCGGCGCAATGGCAGCGCCGATATCTGGATCGACGCACTGGCAATGGTCGGCCCCTGGTTGGGCGTGGCCTCGGTGTGGCCAAGCACCATCGTCACCGCTTCCGGTTCGACCTCCAGTTCTTCGGCAACGATCTGCGCAAGCGAGGTGCGGATGCCCGTGCCAAGGTCGACATGGCCGTTGAAGGCCAGGATCTCCCCCGAGGCGCGGATCGCCACGAAGATATCGGGCAGATCGGAGACAAAGTCCGACGCCGCGCCCGGCTGGCCCGGCGACGGGCGCGGCGCGGCGGCCGCGGGGCGCGTCACAAGCAGCACGCCCTGCTCCTGAAACAACGCTTCACGCAATGCGCGCGGTGTTTGTTGCATCGATCGTCCTTCCTTGCCGCGCCGTCTCACAGCGCGCGGCTATACTGGCAACCGCGCCGGCGCACTGATTCGCCGGCGCGCTGTTGGATTCTTCCCAGACTTTCGGCCCGCATGCCCAACGACACGAAAACCGCGCCCGCCGCACCCGGCACCCGCGCCCGCCAGGCCCAGGACACGCGCGCCAAGATTCTCAAGGCGGCCATCAAGGTCTTTGCACAGCGCGGCTACGACGGGGGCCGCATCGAGAGCATCTCGTCGCTGGCCAACACGTATGACCGGATGATCTACTACTACTTCGGCAGCAAGGAAAAGCTGTTCATCGAAGTGCTGGAGACCATCTACCTGCAACTGAACGAGGCCGAACAAAAGCTCGAACTCGATCCGGACGACCCCGTCCGCGCGCTGACGCAGCTCATCGACTTCGTCTGGCGATACTACCTTGACCATCCCGAGTTCGTTGCCATCCTCAACAGCGAGAACCTGAGCCGCGCCCGGCATGCGAGGAAATCGGAACGGCTCAACGAAATCTCCGGCTACGCGCTGTCCGTGCTGGATGGCATCCTGGCACGGGGCATCGCGGCCGGCACTTTCCAGCCCGGACTGACCGCGCGCGACGTGTATCTGATCATCGCGTCGCTGGGCTACTTCTACAACTCCAACCACCATACGCTGAGCGCCTTCCTTGGCGAGCCGATCATGAGCGCGGCAGCCGTGACGCACTGGCGCGACGTGATCCAGCGTACCGTGCTCAACGCGGTTTGCCATCAGGCCGACATCCTGCCGGTGGACGCGGTGCAGGCGCCGCGCCGGCCGCGCGGGCGCCCACGCCGCCTGGCTTAGGCGGCTTGCGCCGTTACCGCGCCGATAGCCGCCAACGCGGCATCGCGCGGCATGACCATCGCGTACTTCTGCTCCATATCGAACAGGTTCGCTTCGTGCGGGCCGATGGCGCGGTCTCCCACGCAATCGGACAGCACGAGTGGCCGGAAGCCGTACGACATCGCATCGACCACGCTCGCGCGCACACAGCCGCTGGTCACGCAGCCGGCTACCAGCAGCGTCTGCACGCCGCGCTGCGCAAGCCACGCCGCCAGCGACGTGCCGAAGAACGCGGACGGTACCGTCTTGCGCACCACCAGCTCACCGGGCGCCGGCGCCAGTTGCGGCACGATCTGGCTCGACGCGCCATCTTCCTTCAGCGTCAGCATGCCCGGCACCTTGAGCGTGAAGATGTTGTGGTCGGCGTCATCGTCGGCGAACACGATCCGGCTGTGGGCAACCGGCCAGCCCATGCGCCGCGCGGTGGCCAGCAGCGGCTGCGTGTTGGCAATCGCTTCGGGAATATTGCCGCCACCGAACACGGCCGGATCGGCGAAGCCATTGACGAAGTCGATGATCAGCAGGCCGTACGGTGCCTTGAGGTCCATCGCCGTGCCAAAGCCCTGGCGACGATAGGTTTGTACTTCTTCATGCATGAGCAGGCTCCTGGCTGGATTGGGCCGCGCCGTCCAGCACCTTGCCTGCGGCCACGACTGCCTCGCCGTCCAGGCTGACCGTACAGCGGCGCAGCGGAATATCGATATGGCAGGCCGTGGTGCGGCTGCCGCCCGCCTCGTTGTTCGGACCGAACGAGCACAGGAAATTGCCTTCGTAGGCGCGCGCGTCCATGCCGATGGTTGCCTCGCGGTCATACATCGCCAGCGTGGACCACCGTGCGCGCGGCTGCAGGCCCCAGCCGATATGCGACATCGCGTACGACTCGGGATCGTTGAACGACGCCATGTAATCGGCCAGCAGCTCGGCATCGAGTCCACCTTCGATGCTGGTCACGTATCCGTTCCTGACGGTCACGTGAATCGGCTCCTGCACATAGGACTTCATCGGCAGAAGGATGTCGCCACGGTCGAGTACGAGGTGGCCGTTGGTGCCGCCCTCGTTCGGCCACGTCAGCACGAAGCCGCTTGGCCAATGATCCCAGCGGCCCGGCTCGTCGACAAAGCCGTATTCGCTGATCGCCGGAAACTCGCCCAGTTCGCAATGCAGATCGGTTCCCGCTTCCGACGTGATGTGCATGGTCTTTGCCCGGCCGAGCCGCGCCGTGGCGGCCTTCACGCGCGCGCGGTCCGCTTCGGTCGGCACCAGGCGGGCCAGCACTTCGGGCGGTTCGACGGCGAGCAGGATCTTGGTGCCCGTAGCGAGGATGTCGTGCTGTTCGGGCGAGAACAGCAGGGTCATCAGGTCCAGCACCAGATCGCTGGCCTTCAGCGCGGCGATGGCGGCCGGGTTGCCGGTGAGCGGCGTCGTGCCGAGATACGCCAGCGCGTCGCGGCTCAACGCCTTTTCGCCGTTGACGGGCGGCAAGTCCAGGCGGTTGACGATAGCGCCCATCGACGCGGCGGCCACCAGCGCGGTACGCAGCGTCTGCGGGTGCGTATCGGCACCCGTCAGCACGGTGACGGTTTGCCCCGGTTCCAGTTTCGACAGCGTTAGGACCTGCTTCCACGCGCAGGTCAGGTCATAGTCACTGACAGCCATGCTTGGCTCCTTGCAGTAGCGCTCAACCTGCGAGCGGTGCGCCGAGAAAATCGGCGAAAGCCGCATAGAAGCCGGCTTCGTTATCCCACGGGATCATGTGGCCGGCATCGGGCACGCGGACTTCAAGCAGCCCGGGGCGCAGCGATTTCAACTCATCCACGTCGGCGGGCAGTACGACATCGCCACGCGCGGCCGTGATCAGCAGGGTTGGCACGCCGATATGCGGCAGGTCCACATGGATGTCGTCGGTGTGAAAACCGTCGAAGCTGGCCAGCACCGCGCGCTCGTCGCACGTGTGCAGCCACTCGGCGCGCAGCCGCAGTTGATCGTCGGTCCACGTCGGGCAGAAGCGGCGCATCGCTTCGGCGTCGGCACCCTCCGTGGCAAGACGGATCGAATCGACATACCAGGGCAGTTGCGCTGGATAGGCGCGGCGGCCCGGGCCCGAGACCGGCGGGTCGACCATCACCAGCCGCGTCAAACCGGCGGGCTTGGAACGAGCGGCGCGAATGCCGATGCGGCCACCCATCGAGTGTCCGACGATCTGATATCGGGCCAGACCCAGTGCCTGGGCGAACGCGATAACGTCGGCGGCCTGCGCATCGAGACTGTAGTCGAGCGCATCGCCCGCCGAGGAAAGGCCCCGGCCGCGCACGTCGAGCACATAGGTATCGAAGCGCGTGCCAAAGCGCTCGCCGACGAAGCCCCAGGTAATGGCCGGACTCGTGATGCCCGGCACGATGATCACCGCGTCGCGCGCATCGCGGCCGTCAGCCGTGCCGCCGTAGCGCAGGTAGTGCTGACGAATGCCGTTGGCGTGCACATTGCCGCCGTAGAGAAACGTGCTCATGGCGCCGTCCTTCAGTAGGCGCCGGACAGCAGCGCGCCGCCACCGGGCACCACCGCTTCGAGATCCAGCTCCTTGAGCAGCGCATAGGTGGTGGCAATGGCCGCCGTAATCACGGGCTTGCCGGTCATCGCCTCGACCTTCTCCACCACCGGCAACGACGGCATCTGCACGCAGGCCGACAGCACCACGGCGTCCACATCCTTCGTGTTCATCGTTGCCACGATGCCGGGCAGGCGCGACGGGTCATGGCGGCCGACCTCCAGGTTGTCCGGGATCTCAAGTGCGCGCCATTCGACAACTTCGAAACCCTCATGCTGGATGTAGTCCACCACCAGTTCGGTGAGCGGCTTCATATAGGGCGCCACCAGGGCGATGCGCTTCGCGCCGATCACCTTGAGCGCGTTGACCAGTGCGCCCGCGCTGGTCACTACCGGCGCGGTGCCGCCGTTTTCCTCGGTGCGCGACCTCAGCCGCGTTTCGGAAGTGCGGTGATAACCGCGCCCCATCGACATGATCGCCACCAGGCAGGCATAGCCGAGAACATCGACGCGGGCATCGCTCAGCTCCAGCGCGCAGCGGTCGGATTCCGCGTCCATCGCCGCAAGCTCCTCCTTCTTCACTGTCTTCATGCGCATGCGGCTTGAGTGGAACGTGAAGCGCTCGGGACGCACGAGCTGGCGCGCGGCCAGCATGGCGGGAATCTCGGTCTCCATCGTGGTGTTGGAACTGGGGACGATCTGTCCGATCCGGAAAACTTTCTGCACTTGTCACTCCATCGTCTGTGTCTTTGTCTACCCACCCGCCCATGCCGCACGGGACGCATGGCGCACGGTCCGGCGCCTTTCCGAAAAATTCTAGTGTACACACCTTATTTTTACAACACCGGATTTGTTGCTGCGCAGCGCACTCATTCAGTGCGTTCTGAATGAATGAATCCCGTATTTAGCGCATTATTTCGCCATCTATGGGCATTTAATTAAAGTTGACGATGAATCATCAGGGTTTCCATTAGCTTCTGTAAAGTCGCCTTTACTTGAAAATTTATGGTGTGTACACTCGATTTCAACGTGACAGACCAACTCAGGAGAGACGTCGTGCAAGGGAATACTCGAATTGCAGTGATCGGTGCGGGCCTGGGTGGGACGGCAGCCGCCGCCCTGCTCCAGCGCGCAGGGTTCAACGTGAAGCTGTATGAGCAGGCGCCCGCCTTCTCGCGCCTGGGCGCCGGTATCCACGTTGGTCCGAACGTGATGAAGATCCTGCGTCGTATCGGGATCGAGGACGCGATGAACAGCATGGGCTGCCATCCGGACTACTGGTACAGCCGCGACTGGAACACCGGTGAAGTCATCGCGCAGATTCCGCTTGGCGATTACGCGCTGTCGCATTACGGCGCCAGCTACCTGACCGTGCATCGCGGCGATTTCCATGCGCTGATGACCGACGCCGTGGAGCCGAGCCGCCTCGCCTTCAACAAGAAGCTGGAAAGCGTCGAAGACCTTGGCGATGTGGTGAAGCTGACCTTTACCGACGGCACGGTGGAAGAAGCCGATATCGTGATCGGGGCCGATGGCGTGAACTCGCGCATCCGCGAGCACCTGCTCGGCGCGGAGCCGCCGAAGTACACCGGCTATGTGGCCCACCGGGCCGTTTTCCCGATCTCGCGCGTCAAGGGGTTCACCCACGACCGCTGCACCAAGTGGTGGTCGGACGATCGCCACATGATGGTCTACTTCGACACGAGCAAGCTCGACGAAATCTATTACGTAACCGGCGTGCCCGAGCCCGAGTGGGACATGAGCAAGAGCTGGGTGCCAAGCAGCATCGAAGAAATGCGCGCCGCATTCGACGGCTGGCATCAGGGCGTACAGTCGCTGATCGAGGGCACGGTCGAAGTCACCAAGTGGCCGCTGCTGGAACGCGATCCGCTGCCGCTGTGGAGCCGTGGCCGCCTGGTGCTGCTGGGCGACGCCTGCCATCCGATGAAGCCGCACATGGCGCAAGGTGCCGCAATGGCCATCGAGGATGCCGCGATGCTGACGCGCTGCTTTGTCGAGGCCGGCCTGCAGGACCACGCCTATACGTTCGCGCTGTATGAGGCCAACCGTGCCGAGCGCGCCAGCAAGGTGCAAAAGGTATCGCACGACAACACGTGGCTGCGCACCAACGAGAACCCTGACTGGTGCTTCGGTTATGACGTGTTCTCCGTGGCCCTGCGCGAACCGGCTGCCCGGCCGGTGCCCGCGGCAGCCTGATCCGAAACACCAAACGCCCCCAGGAACCCGATGTCCGCGCCCCGCCCCCTGATGTTGCGCGTGAACCGGGATTCGCACGAAGTCTGTGTGGACCCGCAAACGCCATTGCTCTATGTGCTGCGCAATGACCTGGCCTGCAATGGTCCCAAGTACGGGTGCGGGCTGGGCCAGTGCGGCGCCTGCACGGTACTGATCGATGGCGTGGCGGCCCGCTCGTGCATCGTGCCGGCCGGCGCGGCCGTGGGGCGTGCGGTGACGACGCTTGAGGGCCTTGGCACCCGCGCGGAGCCGGACCCCGTGCAGCAGGGCTTTATCGAGGAACAGGCGGCGCAGTGCGGTTATTGCCTCAACGGCATGATCATGAGCACCAAGGCGCTGCTTGCGGCAAACCCGGACCCGAGCGAAGCCGAGATCCGCGAGGCGCTGCGCTTCAACCTTTGCCGCTGCGGCACGCATGTGGAAATCATGCGCGCCGTGCGGCGTGCCGCCGCATTGCAGCGCGAGGCCGTCGCGCGGCGGGAATTCGAGACGGTTCGATGAACGCCCGCACGCGCGAATCGGTCCATCTGGCGTTGCCGGCGGCAACGCTGTACGGGTATGTCGTGCGCCCGGCGGATGGGCCAGGACAACTCACCGACTTTGATGACGAAGCGGCGCGCCGCTGCGACGGCGTCGCGGACATCGTCGCATGCGGCAACTTTCTGGCTGTGGTTGCCGCGTCGCGCGAGCAAGCGATGGCAGCGGCCTCCGCCCTGCGGCCGGCATGGCAGGCGATCACCACGCCGGCCGCGCCCGCCAATGGCGGTGAAGCGCGCATTGCGTCGCACGGCGATGCCAGCGGTGCACTGGATCGCAGCGATAGTCGCATCGACGCCACCTATCACTGGCCATTGATGAGTCCGCGCGCCGACGCATATGGCACCGCCACGGCCGACTGGAGCGATGGCGAACTGCGCGTCTGGGTGGCCTGCTCGCAGCCGGCCGCACTGCGCACGGCGCTGGCCGCGCTGCTGCGCATTCCCGAAGCCAGCGTATTCATCGTCTGCGATCCCGATCCACCGGCGCGGCACGACGGCTTCTGCGCCAGCCAGGCCGCCGCCGATGCCGCCCTGATCGCGCACGCAACGGCACGGCCGGTACGCACCGACTTCCACGCCGCCGATGCCGGCGCGTTCGCGCCCCGGTTGACGCTCGATGTCAGCGGCGCGCTGGCGCCCGCTTCGGCGTATCGGATTGCCGCTTCCGCACCCGCGCAGGCGAGCCAGCCGATTGCCCTGAAGCAGACCGGCACGCCATCGCCAGTCGCGGATGTCGTCAACGTCGACCCCGGCCTGGCGCCGCCCTATGCGGTCGATCATCTCGATGTGTTGGCGACGCTGCCGCTGGACGTGCCTGCGGAGATTGCAGCGCGTGGCCAGGTCTTCGCGCACGAATCGCATCTCGATGAGCTGGCGGTACAGTCGAACACCGATCCCGTGGCGCTACGCCTCCAATGGCTCGATGACACCACCGGTAGTCAGTTGATCGAGCGCGTGGCGGCCCAGTCGGACTGGCAGGGGCCGCTGCAGAGCTACGCCAAGGCGGCGGATGGTGTGCGGCGCGGGCGCGGTTTCGCCTATGCCAGCGTGATCGACATCGACGATGGCCATCCGGCCCGCACGTGGTCCGCGTGGGTGGCCGACGTGGAAGTCGATGGCCGCACTGGCGATATCAGTGTCACGCGCGTCACGGTTGGACACGAGCGCGAGACACGCGCCAGCGCCGCACCGCAGCGCCCTTCATCGATTCAGGATGACGTCACCGCCGCAACGCGCCAGCTTACCGTTGGCGGTGGCGCTTTCGATGCATGGGGTGATGGCACGCAGCAGGCCGACGACGCATACCCGCTGGCCTCGCATACATCGTCGGTTGCCATTGCACCGCAAACCCGCGTCGACGTCGTCGGCGCGCTGGCGGGCAGCGCCTCCGCAACATTGCCAGCCTCTGCGGCGGTGGCCAACGCGATCCATGACGCCACCGGCATTCGGCTGCGCGAGCCACCGTTCAGCGCCGGACAGATCCGTCAGGCGCTGGCAGATCAATCGCAGGCACCCGGCAAACCCACCAAACGACGCTGGCTGCTGGCCGCGCTCGCACCGCTGACGGCATTGGCCGGACTGTGCGCCACCGTGATGCCGTGGCGCGCGCCGATTGCACCCGTCGCGCCGCCGGTGCCGGGCTTCTACTCGGCCGCGACCATCGAGCGGGGACGCCTGGTTGCGGCCGCCGGAGATTGCGCGGTCTGTCACACGGCTCCCGGCGGCACACGCAATGCCGGCGGCCTGGGGCTGGAGACGCCTTTCGGCACGGTCTACAGCACCAATATCACGCCCGATGCCGAAACTGGCATCGGCAACTGGTCATACGCGGCGTTCGAACGCGCCATGCGCGAGGGTATCCACCGCGACGGACGCCGTCTCTATCCGGCCTTTCCGTACACCGCATTCGCCAAGGTCAGCGATGCCGACATGCAGGCGCTCTACGCCTACCTGATGGCCGCCGATCCGGTGGTGTCGCGTCCGCCCGAAACAAGGCTCGCGTTCCCGTTCAACATCCGTCCCGCGCTGGCAGGATGGAATGCGCTGTTCCATCGCAACGAGCAATTCCAGCCCGACGCCAGCCAATCGGCGCAGTGGAATCGTGGCGCCTATCTGGCCGAAGGACTGGGCCATTGCAGCGCCTGCCATTCGCCGCGCAACGCACTCGGCGCGGAGAAAGGCGGCAAGGCTTATCTGACCGGTGGCGAAGCCGAAGGTTGGGAGGCCCCCGCGCTGACGGCGCTATCGAAATCGCCGGTGCCGTGGACCGAGGACGATCTGTTCCAGTACCTGCGCACTGGCTACGCCGCGCGCCACGGTGCCGCCGCCGGGCCTATGGCGCCGGTCGTGGAGAGTTTGCGCGAGCTGCCGGAAAGCGATGTGCGCGCGATCGCTCATTACGTGGCGTCGTACAGTGCGCCGGCGCAGACCGTCGTCCCACAGGTTGCGGAAGTCGAAGCCCGCAGCAATGCGGCGGCGCTGCGACTGTCGGGCACCACGGACCGTCTCTATCAAAGCGCCTGCGCCGTCTGTCACCAGGGCAACGCGGGCGTGCCGCAGTTTGGCGTCAAGCCATCGCTGGCCCTGAACAGCAATCTGCACAGCGCACGCCCGGACAACGTGATCCAGGCCGTGCTGCATGGCGTATCCGCACCGCCCCACGCGGGCATTGGCTACATGCCCGGCTTCGCCAGCAGCTTTGACGATGCCCAGGTCACGGAACTCGTGCATTACCTGCGCGAGCGGTTCGCACCGGACCAGCCTCGCTGGCAGGGTGTTGAAGAAGCGGTTTCCAGGATTCGAACGCAGTCCACGCATTGATGCAGTGATCCCTGCATGAGTGCCGCAACGCGCCCCATCGCACGCCAGCGCACCAGAATCACGCGGCGATGGGACATTGGAAAGTCGATCAATACACAGAATCGATTCAAATCGATCGCAGTACGGCTGGCGCGGACCTTGCGACAAAGCAGGGCCGCCCGGCACGGCCAGATCTCGGGTAGACAAACCACGGCGGACACGCCATAAGGAGCGACAATGCAATCCCCGTATCAAGACTCTGCGGCTGCCATGCCCCCCGTGGCGGCCGCGACGCCTGATGTGTACCGCGAGGACATTCGCGGCGACCGTCTCGATCGAACCTCCCGCGCCAGCTCGGCCGCGGCGTCTCTGGAAAGCGGCATCCAGGCGGCGGGCGTCGGCAAGTTCCAGTATCGTCTCTTCGTCATCTTCGGCCTGGTGTGGCTGGCTGACGCCATGCAGGTGCTGTCGATCGGCTTCAGCGCGCCATCGATCGCCAAGACCTTTGGCATCACGGTGCCCCAGGCACTGCAAACCGGCACGTTCTTCTTCGTGGGCATGTTGATCGGCGCATTCTTCTTCGGGCGGCTGGCCGACCGCATCGGTCGTCGTCCCGTGCTGATGATGGCCGTGGTGATCGATGCGGTTTGCGGCGTGGCATCCGCGTTCGCCCCCGAACTGACCTGGCTGCTTGCCCTGCGTTTCCTGACCGGCATTGGCGTCGGCGGCACGCTGCCCGTCGACTACACGATGATGGCCGAATTCCTGCCCAGCGATCGACGCGGCCGCTGGCTCGTGCTGCTGGAATCGTTCTGGGCCATCGGCACCATCTGCCTGGCACTGCTGGCGCTTGCCGCACTGTCCTACGGCGATCAAGCCTGGCGCGTGATCTTCCTCGTCACGGGAATTCCCGCGCTGATCGGCGTCGTGCTGCGCTTCTATATTCCCGAGTCGCCGATGTTCCTGAATCGAAGCGGCAAGTCGGACGAAGCGCGCAAGGTTCTGCAGCGCGTGGCCAAAGTGAACGGCCGGAACGTGGAAATTCCCGAGCTCAAGTCCGAAGCCGTCGAACCCAAGTCCGTCTTCGCGCTGTTCTCCACGAGCTTTCGCCGTCGCAGCATCGCACTGCTGGCCGCCTGGGCACTGATCTCGATTGCCTACTACGGCGTGTTCGTCTATCTGCCGATCAAGCTCAGCGCGGAAGGCTTCGCATTCATGCGCGGACAGGTGTTCCTGGTAGTGCTGGCGGTGGTGCAGCTTCCCGGATTCGCCTTGTCGGCCTATGGCGTGGAGCGCTGGGGCCGCAAGCCCACGCTGATCGGATTCCTGCTGCTCAGCGCCGTTGGCTGCATGCTCTATAGCCTTGGCACGGCGCCCACCGTCGTCATCGGCTCGACGCTGCTGATGAGCTTCTCGCTGCTTGGTACCTGGGGCGCGCTCTACGCATTCACCCCCGAGGTCTATCCAACCGACCTGCGCGCAACTGGTATGGGCACCGCGGGCGCCGTGGCACGATTCGGCGGCCTGTTCGCACCCGCCATCATCGCGCCGGTCATGGCCACGCATTTCACGCTCGCACTCGCGATGATTTCGACGATGCTGCTGGTCGGCGCGTTCGCCATCGGCGCGGTCAATGTGGAGTCGAGGAACCGGGTGCTGGACTGATCAAGTCTGCGCAACGACGGCGGCGGATCAAAACCACCGCCCGCAACAGGAAGCCCCGCAGCGATGCGGGGCTTTTTTCTTCTGCCGTGCCGGTTGCCGTGTGTCACGAACTGACGATTGCAACCCTTCTATATTTCGACTATATTCGAAACATGGAAACCGATAACGCACTCGAAGCGCTTGCCGCGCTTGCCCACGGCATCCGGCTGGCCGTGTTCCGCCTGCTGGTGCAGGCCGGCCCCGATGGCCTGCCGGCAGGCCGGATTGCCGAACTGATGGAGATGCCGGCCTCGTCGCTGTCGTTCCATCTCAAGGAATTGCACCGGGCCGGTCTACTGGCAAGCCGCCAGGAGGGCCGCTCCATCATCTACATGGCGCAATTCGAAACGATGCACGCCTTGTTGGGTTATCTCACCGAGAACTGCTGCGGCGGCACGCCGTGTGCGCCGGTGTCCTCCTGTTCCCCCGCCACGGAGTCCTGAACATGAAGCGCTTCCACGTCCACGTCAGCGTGGCCGACCTGTCGGCCAGCATTCGCTACTACACCGCGCTCTTTGACGCGGAGCCGACGGTCGTCAAGGACGACTACGCGAAGTGGGCGCTCGACGACCCGCGCGTGAACTTCGCCATCTCCCATCGCACGGAAAAGCCCGGTGTCGACCATCTGGGCATTCAGGTGGAAACGGATGCGGAACTCGCGGAAATGCAAACGCGGCTGGCCAGCGCCGACCTGCCGATACAGTCTCAGTCCGCAACGAACTGCTGCTACGCGAACTCGGACAAGCACTGGTCGGTGGATCCGCAAGGCATCGCGTGGGAATCGTTCCGCACGCTCGGCAGCGCGCCGACCTATGGCGAATCGCGCAACCGCGACGCGGAAGCCGCAGCCTGTTGCACACCGGTTCTTCTGAGTCCCGCACCGAAATCCCCCGCGAAAGCCGCCTGCTGCACGCCGGAATCCGGCTGCTGCTGACGCCTCGCCAACCCGCCTCCCACGCCGGTGCCTCGGATGAGGAGGCCATTGCTCGCCCCAACGATCACCATGTCCGACAAAACCTTCAACGTCCTGGTGCTGTGCACCGGCAACTCCGCGCGCAGCGTCATGGCGGAAGCACTGTTCGACGTACTCGGCAAAGGACGCTTTCATGCGTACAGCGCCGGCAGCCATCCCAACGGTACCGTGAACCCGTTTGCCATCGAGCGATGCGCGTCGATTGGCTATGACACTTCGCGTTTGCGCAGCAAGAGCTGGGACGAGTTCGCCCTGCCCGATGCGCCAAAGATGGACTTCGTCATCACCGTGTGCGACCAGGCCGCGGGCGAGGTCTGCCCGATCTGGCCGGGCACACCGATCACCGCGCACTGGGGCTTCATGGACCCCGCCGCGATTCAAGGCTCCGACGAAGACAAGCGCAAGGTGTTCGACCAAGTCTTCCGGCAGATCCTGAGTCGCGTCAGCCAGTTCGTGAACCTGCCGTTGCATGTGCTGGACCACAACGTCATCCAGCAGCAAATCCGCGCGATCGGCGCCCAGCCTGTCGAGTCCGGGGAATGAGCACGGCACAAGGCACTGCCGGCGCCGCGCAACCGGGCGCCATCGGCTTCTTTGAGCGCTACCTGACGATCTGGGTGGCGCTTTGCATCGTCGCCGGCATCGTCCTTGGCCAATGGCTGCCCGCGATCTTTGAATCGATCGGCGCCATCGAAGTGGCGCAGGTCAACCTGCCGGTCGGGCTGCTGATCTGGGTCATGATCATTCCGATGCTGATCAAGATCGACTTCGGCGCGATGGGCCAGATTGCCGGACACTGGCGCGGCATCGGCGTGACGCTCTTCGTGAACTGGCTCGTCAAGCCGTTTTCCATGATGCTGCTGGGCTGGATCTTCGTGCGCCATCTGTTTGCGGGCTGGCTGCCGGCGGACCAGCTCGACAGCTACATGGCGGGCCTGATCCTGCTGGCGGCGGCGCCATGCACGGCGATGGTGTTCGTCTGGTCCCAGTTGTGCAAAGGCGATCCGTATTTCACGCTCTCGCAGGTGGCACTCAACGATGCAATCATGGTCGTGGCCTTCGCACCCATCGTCGGCTTGCTGCTGGGTCTGTCGTCGATCTCCGTTCCGTGGAACACGCTGATCGCATCGGTCACGCTTTACATCGTGATTCCGGTGCTGATTGCGCAGGTCATGCGCAAGGCATTGCTGGCACGCGGCGAAGCCACTTATCGGCGAGTCGTCGGCGCCCTTGGCCCCTACTCGATCGCCGCATTGCTGGCGACGCTCGTGCTGCTGTTTGGATTCCAGGGCAATACCATCGTCGAGCAGCCGCTGATCATCCTGCTGCTGGCCGTGCCGATTCTGGTTCAGGTCCTGCTGAACTCCGCGCTGGCCTATCTGCTGAACCGCAAGCTCGGTGTTGCGCACTGCGTGGCAGGCCCATCCGCACTGATCGGCGCGAGCAACTTTTTCGAACTGGCCGTGGCTACCGCGATCAGCCTGTTTGGTTTCCGATCAGGCGCGGCGCTCGCCACCGTCGTGGGCGTGCTGATCGAAGTGCCCGTGATGCTGTTCGTTGTCGGCGTGGTGAACCGGTCGCAGCGCTGGTACGAATCGCGTTGAGGCAATACTGTGGCAATGGCGTGGCGACGATTACCACTGGAGCAGGCGCGGCCCGAGCAGTGCGCCGAGCGCGGTTGGCACCAGCATGCCAAGCACGTACCACACACCCCAGAACGCGACGCCCATCTCGGGGCAGTGCAGGCAGTAGGCAAGCGTTGCCACCGCGCCGGACAACAACCCACCCACCGCGCCAGTCAGTCGCAGTCGCGTAGGCGCCAGTCCGCGCAATGCCCAGAACACGGCAATGAAGACCGGCACGGACAGCATCACGATATTGAACGGGCAGACCCGCCAGGTCTGGCCTAGTACGGCCGCCGCGCGCTCGGCGGCGGGCGTCTGCGTGATGACTTGAATCGCACCCAGCCATACGGCTGCAAACGGTACGCTAACGCCCAGCCAGGCGGCCGACGGCGCCATGCCGGGACGCGCCAGCCGCGCGGCCATCCACAAGGCACCCAGCATCAGCGAAAACGGCAGCGCCACCTTGGCCCAGAACAGCGGTGTGACGGCAACGTCGGCCAGATCGGCGCGCACATGCAGCGTGGCCGCCATCAGCAACGTTGCCAAGACAGCGCCCACGATGACCGCGATGCCAAAACGGCGGCCAACCGCGTGCCGGTCGACCGGCGTGACGCCGGTGGCAAGCATGGATATCAGGTCGTCTGTTTTCATCGCGTTCCTCGAATCTTTGCCGCGAGCGCCTTCAGCCCGCGATGGACACCTACCTTGACCGCCGATTCCGACATGCCGGTGATCCGCGCGGTCTCGCTGACCGACAGCCCTTCCAGCTTCACGTGAACGATGGGCAGGCGCTGGCGGTCCGGCAACTGCTCAAGCAGCAGGTTCAGGTCGCGCTTTGCCTGCGCGGGCTCCAGGTCTGGCGCCGCGATCACGTCTTGCGCCGCATCGAGCGGATCGCTCAGCGCATCGCGCCGCGCATGGGCGCGAAAGTGATCGGCCAGCTTGTACCGTGCAATCGCGTGCACCCATGCCGTCAGCGGTTGCCCGGGCAGGTAGGTGTGGCGCGCGTTGTGCACGGCGAGCAGGACTTCCTGGGTCAGATCTTCGACATCGCCCGCTTGCTGCGGCAGCCGGTTCCGAAAATAGCCACGCAGCATTGCCGCCAGCTCGGTCAGAAATCGCCCATACGATACTTGGTCGCCCGCCAGCCCGCCGGTAAAAAGATCGAGCAGGCGAGACTCCCGCCTCTGCAGCGCATCCTGTTCGATATTTCGCTCCATCGATCGCGTTGGTTACATGTGGCCACGTTGATGTGCGCGAATTCTACGCGCTGGCGGCACTTGTGTGTGTTGCAAGGCGCTTTGTCGACGAACGCAGGCCCACGGGATCGGCACGATGCGGAAAAGAAAAATTCTTCGGTCGCTGTAACCGGGCACGCCCGCACGGCGAATTTGCTGTCAGACGCACACATCGAGTGTGAATCTGATGCCCCGCCGAATCAGGCGTGGCGTGATGTTCCGTCGACCGGAAAGCTGCCGGTCCAATGCAAAGTAACGAGGAGTCGAGATGAACAAGATCGCAATCGCCGTGGTTTCCGCCGCGTTCATGATGTTGGGAACCACCACGTTCGCCCAGACCGGTGGCTCGATGGCCAAGGATTCGATGTCCAAAGACGCGATGTCCAAGGATGCGATGTCCAAGGACGGTATGGCCAAGGATGCAATGTCGAAGGACAGCATGTCGAAGGATGGCATGCACAAGGACAAGATGGCCAAGCCGAAGTCCCACGACAAGATGGGCAAGGATGGCGACGCCATGAGCAAGTAACACTCGATTGGACAAGCACGACGGGCGCCAGCCAGCCACATCGGCGCTGCGCCCGGCTTTGCCAGGAGACCAACATGGGAATCTCGCACAACGCTGGCCACGCCCGCGTCTCCCCGCGCGCGATCCAGCCCGGCTGGGTACGCATCTCGCACTGGCTCAATGCGCTGGCCGCCGTAGTGATGATGCTGTCGGGCTGGCGCATCTACAACGCGTCGCCGGTCTTTGCCGGATTTCGTTTTCCCGCGGATATCACGCTGGGCGGTTGGCTCGGCGGCGCGCTGCAATGGCATTTCGCGGCCATGTGGCTGCTGTTCTTCAACGGGCTGTTCTATCTGGCGATGAACATCGTCACGGGCCGACTCGCCCGCAAGTTCTTTCCGCTCGGACCGCGCGCCGTGCTGCACGATCTGGTTGCCGCGCTTCGTGGACGCCTGTCTCACGCCGACCTGAGCCAGTACAACGCCGTGCAGAAACTGGCCTATCTGGGGGTGGTGCTCGTGCTGCTCGTGCTGGTGCTGTCCGGTATCGCCATCTGGAAACCCGTGCAGTTTCCGTTGCTGCGCCAGATGATGGGCGGGTACGACTTTGCGCGCGTGGTGCATTTCTGCGCGATGTCCTTGCTGGCGGCTTTCATCGTCGTGCATCTGGTGATGGTGGCGCTGGTGCCGCGTAGTCTGCTGACGATGATTCGCGGACGCTGACACATCTGGAGTCTGAATCGTGAAAACCAAACCTTCCGGACGAACGGCCATCGACCGCGATTCGCTGATCATCGATGTACGCCGGCAGCTCGACGCGCCGTCACGGCGACTGTTCGGCAAGCGCATCCTGACGCTCGGCGGCCTTGCCATGCTCACCGGCTGCAGCCTGAGCGACGATGCCTCGGTGGAAACCTTCCTGTCGCGCGTGTCACGCATGAACGACAAAGTTCAGGCGTGGCTGTTCGACCCGAACCGGCTCGCGCCAACTTACACCAAAGCGGAAATCACGCGCCCATTTCCGTTCAACGCGTTCTACGGCATCGACGAAGTGACGGTGGTGAACGGCGACGATTTCCGGCTTCAGGTTGGCGGACTCGTCAGGGAAAAGAAAAGCTGGACGCTGGACGAGCTGTACGCGCTACCCCACGCCGAACAGATCACGCGACATATTTGCGTGGAAGGATGGAGCGCGATCGGGCGATGGGGCGGCACGCCGTTTGCCACGTTCCTGCAGCGGATCGGCGCCGATACCTCGGCAAAGTACATTGGCTTCCGGTGTGCCGACGATTACTACGAGAGTATCGACATGGCCACGGCACTCCATCCGCAGACCTTGCTGACATTCACGTACGACGGCGAACGCCTGCCGCCCAAGTATGGTTATCCGATGAAGCTTCGCATGCCGACCAAGCTCGGCTACAAGAATCCCAAACACATCATGGAGCTGTTCGTCACCAATACCTACCCCGGCGGCTATTGGGTAGACCAGGGATATAACTGGTTTGGGGGTTCTTGAGCGCGCCGCACAAGTTCATCGTGAGACCCTGGCAGTCGCGGAAGTCATCATCATTGGATGACTGACTTCCCGGTCGTCGTTCGGATGCCATCAATGACGTCGTTCCGGGGGCACAGAAAACCCGTGTCCCGATCCTGGCTAAGGCTCGATGGCGGATGGCCAGGCGAGCATCCACTGAACGGCGCTTTTGGCGCCGGTCTGTCGTGAAGCAATCCGAGCCTGCGCTGGAGGCGTGACGAATCGGCCCTTTGCACTCTTTTGCATTTTGCCGTTCGCCCTACGCTAACGTACAAGCGTTGCCGCTCAATCGATGTCGTGAGTGCTAGTCGTCCACGCGGCAACGCAAGTGTTGTGTGGAATGCTGGGGCGCCTTGGGGTCGGTGTCCCAGCCTCTTCCTTGCGCGAATGGCGCCGTTGGTCGATGGCGCTTAGACAAGCGCCCTGTCCTTGATGAAGGACTGCCGAGAACACGCACGGTGCTCAATCCGAAGCTTCGCAGTGGTAGCGCCGGAGCGTTTTCCTGCACTGGACTCGCTTCTCCAGTTCTTCGATCACCAGTAGTGTCGCTTCCTTGAATAGCGATCCATCCGTCAGTTTCTTGGCAAATTCCCTGAGCTCGTGCAACGAGACAGGCATGCGTTCATCCGAAGTGTTCAAAGTTCCCTCTCGCACCCGCGCTTGAAAGCAGTTACGCCGCGCGATTCCGTCGTCTTGCGAAACATGCTTTGCGAATCAGTGTGGATCGCCTGGCTCTGCGCGCCTACGCCATCTCCATAAGGCGGCGGTCGTAAATGAGGTTGCCGTGCGAATCCACCGTAAAAGCATGGTTGCTATGCTGAAACTCGTCGGCGTCCAACTCTCCAAAGATCGAGTCGATCAGCCAGAC
This sequence comes from Cupriavidus sp. 291-E7, assembly GCF_057798835.1. Lineage (NCBI taxonomy): Bacteria > Pseudomonadati > Pseudomonadota > Betaproteobacteria > Burkholderiales > Burkholderiaceae > Cupriavidus > Cupriavidus sp. 291-E7. The sequence goes on from NZ_JBYOJV010000004.1 coordinate 386,334, forward strand.
GGCTACCAGCAAGTCGAGGATGGCCTGATCGAACCCCTGCTTCTTGCCGGCCAACATGGCTTTGGCCAGTCCGCGCCCAAGCGTTTTCATGGACTGATCCGCCCATGCCTTGCCTTTGGTGGCGATAACCTGTTGACTGGATTTCGCGGCCCCGATCACCGACTGGGCATCGTGTGTGGTCCGTCTTTCGAAGATATGACCACTAGCGTCGATCAGTGTTGTGCAAACCTGCATAGTGAAGCTCCAATGTCAGTAGAAGGCCTCGCGGTCGCGGCCCAAATCAGTCGTAAAACTTAGCGTGGCGGCCGTTTCACGGCTCCCTTTCTGGCTTGATTCGGTTTCAGCGAAGGGGCGACTCTGTGCACCGCCATATCGCTGACCCGTATGGCCTGAGGGCGAACGATCCGCGCCGATTGCGCCTGAGGGGTTTCGCGTAGCGCCGGTGGCTGAGCCAGGCCCAACCCCACAATCACGAGCGCCAAACCAGGCAAGTGCAACGTGCCGGCCAGTCTTATCCAGCGGGATTCCTGCGAATCCCCGCTTGCGTCGGCCCGAAACCCGCACACCAGCGCAAAGCCGAATGCCGCGACGCCGACCAGTACCCAGCACGGTGCGCTATGCATTGGCGGCGCGTGTTTGCGACGCCGCTCGTTTGGAAGGTACAAGGTCGAGATCGACGCCCCAACTATCCATTCGAATCACGCGGGACGGATACGCCTTCGAAGTCTTTGGCACTGCAATCCTCCACGCGGCAAGCAATCCATCAAAACTGACCTCGCCGTGCGCGACGAGGGAATTGGTTGGCGTGTTACGAGAGAGCGGTTTCCCGGTCAATGCATAGCGCCCTGGCACACCTGGGCCATCGTTCAGCGGCGCGATCCGCGTGATGACCGCGGTCCTGCGCATCGCAGTGATCGCGCGCCTCGCCTCTTCCTTTTCGAGTGGCACCGCTTGCACGATGTCTTGCTGGGTGAGTGGCCCGTGTGCGCGCAACAACGCAAAAATGATGTCCCTGCAAGCGCTAGGTCTGTGTGAGGTCGTCATGACGCTGCACCAGTCTTTTCGGCGTCGTCCATCTGAGCCTTCAGCGCCAGCGTGCGCATGACATCTATCAGTTCCGTGCTGGGCAGGCTCGCCGCGTATCGCCGCAGCGCGGCAAGACAGCTTCGACTGGCTTCGATATCGGCGCTTGTGAGCCCTTCGTCATCCGCCAGCCGACTCCTGAGATGCCGCAACGGCGCAATGCCTGGGCACTTCGCGGGGGCGCGCATTGCGGCGATTTCGTAGACCTCGATCAACGTGTGGATCGTCATATCCACGGAAAATGCGTGGCCTACTTCGTGGTACTGCGTTTCCAGTTCGCCGTCTTCGTTCACGTCGAAGGCATCGCCGGCCTCCAGCCTGTCCAGGATACGTTCGACAGGATTGAACAGCATGTTCAATCGCCACGGCTGCAGGCGCAGACCGGCGGCCGGCTCAATGCCTCGGGGCCGGTAAGCCTTTCGGGGTTTTCTGTTCTTGCCCATTTGCGTCACATCTGCAGGTCAGTTCGCGCAACACGTGTGGCTGCACAGTCCGGCGGTCCAGTGCGCACTCGATGCGAGCCGCGACAACATGGCTGGTCTTCCAGCACATCACGCAGCTTTTCGCTTGCGGATCGAGCCGCCAAAAACGTCCTGGAAAGCGAAGCGATCCTCATCGTCGCCGCCCAGGATCAAAACTATCACCAGCGGCATTCGACATTGCAAACGAACGAAAAGCGGCCGAGGTGAGGCAGCGGCGCAGCCTGTCTTCAATTGTTGACAATACGGCCGGAACGCTCCCCTACAGTGATTGCTTCCCGCCTTACTCGCTCACTCCATGAATCGGAACGTTCTCTTGTTGATTTTCATAGCCAGCATCGTCGCCGTCGTGCTTCTGACGCTGCTCTGCATCAAGCTCGACCGGGCTGACGATATTCAAGAGAACTTGTCCCAGCGAAAAATGGCCGCCCGCCTCCTCCTGGAAGAACGGTAGCGGCGCATGGCATGACGGATCAGCGTCGTGCATCACATCGTCGAGCCACTCCGTGGAATGTCGATCGAGAACGTTGCCCCGTTTCCGGGGAAACTCAAGACTTGCGCCTGACCGCCGTGACGCTCCGCAACCGTCCGTACAAATGCCAGACCAAGCCCGCTGCCGTCCGGGATATTGCGCATCGACGTCTTGATTCGGCTGAAGGGCTGGAATAGCCGGGCCTGATCCTCTTCGGCGATCCCCGGTCCCTGATCGATCACGTCGATTCGATAGCGCGTGGAAGTCGCGGACAATCGCACGCGCACGGACGATCCGCCATTGCTGTACTTGATCGCGTTGTTGATCAAATTTCCAATCGCGCGTGCAAGCAGGGCCGGCTCCCCACGAACTGACGCGGTTTCCATGTCCGACTCCACCCTGATTTCAATATTCCGCGCGTTAGCCAGCGGCCACAGCTCATCGCTCGCATCGAATAGCACCTCCACAAGGTCGACGCTCACAAGCGCCAAACGTTGCGACTCGGCCCGCGCAAGCTGAATGAAATCGTCGGCCAGCGCCAGCGTGCGATTGGCATAGGTGCCGATGCGACGCAGGAGATCCTCCGTTTGCAGCGCGTCCTTGGCGTTCTCCTGTAGCTCGATCAACGCGAGGATCGATGCTTGCGGCGAGCGCATGTCATGCGAGAGAAAATGCATGGTCTGTTCTCGTTGCCGCTCGGCGATCCGAATCTCAGTGATGTCGACAAGGCTGACGATCAAGCCCGCAATCTCGCCCTGCTCCGCGTGCAAGGGCGCGCCATGCAGCAGGAAGGAACGGTCGTCGCGTGTCACCAGTTCCATCCCGGCGGTTCGAGTCAATTGCGTGTCCCGTTCTGATGCGCCGCATAGCGCATGCCAGTAAGCAATGCCAGAATCCGCCCCGCCGAAAACGTGGTGCAGTACCGCCTGAATCGTCGGACGCTCCGCGTGCGCGGCGTGAAGCACCGTCGCAGTCGAACCAACACCGTGGTTCTCGCCAAACAGTACCGGCGCCAATGCCACGCCGCAACGATTTGCCATCAGGATCGCGCCATCCTGCCGGCAAATCAGTGTTGCCTCCGGCAAGCTCTCAAGCCCGTCGGCCAGGAATCGCCGCACATCGCGGACGTGAGAACTCATGCGGTGGACCGCACGCATGCGGTCGTCCAGGCTGCTTTGCGTGCCCCGATCAGCGGGCGTCATCAGGCCGGACTCCTGCTCCAGGCTGCGCAGTTCGTCCGCCAGAAAGCGGAGCGCCGCTTCCTGACGCAGCCACAGCCAGAGCGGGAAAAACACCACGCATCCGAGTATCGCCGCGCACGGCATGATCCAGATATGCGCATAGGCGAGCAACAGATAACTCACTGCCACGAGCGTGCCGACAACCGCCAGGCCACCGGCGAGTGCCGCGCGAGGCGGCAGGATCAGCGAGATCCATGCAAACAGCAATACGGGCAGCAAGGTAGCGAACCAGAACTCGGTATCGCCCACCCTGACGATCGCATTGTTCTCAAGCACCGCCTGCACCGTATTGGCCAGGATCTCCACGCCTCTCATTGCATGACCATCGCGCGAAACCGGCGTGGACAGATAGTCGCCCAATCCCGTCGCGGTGGCGCCGATCAAAATCGCTTTTCCGTGGAAGAGATCAGGGCCGACCTTGCCATCCAGCACGTCGATCACGGAAACCTGCATGAAGCTGCCGGGGGGACCGACATACGGAATGCGGAGGCGGCCACGGCGTTGCCATCCACCACGTTCGGCCACTATCGCTGGCTCGACGCGCACGCTTGCTGCCGCGTCCGGACGGAACGCCTTGGCGATTTGCAGGGAGAAGTGTCGGAGGCTCCTGCCGGCATCCAGTGATCCCTCCTCCAGGAACACCTCGCGCGCCACACCATCGGTATCGACCGTTACGTTAATGTGCCCGATGTCCGCTTGCAGCGCGGCCAATGGAGAGCGCACCCTCACCTCATCTCCAGCGAGGTCGACAAATGCCGGCAGCACCACCGTTGCCCTGGCGCGTGCCAGACTGCCGGCGAATGCGGCATCATCCTCGGGGTATCGGTTATCTGGCTCGGACATGATGACATCGAGGCCAATCGCGCGCGGTCCAGCCGCCGCGATGCGGTCGACAGCCGCCGCAAGTACCGAGCGGCGCCACGGCCAGCGGCCAAGGGCCTCGATGCTCTTGTCGTCGATGGCGACGATCACAATGGCGTCACTGGCGGGGCGCCCACTTGCCCCAATCGACTCATCGTAGAAGGCCAGGTCCGCGCGCTGCAGCCATTCGAACTTCACGGCCAGTACCACCACGGTGAGTACCAACAGCGTTAGCACGGCCCATTCGATACGCGTTCTCCGGCGAAAGCCGGACCCCGTCGCAGGCGCGACCCTGGCCTTGGGAAGCGGCACTCTCCATCGCAACGACATACCCTACTCCGCGCGATCGACCCGGACCTTCTTTGGGCCTCCGCCCTCCCCACCTCCGATCGCCTGTCCCGAGCCGTCCCGCAACAGTTCGTCGAGCAGCAAACGCTGAGGCGCCGAAAATGCGGCGGCATGCAATACGCCTTGCGCGGGCAATAGCGCGACCCGGACATAGTAGACGCCCGCCTGGGGACGCGGCATCTGCATTTGATTGGTCGCCACCTGCGCGTCGAGAACCATCGAGGAGAATGCCTCGTCGCGCGCAAGCTGGACGCGGTATGCGGCCGCGCTCGCCGCTGCGCCTTTTGGCCAGCTGATCCGCAATACGCTCCCGTCGTCGTCGGCTCGCGGAATAGGACCCGCGGGTTCCATCTGGAACGCGACCGCATCTGACCACGGGCCCGCTAGCTCCGCCGCGTCCACGGAACGCACACGCCACCACCAGCGCCCGGGCACAAGCGGGCGGCTCGTTTCAACTTCGGTGGTAGTCCAGCGAACGCGACCCAGCTCGAAGCCGGCATCCTGCGCCACTTCGATCTCATACCTCGATATCTTTGGAACCGTCGCCCATTCAAAATGGGCGGCATCACCATACTGCGTATGTTCAGCGGCCGGTTCCAGTAACAAGGGTGCCGGGGGATTGATTCTGACCTGTAGCGGTGCCGTGCTTGCAAGGCCCACCAGTCCCGTGCCGGCGATGGCGGATACGGAAAGATAGACGTGGCCTTCTGGCAACTCCCCGATGGATTCCTGCAGCGCGGCGGTGCTCCCCATCCAGAGAATTTCAGTCAGATCGGCGTCCCGGGAAACCGTCAACAGATAGCGGACTGCGCCGGCAACAGGCGACCACGACAAACGGATGCTATTGCCCAGCACCAATGCCGGCACCGCTTCGAGCGCCGGCGCACCGAGCAGGCGAACGGGTTTCGACAAGACGCCGCGCAGTCCGGCGCCGACGCCGTATCCGGCATCGACTGTCGCAGCCGCGGTGGATAGCACACCCGCGCCCACTGCGACGTGGCCTTCCAGAACTTCGCTCCGCGCGCTTGTGGCGTCGGCACTGACGCGATAGCGGGTACCCCGCACGCCAGTGACCATCAACGGTGTACGAATCTCGAAACGGCCCACGCCTGATCCGGTGGGCGCCACCCGGGCAGCCGCCGCGCCTTTCTCCACACTGAAAACCGCGTCGATCAGCGGTGCCCGTGCGAAACTGCGCACCCGCTGCACCTGCACCACCGTTTGCGGCGGCAAGGTGATCCGGGTCCGATCGGCCAGCTCAACGGTGACCGACGCGCCCGCACCGGTCTCGATCCGGTCCGCGTCCACCAGGCGCGTGCCAACTTCGACGGGCTTGCCGGCTGCGCGCACGTCGCCGATTGTGTGAACCACCACGGCGGCACCCGCGGTCTCGGGAATCCGGCTGAACGGGATCAGGATCTTCGAACCCGGCACAAGGCGATAGGGGTCCGGCACGCGGTTGATCCGTTGGAGAACATGCCAGGATTCCGGTCTGTCCATATAGCGGGTGGCGATCGACAGAAGCGTATCGCCAGCTTCCACCGTGTAAGCCATTGCATCGCCCTGCGCCCCTGCCGGGCCGGCATGAGCCAGGCCACAGGCCAGCACGCCGGCCACCACGCAGGCGGCCGCCCATATCCGTCGCCGTACGGTTTCAGTTGCCATGTCCCGCACCGGTATGAAGGGGTTCCAGGCGCACACCATGTGCGTAGATCGACCTGAGTCTCACGCCGTTCTCGGCACGCAGCGCCAGTTTCGTTCGCACCCGAGACATGTGCATATCCAGCGTTCGAGATCCCGCGTCGCCCGCCTTTCCCCATACGGCTTGCATGACAATTTCGCGGGATAGCAGGCAACCGGCATTGCGAAACAGCAGCAATGCCAGATCGAACTCACGAGGAGACAGGCTCACCGGTATATCGTCAAGGGACGCCACACGTTCCATCGGATTGAGCCGATATCGGCCGCATTCGATCACGCCACCCGCGCACAGCATTCTTTCCTGCTTGCGGCGCATTAGTGCACCGGCGCGCGCCAACAGTTCTGGAATGCGAATCGGCTTGCTGATGTAGTCATCGGCACCGGCTTCCAACGCGGCCGCGATGACGTCCTGTTCGATGCGGCTGGAAATGACCATTACGCGGGGTGTTTTACCCAGCAGCGTGCGTATCCGCGCAATCACCACATCGCCGGTCATGTCTGGAAGCTCCCAATCCACCAGCAGCAGGTCGAATACCTCGTCGGGCAATCTTTCAAGAAAGGTGCGGCCATCGCGATAGTTCACGCATTCATGCCCCCAACCCACAAATGCAGCAGCGATCAACGCCGCATAACTGTCGTCGTCTTCGATCGAGACGACTCGCTTGCGATATTCCGACGGACTGTTCACGACTGCGACCTATGTTCTGCGTAGCAATGCCACCAAGGCAGATGGCCTAGCTGGGACTGCAATCCCGCCAAGCGTCAGGCATTGTCAGCATGTCGCGGATCGCAAAATCGAACAAATGTAAAAACGCGGGTCGCCTGTTGTGTATGTGACACTGAACGGCCGGGAGTCGGCCCCTTCTTATGCATTGTTCAAGCGACTTCGGGTCTTACCGGACTACTTCCCGGTGCATGGAATGCACGGGTGAAATGCCACGGTATCTATCACGCAAATACGCCAGGTACTCCGGATAGTCGAGGTATCCATTTCCATCGAGGTCGATACTCTCGAACACCGCGCTAAGCCGCGGCGCGCGCGCGCCGACTTCAGACATCGAGAGCCGGCCATCGCTGTCCTGGTCCGCGCGGACAAAAACCTGCATGAACGGCGCTTTCCAGGGCGGCGGCGCGATGGCATCGGGATAGACCGGACCGTGAGCCTGTGCGGTCGATGCTACGAGCATCCACAGCGCCACGCCGGAACGCCAGATGGTGCGATGTTTCACATCAGTGGCAATCTGCCTGCGACGTGCTGGCATCGGGCATCGCCAAAATATGTACCGGCAACCGAGTCCGCCGATTGCGGCGCCCCCAGGAGATACCCCTGAAGCTGATCCGCGCCGACGGCCCGCGATAAATCGAGATCCTCATCGGATTCGAGTCCTTCCATCACAACCGACGCACCCGCGGCATGAATAACGTCGACCATGCTGGCGAGGATGCGGCGGGAACGCTGAGAGGTGCGGGCACGATGCAGGAATGGCTTGGCAATCTTCACCTGACGACACTCGAAGAGATCCAGCGCCTGCATGCCAGCAAAGCCGGTGCCGAAGTCATCCAATGAAAACGTCAGCCCGGCCTCCCGCAGGCGACAGATATGCGCCTGAATCCGCAACGCTTCGGCGTCGTTGACGGTGGTGTTCTCCGTAATCTCCACCAGCACACGCCGCATCGGCACATTATTGGCGTGCAGCACGCGCTCCAATGACGGAAAGAAGTCGTGACCCGCCAACGCGTGCAGACTGGCATTGATGGACACTGTCCCGCTGTACGCAGGGTGACGTCGAAGCAGCACCCCAACCTCCTCCACCAGCGAGAAGATCAGTTCGCACTCGAACGTGCTGCTCTCTATGTACGGGATGAACTGACTGGGCGGGATATGCCGCTTCGCGCCGACGTTCCATCGAGCCAGAACCTCCAGACCGGATAGCCTGCCCGTCGCCGCTTCGAACTGCGGCTGGTAGACGGCATAGATATCCTTCGCGCGGATGGCATTCAACACACCGGCGGTTGTCAACTTCAGAGCATTCATGTCCTGTCTTGCGTGTGCCGTCATGACCATCTTCGCCTGCCTTCTTCGTTTCCGCTGGGGGATTCCGTGCCTGGGTATCGGTCGCGCCCGTTACCTATGGACGATCTCATTGTCGGCGCATCGGCCGGTCTGAAATCGAACAAATGCAAATACGGCGCGCACTCCGGAAACAGTCGGTGAAGCGTGGCATTCGCGGGAAAAAAAACGCCAGGCACACCCGCTGAGATGTAGCCTGGCGAAACGGGGAGACAAACCTTGCACGTGCGAGGAAACTGCACAATTCGAGTCTATCTTCCGTGTTTCGCGCGACTGCAAACAATCGCTAAGATTGCTGGCAACAACGTCAGACGTCATGCCCGACGAATGGCACTTCCCTCGCAACCTGTTCGAACATGGCAAGCAACGCCTCGCCGTCATCCGACAGATGACGGTCACGCCGTGTCAGTAGATACATCGACATGACACTGGCCTCTTTCTCGATTGGCATTGTCACGATGCCGCGCGTTTCCATATCCAGTTTGAAAGTCGGATACAGAACCGGAGCAATCAGGTCCGCCGCCTTTAGCAAAAGAATCGTCGCCGAGAGCGACTGGCAACGGGAGACCCTGGCAGGCGCATGCAATTCGGCGGAATCGAAATAGTGCGTGAACGTCCGGTCGGCATCGTCACCGGTCTCACAAGGCAGCAGCCATTCCTCGTCAATCACCGCCTCGACACTGCGCGCCTGGATCTTGGGATGGGACGCCCTAGCCACTGCGATCAATGGCATCGAGAACAGCGGCCTGGCGGTCACGAAATCCGGAAACTCCATGCGCTGCGGCGCATGGACGACGGCGACGTCGATGGCATTCTCAAACAGTTGGCCCAAAGCAGACGAGAAACTACTTTGGTGGAAGGACAACAAGGTGCCGTGACCAGCTCGCCGAAATCTGCTGAAGACCTTGGGCAACATGGAACTCGCGGCAAACTCGGAGGTGGCAACCGCGATACTTCCCGCCTGGTCGCCCCGCATCTCCAGAAGCTCGTCCTCGGCACGCTTCATGTCCGCGGCGATCGATTTCGCGCGACGGTAGAACACCGCCCCATAGGTCGTCAGCTTCACGCCCTTTACCGATCGCAATAGCAGTGGCACGCCCAGTGATTTTTCCAACTCGCGCACGCTGGCGGTGATCGCGGGCTGGGTGACCCCCAGCGCGCGAGCCGCACCGTGAATGCTGCCTTGCGCCACCACATTCAGAAAGACATGCAGTTGCTGCAGCGTCATGGCTTTCCCCCGGTGAATCCATCTTGCCTGCGCCATACTATTTTTCGGCACCGGGTCGTGCCATGAGAACGTTCCGATGCAAATCTACCGTTGCAACAAGCCGCGATCCGGGCGGAATCACCCCGACCGCGGCACCCGCCATGCTTACCACTGAATTGCCGTACCTACGCCCACCGTGGTTCCGTTCGAGCTGACGCCCACACCCGCCTTGAACTTGATGTTCTCGGTCACCCGCGCGGTCGTACCGATCGCAACCGCGGACTGCCCCTTGAAGTTCGCAATGGCAAGCCCCAGGGCCAACGTCTTGTTCTGATCCGGCTCCGGCAGCATTGCAAGGGCCGTGGCTCCTGCAATACCCGCGAAGGCCTGACGGGCGGTAGTGTTGACAGACTTCTCGATCTGGTTGAAACGCTGGTCCGTATAGTTGTTGGCCTGTTGAATCCCTGCGTTCAACTGATTCAGATTCACGGCATCCGTGCCATACGTACCCGCCGCGACATTGGTAACCTGGCGCTCCCGCCCTGCCGACCCCACCGACACGCTGTTGTCTCGCGTAGCCTCCGAGTTGGCCCCCAGCGCAACCGAGTTGGCGCCCGTGGCACGGGCGTTTTCACCGATCGCGATGGCTCCTTCTCCCGACGCGACGGCATTGCCGCCCACCGCGACAGATCCCTTGCCCGTTGCCTGGGAATCGGCCTGGTCGGAGTTTGTGTGGAAGTACTTGGTCTTGACACCCTGAGTCACCAGGGTGCTCAGCCCGGTCGACAGCACCGTCAGATTGTTGTTCGTCGTGTTCAGTCCCGTGGACAGCGACGCCACGCTGGTGTTCGTGGTGCTCAATCCCGTGGACAAGGACTCGACGCCGCTCTGCGCCGTGCTTACCCCCGTCGACAGCGAGCCCACTGCGGTGGAGGTCGACGTAGAGAGCGAGGCCACGTTGCTGTTGGTCGTGCTCAGGCCCGTTGACAGTGAACCCACTGCGGTAGAGGTCGACGTGGACAGCGAGGCCACGTTGCTGTTGGTGGTGCTCAGGCCGGTCGACAGCGAGCCAACGGCTGTCGACGTGGACGTGGACAGCGCCGTCACGTTGCTGTTGGTGGTGCTCAGGCCAGTCGACAGCGAATCCACGCCGCTCTGTGCCGTGCTGACGCCTGTTGACAGCGAACTGATGCCTGCCGCCGTGGAAGTCGACAATGAGCTCAGTTGACCGAAGTTCACCGCATCGGTGGCATTGACGCCATCGGCGACGTTCTTCAACGCCACCGGTGCCGTGGCGCCCGCACCGCCCAAGGTCACGGACCCATGACTAGCGTCGTCATACTGCACCGAGTTGGCCAAGCCCGTCGACAGCGAGGCCACGTTGCTGTTGGTGGTGCTCAGGCCGGTCGACAGCGAACCCACTGCGGTCGACGTCGACGTGGACAGCGATGTCATGTTGCTGTTGGTGGTGCTCAGGCCGGTCGACAGAGAGTCAACGCCGCTTTGTGCCGTGCTGATACCCGTTGACAGGGAACCTACTGCCGTCGACGTGGAAGTCGAGAGCGAAGTCAGGTTGCTGTTAGTGGTGCTCAGGCCGGCGGACAGGGAGTCCACGCCGCTTTGTGCCGTGCTTACGCCCGTTGACAGCGAACCTACTGCGGTCGAGGTCGACGTGGACAGCGACGTCAGGTTGCTGTTGGTGGTGCTCAGACCCGTCGACAGAGAATCCACACCGCTTTGCGCCGTGCTGACACCCGTCGACAGCGAACCTACTGCCGTCGAAGTCGACGTGGACAGCGAAGTCACGTTGCTGTTCGTCGTGCTCAGGCCAGTCGACAACGAGTCCACGCCGCTTTGTGCCGTGCTCACGCCCGTTGACAGCGAACCTACGGCCGTCGAAGTCGACGTGGACAGCGACGTCACATTGCTATTGGTCGTGCTCAAGCCGGTCGACAGCGAGCCCACTGCCGTCGAGGTCGACGTGGACAGAGACGTCACGTTGCTGTTGGTGGTGCTCAGGCCAGTCGACAGCGAGTCCACACCGCTTTGCGCCGTGCTCACGCCCGTCGACAGCGAACCCACTGCCGTCGAAGTCGACGTGGACAGCGACGTCACGTTGCTGTTCGTCGTGCTCAGGCCAGTCGACAACGAGTCCACACCGCTTTGTGCCGTGCTTACGCCCGTCGACAGCGAACCAACGGCCGTCGACGTCGACGTGGACAGCGACGTCACGTTGCTGTTGGTGGTGCTCAGGCCAGTCGACAGCGAATCCACACCGCTTTGTGCCGTGCTGATACCGGTCGACAGCGAACCCACTACCGTCGAGGTCGAGGTGGACAGCGAAGTCAGGTTGCTGTTCGTCGTGCTCAGTCCGGTAGAGAGCGAATCCACATTGCTGTTCGTCGTGCTCAGACCGGTGGACAGCGAATCCACGCCGCTTTGTGCCGTGCTGACACCGGTCGACAGTGAACCCACTGCCGTCGACGTCGACGTGGACAGTGACGTCACGTTGCTATTGGTGGTGCTCAGACCGGTGGACAACGAATCCACGCCGCTTTGTGCCGTGCTCACACCCGTCGACAGCGAACCCACTGCCGTCGAAGTCGACGTGGACAGCGAAGTCAAGTTGCTGTTCGTAGTGCTCAAGCCAGTGGACAGCGAATCCACATTGCTGTTCGTCGTGCTCAGGCCGGTCGACAGCGAGTCCACGCCGCTTTGTGCCGTGCTCACGCCCGTCGACAGCGAACCCACTGCCGTCGAAGTCGACGTGGACAGCGAGGTCACGTTGCTATTGGTCGTGCTCAGACCGGTCGACAGCGAGTCCACTCCGCTTTGCGCCGTGCTGACACCCGTCGAAAGCGAACCCACTGCCGTCGATGTCGACGTCGACAGCGACGTCACGTTGCTATTGGTGGTGCTCAATCCAGTCGACAGCGAGCCAACGGCCGTTGAAGTCGACGTGGACAGCGACGTCACGTTGCTGTTGGTCGTGCTCAGACCCGTCGACAGCGAACCCACTGCGGTCGACGTAGACGTGGACAGCGATGTCACGTTGCTGTTGGTGGTGCTCAGACCAGTCGACAGCGAGCCAA